>NZ_JBIRLM010000012.1:84438-216621 GCF_044330565.1 Streptomyces sp. NPDC017448 | reverse complement strand
GCGCGGGGGGCTCGGGGGCGGGGTCGGGCGGGGCGGGGCGGCGCGGCGCCCCCCCCCCCCGCCCCCCGGGGGGCGCGGGGCGGGCCCCCCCCCCCCCGGGGGCCCCCCCCCCCCCGCCGCGTCCGCGTCCTCAGGCGACCTTGACCCACTTCGCCTCGGAGGGGACGCCGTCCGTGTCCGTGACGAAGAGCATGTACCAGCCGGGCGGCACCAGCGTGGGGTCGTCCGGCACGGTCACGCTCACCTTGCCCTCGCCCTTCTCCAGGCCCAGTTCGATGGAGCGCTGCTCCACGTCGGTGGTGTGGGTGACGGCGCTCGGCCGCATCAGCCGGGCGGTGGCGATCCGGTCCGCGTCGGCGCTCCGGTACGTGACCGTCGTGCCGCGCTCGGCGTCCTGGGGGCCGTCCCCGATCACCGGGCGCTTGTCCTTGCCGCGGTGCAGTGCGGGCGGGGTGTAGACCTCCATCCGCTGCTCGAACTTGCCGAGCTTGGTGTTGTCCTTGTCGCCGTAGAGCGAGTCGGAGCCGAAGGTCGCCACCCGCCCGTCGGGCAGCAGCAGCGCCTCGGAGTGGTAGTTGCGCCCCACGGTCGGCTCGGCCGCCTCCTTGAAGGTGCTGGACTTCGGGTCGTAGAACTGCGCCTTCAGGATGTTGCTGGCCCCGCGGCCCCGGTAGTCCTCCGACCCGCCGCTGGTGAAGACGGTGTCGTCGGGCATGATCACGCTGTTCAGGTAGCGCGTGCCCTGCGGCAGGTCGGGGCCCGCCTCGAAGGCCGGGTTCTCCTTCTTGAGGTCGATGACGGCCGTGCGCGCCGTGGACTTCTTGGACTCGCCGACCCCGCCGCCGCCGAGCACCATCACCTTCTGGTCCTGGACGGGCGGCAGCATCAGCGAGGCCGCCGTCTCCAGCTGGTCGGTGTCGGTCAGGCCGGGGACCTTGGTGAAGGTGTTCTTCTCGATGTCCCAGATCCCCGGCTCGCGCCCCTTGTCCGCCGGGCCGTAACCGGCGTTGGCCCCCGGGTAGAACAGCTTGCCGCCCTTGGTGAGGAACAGCGCCGGATAGGTCGGGAAGTAGTGGAAGGGGCCCTTGGACCACTTCTTGGTCTTCGGGTCGTAGATCTCGTTGTCGCCCGGCAGGATCGCGCCGACGTCGTCGAGACCGGAGACGGAGAGCACCCGGCCGTCCTCCAGGCCGACGAGCGTCGGGTACCAGCGGGCCTCCTTCATGGGGTCGACCTTGATGTACTTCTCCGCGGTGGGGTCGAACTCGTAGGCGGCGCGGATCCCCTGGAAGTCCTGCTTGTCCATGGTGATCTTCTCGGCGAGCCCGTAGGAGTTGTCGGCGTCCTTGCCCTTCAGCCCGACGATCTCGTACTGCGCGGCGCCCGCCGCCACCGCCTCGGGCCCCTCGTCCACCGCCTCGACGAAGACCCGCTGCTCGGCCGCGGTCACCTTGGTCTTCCACGGCTTCATCTGGCCGCTCTCGAAGTAGTCGACCTCGAACTCGCGCTTGGCCTTGGGCACGGTGACGTCGAACTTGGCGACGTACTCCTTGCCGGAGGCCGAGCGGAAGACCGTGCCCTTCTTCAGCTTCAGCGGCTTGTCCGGGTTCTCGTTCTTGACCCGCATGCCGCCGCCGGCCCGCTTCACCTTGTCGTCGAGCACCTCGTAGCGGGCGGTGCCGCCCGCGATCAGGAGGCGGCCGTCAGGGAGCTGGGCGTGGCCGCCGCAGAAGAAGTCCTCGGGGGTGGGGATCTTCTGGAAGGTGTTCTCGGCCGGGTCCCACAGCACGGTGTCGAAGGTGCCTTCGTCGAAGTGCTTCTGGTCGTTGCCGGAGCCCGCGACGATGAGGACCTTCCCGGTGTGCAGGAGCGCCGCGTGGATGGCGTTGGTGCGGTACTCCTTCGGGATGTTCACCTGCTCCCAGGAGCCGTACTCGGCCTTGTAGGCGGGCTGGTCGATCTTGTACGCGTGGTACCTGTCCTGGGCGAAGGACAGTGCGGCGGGCGCGTTCAGTCCGGCGAGCAGCACCACCGCGCCGCCGCCCAGAAGCGTCTTCTTCGTCCTCTTCGAAGGCCGGTAGGCCATGGCTCAGTTCCCTCCTGCGGTGGTGGTGGCGGTGGTGCCCGCCGTCGCGGTGGTGGTGGACGGCGACGGGGCCGGGGCGGTGGGGACGTACGCCGCCCCGGAGGCGGGGGGCGCGGGGACGGGGACGGCGCGGGCGGTCTCGGCCCGCCTCTCCTGCCGGGCGGTCCAGGCCCACACGGCGACCGGGGCGAGGGAGATCGCCAGGCCGAGCGCCGCCCAGGTCCGCATCGCGGCGTGGGTGTGGTCCAGGACGACGGACGCGGCGAGCGAGGAGAGCAGGACCGCCGCCCAGAAGAGGTGGATACGGAAGGTGAGCAGCCGGTCCGGGGACGCCTGGCCGCCCTTGGGCGTGACGACGAACCGGCCGTCGGTCCGCAGCACGGCCGAGCCCAGCGACCTCAGGTAGATGGGGGCGGAGAGCGCGGACATGGCCATGCCGGCGAGGCCGCCGGAGCCCTCGGGCTCGTGGGGCGAGACGTTGTGCCGGCGGTTCCAGAGGTAGAGGCCGATCTGGAGCGCGGCGGCGTCGCTGTAGAGCATCAGCCAGATGGAGGCGGCGACCTGGGTGCCGGAGGCTCCCAGCCAGAGGAACAGCACACAGCTGAAGACGCCGAGCAGCCAGTTGACGGCGGTCATCGGGTAGTAGACGAGCATCAGCGTGTAGCTGAGGAGGCGGCCGGGGGGCACCCGGAACAGCGCCTTGCCGTACTGCTTGAACAGCGTCTCGTAGGTCCCCCGCGACCAGCGCATCTGCTGGGTGAAGAAGTCCGTCCAGGAGGCGGGGCCCTCGCCCACGGCGAGCACGTCGGGGGTGTAGACGGACCGCCAGTGGCGTCCGGTGCGCGGGTTGCGGCGGCGGTGGATCTCGAAGCCGGTGGCCATGTCCTCGGTGATCGAGTCGTAGAGGCCGCCGACCTGCTTGAGCGCCGCGATGCGCACGACGTTGTTGGTGCCGACGAACATCGGGGCGCCGTAGCGGTTGCCCGCGCGCTGGATCAGGGCGTGGAAGAGGAACTGCTGCGACTCGGCGGCCTTGGTGACGGCCGATTCGTAGTTGCCGTAGACCTGCGGTCCGACGACGAAGGCGACGTCCGGGTCGCGGAAGTAGCCCATCATCCGCTCCAGGAAGTTGGGCATGGGCACGTGGTCGGTGTCGACGGAGGCGAAGAAGTCGTAGTCGTCGCCGTGCAGCGCGATCCAGGCGTTGTAGTTCCCGTGCTTGGTCCTCGCCTTGTGGACGCCCTTGTCACGGTTCCACTCCGGAACCCCGCGCCGGGTGAAGTGGTGGACGCCCAGCTCGGCGCAGAGCATCCGGGCCCCTGGGTCGTCGCCCTCGTCGAGCAGCCAGACGTCCAGCGGGCCGTCGTGCACGAGCCGCACGGCCCCCTTGAGGGTGGCGCGGACCATGGAGAGCGGTTCCTTGCCGGGGACGTACGTGGTCAGGAAGGCGACCCGGGTGCCGGGCTCGGGCGTCACCGGGACCGGATCCCGCGCGACGAGGGTGGCGTGCGCGATGGAGACCACGTTGACCAGCATGAACAGCTCGATCAGCGCGATCGACACGAGCATCGCGGTATCGGCCGCGACCAGCCAGGGCTCCCCGTTCTCCCGCTCGGTCCAGTGCGTGGGCCAGACCAGGTACAGCAGGAGGACGCCGGTGAGCACCGGGGCGAGGGTCATCAGCAGGACGGCTCTTATTCGGTGCTTCTCCGTCGAGAGCAGGCTCTTGTACCGCACCCGGTACCCGGTCGGGTCCGGCTCCGTGAGCGGTCCCGCGAGCCGGCTGTAGGTGTCGTAGTCGTAGCCCTCCGACCGCACCGTGCCTCCCACTGTCGAACGGGTTGATATCCCTACAGAAGGGGACGGCTAACGGTGTGTCGACTTGGCAGGTCCGAGTGAGCGGTTTTTGGTCCGGAGCCGCGAAAACCCCCGGCCGTGTGGCGCCGGGGGCTTTTCGGGTGAACGCGACAGGACCCGCGCGGACGGGTCGTCAGGTGGCGAGGTGGCGCTCCACGGTCTCGACCTTCGAGGTCAGTCCGTCGGTGACGCCGGGCCGGATGTCGGCCTTCAGCACCAGGGAGACGCGCCCGGCACGGGCCTCGACGGCGGCCACGGCGCGTTTGACGACGTCCATGACCTCGTCCCACTCCCCCTCGACGGAGGTGAACATGGCGTCGGTGCGGTTGGGGAGCCCGGACTCGCGGACGACCCGTACGGCGTCGGCGACGTACTCCCCGACGTCCTCGCCGACACCGAGCGGCGAGACGGAGAAGGCGACGATCATGCGCTGACCGTGCCCTCGCGGCGGGCGCGGGCGGCGATGACGCCGTCGGCCTCGTACTTCTTGAGGAGCTTGTCGCCGTAGAGCCCGCCGAAGGGGACCAGGGACAGGAGGAAGAAGAGCGCCACGCGCCCCAGCGGCCACTTCGCCTTCACCCAGACGTCCAGCAGGAACACCGCGTAGATCACGAAGAGCGCGCCGTGGATCAGGCCGAGCGGCATCATCAGGAAGTCGATGTCCGAGACGCGGCTGAGGATCGACCCGAAGAGGATCAGGGCGGGGAAGGACAGCGCCTCGGGAATCGAGATGAGGCGCAGCCGGTGCAGGGCGGAAGCGGTCTTGATGTCCACAGGGGCACCTTCGGTGAGAGGGGTCGCGTGGGCTTGTGAACGCACGCACAAGCCGTCCCCATTGTGGCATCGTGCCGGGACTCCTCCGGAGTCGGGGGCCGCCCGCGGGGCGCCCGTCCGCGTCGCCGCATATCAGGGCCGGTCCGGGCGCGCATCCGGGGAGTGCCGGGGGCGTGACGGTTCCGTGGGCCCTGGCCCGGCGGCCGGGTGGGGGGCTACCGTCGTGGCGTGGCGATGTTCCGACTCCAAGGCGGCAAGACGCTCGCCGTCGAGCTGACCGGCGATGCCGTCAGGGCGAAGAACGGCTCGATGGTCGCGTACGACGGCCGGATGGCCTTCAAGAAGCTGTCCGGCGGCGGTGAGGGCCTGCGCGGCATGGTGGCCCGCCGGCTGACCGGCGAGCAGATGACGGTGATGGAGGTGTCCGGGCGGGGCACCTGCTATTTCGCCGACCGGGCGAGCGAGATCAGTCTGGTCGCGCTGCACGGGGACACCCTGTACGTGGAGGCGAGCAACCTGCTGGCCACCGACGCCGGGCTGCGCACGGGGACCACGTTCACCGGGCTGCGCGGCGGGGCGAGCGGCAACGGGCTGTTCACCACCACGGTGGAGGGGACCGGGCAGGCGGCGATCACGTCGGACGGCACGGCGGTGCTGCTGCGGGTGTCGCCGCAGTATCCGCTGACGGTCGACCCCGGCGCCTACATCGCCCACCAGGGGAGGCTCCAGCAGCACTTCCAGGCGGGGGTGAACTTCCGGACGCTGATGGGCGAGGGCTCCGGCGAGGCGTTCCAGATCCGCTTCGAGGGCGACGGCCTGGTCTACGTCCAGCCCAGCGAGCGCAACACGGTCGGAGGCGAGGTCTGATGCCGTTCCGGGAGATCAACTCCAAGATGGTCGAGGCCGTCCTCGCCCCGGGCCGGAAGGTGTTCAGCCAGCGCGGCGCGATGCTGGCGTACCGGGGCGAGGTCTCCTTCACCCCGAACATCCAGGGCGGCCAGGGCGGCCTCGCGTCGATGATCGGCCGCCGGGTGGCGGGCGAGGCGGTGCCGCTGATGACGGTCGAGGGGTCGGGCACGGTGATGTTCGGCCACGGCGGCCACCACGTCCAGGTGATCGAGCTGTCCGGCGACACCCTGTACGTGGAGGCCGACCGGCTCCTCGCCTTCGACGGGACGCTCCGCCAGGGCACGATGTTCATGGGTTCGCAGGGCGGGGTGATGGGCATGGTGCGCGGCCAGGTGAGCGGCCAGGGCCTGTTCACCACGACGCTCACGGGACACGGTTCGGTGGCGGTGATGGCGCACGGCGGGGTGGTCGAGCTGCCGATCGCACCGGGCCGGGAGGTCCATGTGGACCCGCAGGCGTACGTGGCCCACCACGGCGAGGTCCGCAACAAGCTGTCCACGGCGGTGGGCTGGCGGGACATGGTGGGGCGGGGCTCCGGCGAGGCGTTCCAGCTGGAGCTGAGCGGGAGCGGTGCGGTGTACGTCCAGGCGTCGGAGGAGAAGCTGTGAGCACGCCCGTGGTCTTCGATCCGATGACCCTGCCCTCGGACGACAACGTCAACGCCTACACCTTCTGCGTGGAGCTCAAGGGGAGCCGGTGGTTCCTGCAGAAGGGGAAGATGATCGCCTACTACGGGCAGATCGGGTTCGACGGCATCGGCCACGGCCGGTTCGAGCGGCTGGTGCGCTCCAGCTTCCATTCGCCGCTGCACGCGAGCGACTGGGTGGTGGCCGAGGGCAGCGGGAAGATGCTGCTGGCGGACCGGGCGTTCGACGTGAACTCCTTCGACCTGGAGGACGGCAACCTCACCATCCGGTCCGGGAACCTGCTGGCGTACCAGCCGACGATGGCGCTGAAGCAGTCGATCGTGCCCGGGTTCGTGACGCTGATCGGCACGGGGAAGTTCGTGGCGGCGTCCAACGGCCCGGTGGTGTTCATGGAACCGCCGCTGCGGGTCGATCCGCAGGCGCTGGTGGGCTGGGCCGACTGCCCCTCCCCCTGCCACCACTACGACCACGGCTACATGACGGGGGTGATGGGCGGTGTCCGTTCGTTGACGGGGATCGGCGGGACGTCGGGCGAGGAGCACCAGTTCGAGTTCGTCGGAGCGGGCACGGTGCTGCTCCAGTCGTCCGAGGCGCTGATGGCGGAGCAGGCGTCGGGCGTCGTGCCGAACGAGCCGGGCGTCCCGGGCGGCGGCGGGGGTCAACACGGCTCCGCCCCGCGCATGCCCGGCCAGCTGGGGGACCTCCAGCGCCGCTTCGGGTGGTGAGCGGTAGTCTGCGGAGTGTGACGTCGAACGCCTGCGCCCCGGCGCCGGTGCGTACCGACGGGCCCGTCGCCTCCCCGGCGGACCGGGGGTGCCGGGTGTCACACCTCCCCATTTCGTCCGGCTTTCAACTTCTTAGGTAGAATCCACGTATGGAGACCGAGACGGCCACCCGCTGGCTGAGCGACGCGGAGCAGTGCGCCTGGCGCACCCACCTGGACGTCAGCAGGCTGCTGACGCACCAGCTGGAGAAGGACCTCCAGCCGTTCGGCCTGACCATGAACGACTACGAGATCCTGGTCAACCTCTCCGAGTCGGACGAGCAGCGGATGCGGATGAGCGATCTCGCCGCCGCCACCCTCCAGTCCAAGAGCCGGCTCTCGCACCAGATCACCCGTATGGAGACCGCCGGACTGGTCCGCCGCACCCACTGCGAGTCCGACCGACGCGGACTGTTCGCGGTCCTCACCGAGCACGGCGCGGAGACCATGCGCACGGTCGCCCCGCACCACGTGGCCTCGGTGCGGCAGCACTTCATGGACCTGCTCTCCCCCGAGGCGCTGGCCGAGCTGCACGCGGCGCTGACCCCGATCGCGGACCACCTGCGCGGCAAGCGCGGCAAGCTGTAGGGCGCGCGGCGCGGGGGCCGCCGTCCCGCGCACCCGCGTCCTCGCCGGGGGCCGGCCGGGCTACGTACGCCGGGCCGGACGCGGCAGCCAGAGGCGGAAGGCCGCACCGCCCCCGTCCGCCCGGTGCACCGTCAGCCTCCCGCCGTGGCGGGCGGCGACGTCCCGGGCGATGGCGAGCCCCAGGCCGGCCCCGCCCTCGTCCCGGCTGCGGGCGTCGTCGAGCCGGACGAACCGCTCGAAGATCCGCTCCCGCTCCTCCTCGGGAACGCCCGCCCCGTCGTCCCGCACCTCCACCCGTACGCCGCGCCCGTCCGCCGCCACCGACACCGCGACGCCCGCCTCCGCGTGCCGCTGGGCGTTGTCGAGCAGGTTGCCGACCACCCGGGCGAGCTGCCCGCGCGACCCGTGCACCTCGAACGCCCCGCCCTCCGGAACCTCCACCGCCACCGGGATCCGGTCCCCGGTGCGCTGCGACACCTCCTCCCGCACCAGCGCGCCCAGCTCCACCGTCCCCCCGGCGGGCCTCTCCCCCGCGTCCAGCCGGGCCAGCAGCAGCAGGTCCGCCGCCAGCGCCTGCAGCCGTACGGTGTCGGCGACCGCGCCCGGAAGGTCCAGCAGCTCCGGGTGGGCCTCGGCCACCTCCAGCTGGGTGCGCAGCGAGGCGATCGGGGAACGCAGTTCGTGCGAGGCGTCCGCGACGAACCGCCGCTGCCGCTCCACGGACGCCTCCAGCACGGTCAGCGTCTCGTTCGTCGTCCGGGCGAGCCGGGCGATCTCGTCTCGGGAGTCCGGCTCCGGCACCCGGCGGGAGAGATCCTCGGAAGCGGTGATCGCCGCCATCTCGCGCCGGATGCCCTCCACGGGCCGCAGCGCGCGGCGGGTCACCAGCCAGGTCACCCCGGCGACGACCATCAGCAGCAGCGGCAGTCCGGTCAGCATGGCCCCGCGCACCGTGTCCACCGCCTCCTGCTCGGCGGCGAGGGGCGCGCCCGCGTACACGGTGAGGGTGACCCCGTCGGGGGTGGTGGCCTCGACGGCGGCGAAGCGGTAGTCGGCGGTGGTGCGGTCGACGGTGGCGGTGCCGTCGGAGAAGTCCGGGTCGTCGTGGGAGACCTGGCCCCGGCCGGGGCGGGCCTCCTCGCCCCCGTCGTCGTCGCTGTCGCCGTCGTCGTCGCCGGGCGACGGGGAGGCGGCCGGGGAGGCCGCGGGGACCGGGGTGACGCCGCTCGTGCCGGTGCCGGTGACGGCCCGCAGCTCCTTCGAGACGAGGACGACGCGGTCCTCCTCGTCGACCACCTGGACCGGATGGTCCTCCTCGTCGTCCGGCTCCACCTCGCCGTAGGGGGTGCCCGTGGCCAGCTCCCCGGCGATCTCGCGGGCCACCACCTCGGCCTGGAGGTCCGCCTGGTCGATCAGGTTGGCCCGCAGGACGAGGAGCACGGCGAGGCCGGCCCCGACCAGGGCGACGGCGACGACCAGGGTGGCGCCGAGGGCGGCCCTGGCCCGGACGGACCTCACCGCGCCTCCAGCCGGTAGCCCGCGCCGCGCACCGTGCGGATGGCGGCGGCGCCCAGCTTGCGGCGCAGGGTGGAGACGTAGACCTCGACGATGTTCGGGTCGCCGTCGTAGGCGAAGTCCCAGACGTGCTCCAGGATCTCGGCCTTGCTCACCACCTGCCCGGCGCGCAGGGCGAGTTGCTCCAGCACGGCGAACTCCTTGGCGGTGAGCGGGACTTCCTCCTCGTCGCGGAGCACCCGGCGGGCGGCGGTGTCGATGCGCAGGGGCCCGACGGTCAGGACGGGCGCGGCGGTTCCGGCGCCCCGGCGGCGCAGCAGGGCGCGGACCCGGGCGACGAGGACGACGTAGCTGAAGGGCTTGGTCAGGTAGTCGTCGGCGCCGGTGTCCAGCCCCTCGGCCTCGTCGTACTCGCCGTCCTTGGCGGTCAGCATGAGGATGGACACCTCGTGCCCGGCGGCGCGGAGGTGGGAGCAGACGCGGTAGCCGTTCATGCCGGGCAGCATGATGTCGAGGATCACCAGGTCGTAGCCGCCCTCGCTCGCACGGTGCAGCCCCGCCGGCCCGTCGTGCACGACATCCACGGCGAAGCCCTCTGCGGTGAGTCCCCGGGCCAGGGACACCGCGAGACGCTTCTCGTCCTCCACGATCAACAGGCGCATGCGCACAGCCTCGCAAACTCCACCTGAAGACGCCTTCAGCCGGCTTCAGGCTGCGTTCAGCATCGGGTCGGCAGGGTGGAACCCGTCGAACAGCACAGCAGCTCCCGGGAGGAACCTCATGAAGCGCAACGTCACCATCGCGGCGATCACCGCGGCCGTTCTGATCGGCGGCGCCACCGCCGGCACCGTGGCCTTCGCGGACAGCGACGACGACCGTACGCCCGCCGGGAGCGCGAGCAGCGTGGGCGCCGCCGACGACAGGACGTCCGACGACACGTCCGACGACGGCGCGGACGACGCTTCCGAGGACCGGGACGACGACCGGGCGCCGGGCGCCGCGAAGAACGTCCGGGTCACCCTCGACCAGGCCGTCGCCGCCGCGCTGAAGAGCGTCCCGGGCACCCTCACCGGGGCCGAACTGGACGAGGACGACGACCGCGACGGCCGGGCCGTCTGGGAGCTGGACGTACGCGGCTCCGACGACAAGTGGCACGACGTCACGGTGGACGCCGCCTCCGGCAAGGTCCTGAACACCCGCGACGACGACAACGACGACCGCGACCGCCACGCGCCCCGCTCGTCCGCCGTCACCCTGGACCGGGCGGCGGCCGCGGCCCTGAAGACCGCGCCGGGCACGATCACCTCGATCGACCTGGACGACGACGGCGACGACGACCGCCGGGGCGGGGTCCTGCGCTGGGACGTCGACGTCGAGGGCGAGGACGGCAAGCAGCACGAACTGCGCGTGGACGCGAAGACCGGCAAGGTCACGGTGGACCACGACGACGACCGCGACGGCGACGACCGGGACGGCGACGACGACTGATCCCGTCCCGTCCGCCGGGCCCCGGACGGGGAAGGCCCCGGGAGCGCGACGCCCGTCGCGCTCCCGGGGCCTTCCCCGTCGGTTCAGGCGCCCTCCGTGACCCCCGCCACCAGCTCGTCCGCCGCCGCGTACGGGTCCAGGCCCCCCGCCACGATGCGCTCGGCCAGGGCGGTCAGGCGGCGGTCGCCGCGCAGATCGGCGATCTTCTCGCGCAGCGCGGTCACCGCGATCGTCTCGACCTCGCGGGCCGCCCGCGCGGTGCGCCGCCCGGCCAGGACACCGTGCTCCTCCATCCAGGCCCGGTGCTTCTCCAGCGCCTCGACGACCTCGTCCGTGCCCTCGCCCCGGGCCGCGACCGTCTTCACGATCGGGGGCCGCCAGTCGCCGGGGCCCCGGGCCTCGCCCAGGCCCAGCATGTGGTTCAGCTCGCGGGCGGTGGCGTCGGCGCCGTCCCGGTCGGCCTTGTTGACCACGTACACGTCGCCGATCTCCAGGATTCCGGCCTTGGCCGCCTGGATGCCGTCGCCCATGCCCGGGGCCAGCAGCACCACCGAGGTGTCGGCCTGGGAGGCGATCTCCACCTCGGACTGGCCGACGCCGACCGTCTCGACGAGGACCACGTCGCAGCCCGCCGCGTCCAGCACCCGGATGGCCTGCGGGGCCGACCAGGCGAGGCCGCCGAGGTGGCCCCGGGTCGCCATGGAGCGGATGTAGACGCCCGGGTCCGAGGCGTGGTCCGACATCCGGACCCGGTCGCCCAGCAGCGCCCCGCCGGAGAACGGCGAGGACGGGTCGACGGCGAGGACGCCGACCCGCTTGCCCGCCCGGCGGTAGGCGGAGACCAGCGCCGAGGTGGAGGTGGACTTGCCGACGCCGGGCGAGCCGGTGAGCCCGACGACGTAGGCGCGGCCCGCCAGCGGCGCCAGCGCGGCCATCACCTCGCGCAGCTGCGGGGACGCCCCCTCCACCAGCGAGATCAGCCGGGCCACCGCGCGCGGCCTGCCTGCTCGCGCCTGCTCGACCAGCGTGGGGACGTCCACGTCCACGTTCACCGCTCCGTTCGCCTTGCCCTGTCCCGGGAGCCGTGCGGTCCCGGGAGCGTTACGCGTACTACTTGCCCGGGACGCGGAGGATCAGCGCGTCGCCCTGGCCGCCGCCGCCGCACAGCGCCGCCGCGCCGGTGCCGCCGCCGCGCCGCTTCAGCTCCAGGGCCAGGTGCAGGACGACCCGGGCGCCGGACATCCCGATCGGGTGGCCGAGAGCGATCGCGCCGCCGTTGACGTTGACCTTCTCCGAGGTGACGCCCAGGTCCTTCATGGACTGGACGGCGACGGCGGCGAACGCCTCGTTGATCTCGATGAGGTCGAGGTCGTCGACGGTCAGGCCGTCCTTCTCCAAAGCGTGCCGGATGGCGTTGGAGGGCTGCGACTGGAGGGAGTTGTCGGGGCCGGCCACGTTGCCGTGGGCGCCGATCTCGGCGATCCACTCCAGGCCCAGCTCCTCGGCCTTCGCCTTGCTCATCACGACGACCGCCGCGGCGCCGTCGGAGATCTGCGAGGAGGTGCCCGCGGTGATCGTGCCGTCCTTGGCGAAGGCGGGGCGCAGCTTGCCGAGGCTCTCCACGGTGGTCTCGGGGCGGATGCCCTCGTCCTGGGAGAAGAGGACCGCCTCGCCCTTGCGCTGCGGGATCTCGACCGGGGTGATCTCGGCCTCGAACAGCCCGTTCTTCCGGGCGGCGGCGGCCCGCTGGTGGGAGAGCGCGCCGATCTCGTCCTGGGCGGCGCGGTCCAGCCCGAGGCGGCGGTTGTGCTTCTCGGTGGACTCGCCCATGGGGATGTTCTCGTACGCGTCGGTGAGACCGTCGTACGCCATCGAGTCCAGCATCTCGATCGCGCCGTACTTGTAGCCCTCGCGGGACTTGGGGAGCAGGTGCGGGGCGTTGGTCATGGACTCCTGGCCGCCCGCGACCACCACGTCGAACTCCCCGGCGCGGATGAGCTGGTCGGCCAGCGCGATGGCGTCGAGTCCGGACAGGCACACCTTGTTGACGGTGAGGGCGGGGACGTTCATCGGGATGCCGGCCTTGACCGCGGCCTGCCGGGCGGGGATCTGGCCCGCGCCCGCCTGGAGCACCTGGCCCATGATCACGTACTGGACCTGGTCGCCGCCGATGCCCGCCCGGTCCAGTGCGGCCTTGATCGCCACCCCGCCGAGGTCGGCGGCGGAGAAGCTCTTGAGGGAGCCGAGGAGACGGCCCATGGGCGTCCGGGCTCCCGCGACGATCACTGAGGTGGTGGTACCGGTCGTTGCTGGCATGGGCACGGCCCCTTGGGATCGGATGTGAACGAGGGTTTACCTGAATGTACTGAGCGCTCCCGCGCCCGTCATCCGGCTGCCGGTGTGACGGCGCGCACGTTGGGTAACCATGGCGGGAGCAGGGCACTCGCTCCATGCTGAATCCATGTTGACGCGCATCGATCACATCGGAATCGCCTGTTTCGACCTGGACAGGACCGTCGAGTTCTACCGTGCCACGTACGGCTTCGAGGTGTTCCACTCCGAGATCAACGAGGAGCAGGGCGTCCGGGAGGCCATGCTCAGGATCAACGGGACCTCGGACGGCGGGGCCTCCTACCTGCAGCTGCTGGAGCCGACCCGGGAGGACTCGGCGGTCGGCAAGTGGCTGGCCAAGAACGGGGAGGGCGTGCACCACATCGCCTTCGGCACCCAGGACGTGGACGGGGACGCGGCGGACATCCGCGAGAAGGGCGTCCGGGTGCTGTACGACGAGCCCAGGACGGGTTCCATGGGGTCACGGATCACGTTCCTGCACCCCAAGGACTGCCACGGTGTCCTCACGGAACTGGTCACGAGCCGGGCGGAGCACTGACCTCCGCATATCCGGCCCGGTAGAGTGGGCGGCTCCGGGCCGGGGCCGGGTCGGGGCCGTACCGCGTCCTCGTCGTTTGTCTGTCACCATTCCCCGGGGGGACGGCTCGTCCGCGGGCAGTACTCGTGGAGGGTTTCCCTCCGCGGGTGGGGTCTCCCCTGCTCAGTGGGGCATCCCCTGCTCGAACAAAGTTGAGAGCTCGGGAAGAAGTCGAGAGCTCGGGGAAGGATGGGACCGCGCAGTGCGGGGCTACGAACGCCAGGAGAGCCACCGAGCTGAAGACGACCATCTCTCGCGGTTCGAAGCCGAGATGGACCGGCTGAGGACCGACCGGGAGAAGGCCGTCCAGCACGCCGAGGACCTCGGCTACCAGGTCGAGGTCTTGCGTGCCAAGCTGCACGAGGCCCGGCGCAATCTCGCGAGCCGTCCCGCGTACGACAGTGCGGACATGGGCTACCAGGCCGAGCAGATGCTGCGGAACGCGCAGGTCCAGGCCGAGCAGATGCGCAGCGACGCCGAGCGCGAGCTGCGGGAGGCCAGGGCCCAGACGCAGCGGATCCTGCAGGAGCACGCCGAGCACCAGGCACGCCTGCAGGCGGAGTTGCACACCGAGGCGGTCCAGCGCAGGCAGCGGCTCGACCAGGAGTTGGCGGAGCGCCGCCAGACCGTCGAGTCGCACGTCAACGAGAACGTCGCCTGGGCCGAACAGCTGCGCGCCCGCACCGAGTCGCAGGCCCGCCGGCTGCTGGAGGAGTCCCGCGCCGAGGCCGAGCAGGCGCTGGCCGCCGCGCGGGACGAGGCCGCCCGGCTGGCGGAGGAGTCCCGGCGGCGGACCAGTTCGGAGGCCGAGGCCGCGCGGGCCGAGGCGGAAGCGATCCTGCTGCGCGCGCGCAAGGACGCCGAGCGGCTGCTGGTGAACGCCTCGGCCCAGGCGCAGGAGGCCACCAGCCACGCGGAGCAGCTGCGCTCCACCACGACGGCGGAGGCCGACCAGGCCCGCCGGCAGACCGCCGAGCTGAACCGCACCGCCGAGCAGCGGCTTTCGGACGCCGAGGCGCGGCTGCGCGAGGCCCGGCTGGAGGCCGAGAAGCTCCTCTCCGAGGCGAAGGAGGCCGCGGCCAAGCAGGTGGCCGCCGCCGAGTCGCAGAACGAGCAGCGCACCCGTACGGCCAAGTCGGAGATCGCCCGGCTGGTCGGGGAGGCCACCAAGAGCACCGAGGCGCTGAAGGAGGAGGCCGAGCAGGCCCTCGTCGACGCCCGTGCCGAGGCGGAGCGGCTGATCGCGGAGGCGACCGAGAAGGCCGGCACCGCCGCCGCCGAGGACGCCGCCGCCCAGCTCGCCAAGGCGGCCCGCAGCGCCGAGGAGGTGCTGACCAAGGCGTCCGAGGACGCGCAGTCGACCACGCGGGCGGCCCGCGAGGAGGCCGAGCGCATCCGTCGCGAGGCCCAGGCCGAGGCGGACCGGCTGCGCGGCGAGGCCGAGGAGCAGGCCGACGAGCTCAAGGGCGCGGCCAAGGACGACACCAAGGAGTACCGGGCCAAGACGGTCGAGCTCCAGGAGGAGGCCCGCCGCCTGCGCGGCGAGGCCGAGGAGCTGCGCTCCGAGGCGGTCGCCGAGGGCGAGCGCATCCGGGGCGAGGCCCGCCGCGAGGCGGTCCAGCAGCTGGAGGAGGGCGCCCGCACCGCCGAGGAGCTGCTGACCAGGGCCCGTTCCGACGCGGACGAGCTGCGCACCAAGGCGAACGGCGAGAGCGAGCGCATCCGCGCCGAGGCCGCCGAGCGGGCCGCGACCCTGCGCAAGCAGGCCGAGGAGACGCTGGAGCGCACCCGGGCCGAGGCCGACAGGATGCGGGCCGAGGCCGAGGAGCAGGCGGCAGCGGTCACGGAGGCGGCCGAGACCGCCGCGGCCCAGCTGCGCGAGGAGACCGAGCGGGGGGTCGCCGCCCGCCAGGCCGAGGCCGCCGAGGAGCTGGCCCGGCTGCACACCGAGGCCGAGTCCCGGCTCGCCGCCGCCGAGGAGGCGCTGAGCGAGGCCCGGACCGAGGCCGAGCGGCTCCGCCGGGAGACGGCCGAGGAGACCGAGCGGCTGCGCAACGAGTCCGCCGAGCGGCTGCGGACGCTGGCCGAGCAGGCCGAGGCGGAGGCCGAGCGGCTGCGCGACGAGGCCGCGGCGGACGCCGCCCAGTCCCGCGCCGAGGGTGAGAACGTCGCCGTACGGCTGCGGAGCGAGGCCGCCGCCGAGGCGGAGCGGCTCAAGTCGGAGGCGCAGGAGAGCGCCGACCGGGTCCGCGCGGAGGCCGCGGCCGCCGCCGAACGGGTCGGCGCCGAGGCGGCCGAGGCGCTGGAGGCCGCCCAGGAGGAGGCCACGCGCCGCCGCCGGGAGGCCGAGGAGATCCTCGGCGCGGCCCGGACCGAGGCGGAGCAGGAGCGCGAGCGGGCCCGCGAGCAGAGCGAGGAGCTGCTCGCCGCCGCCCGCAAGCGGGTCGAGGAGGCCGGGGCCGAGGCGGCCCGGCTGGTCGAGGAGGCGGACGCGCGGGCGGCCGAGCTGGTCGCGGCGGCCGAGCAGACCGCCCAGCAGGTGCGGGACTCCGTGGCGGGGCTGCAGGAGCAGGCCGAGGAGGAGATCACCGGGCTGCGTTCGGCGGCGGAGCACGCGGCGGAGCGCACCCGTACCGAGGCGCAGGAGGAGGCGGACCGGGTCCGCGCCGACGCGCACGCGGAGCGGGAACGGGCCTCGGAGGACGCCGTACGGCTGCGCCGGGAGGCCAACGAGGAGGCGGCGCGGCTGCGCCGCGAGGCCGAGGAGGAGACCGGGGCCGCGAAGGCGCTGGCCGAGCGGACCGTCTCCGAGGCGATCGCCGAGTCGGAGCGGCTGCGCGCGGACACCTCCGAGTACAGCCAGCGGATGCGCACCGAGGCGTCCGACGCCCTGGCGTCGGCGGAGCAGGACGCCTCGCGCACCCGTGCCGAGGCCCGGCAGGACGCCAACCGGATCCGTTCCGAGGCGGCGGCCCAGTCGGACCGGCTGATCGGCGAGGCCACCACCGAGAGCGAGCGCATCCGCACCGAGGCGGCCCAGGCGTCCGAGCAGTTGGTCGTCGAGGCCACCACGGAGGCCAACCGCCGCCGGGCGGACTCCACCGAGCAGGCGGACCGGATGCTGGCCGAGGCGACGGCCGAGTCCGAGCGGCTGCGCGCCGAGGCGGCCGAACGGCTCGGTGCGGCGCAGGAGCACGCGACCCGCACCCACGAGGAGGCCGAACGGCTGCGCGCGGACGCGGAGTCGGCGGCGGAGGAGCTGCGCTCGCAGGCCCGCCAGGAGGCGGACCGGGTGCTGGACGAGGCGCGCGAGGCGGCGGCCAAGCGCCGCGCGGACGCGGCCGAGCAGGCGGACCAGCTCATCAACAAGGCGCGGGAGGAAGCGCTGCGCACGGCCACCGAGGCCGAGGGCCAGGCCGACACGATGGTCGGCGCGGCCCGCAAGGAAGCCGTGCGCATCGCCTCCGAGGCGACGGTCGAGGGCAACACCCTGGTGGAGCGCGCCCGTGCGGACGCCGACGAGCTACTGGTCGGCGCGCGGCGCGACGCGACCCAGATCCGGGAGCGGGCCGAGGCCCAGCGGGCCCGGCTGGAGAGCGAGATCGAGGAGCTGCACGAGCGGGCCCGCCGGGAGACGTCCGAGCAGATGAAGACCGCCGGGGAGCGCGTCGACCATCTGATGAAGGCGGCGACCGAGCAGCGCGACGAGGCTGAGGCGAAGGCCAAGGAGTTGCTGGCGGAGGCCAACGCGGAGGCGAGCAAGGTCCGTATCGCCGCGGTGAAGCGGGCCGAGTCGCTGCTGAAGGAGGCCGAGGCCAAGAAGGCCGGCCTGGTCCGCGAGGCGGAGAAGCTGCGTGCCGACGCCGAGGCCGAGGCGAAGACGATGGTGGAGGAGGGCAAGCGCGAACTGGACGTCCTGGTGCGCAGGCGCGAGGACATCAACGCGGAGATCTCCCGTGTCCAGGACGTGCTGGAGGCGTTGGAGTCTTTCGAGACTCCGACCGGGGGAGGGAAGTCGGCGGCCGGTCCCCCGGGGGGATCCAAGGCCCCGGCGGCGGCGGGTACGCGATCGGGGGGCAAGTCGTCCGAGCGGTAGCCGGACCGCGGCGCGCCGTGTTTCGTCATGGACATTCAACCCTCGCAGTGGCAAGCGCTCCGGGGGTCAGCCACTCAAAAGGGGTGTCATTCTCCAGATCAAACCGGCATCTTCACGCTGACACGCCGCAATGGCCCCTAGGATTCCCTCTATCACCTCACCGGTCTCATTCGACAGGAACCCCATGAGTGACCCTTCCTCCCCCTTCGGCTTCGAGCTCGTGCGACGAGGCTACGACCGCGGTCAGGTGGACGACCGCATCAACAAGCTCGTCGCCGACCGTGACAGTGCTCTGGCCCGAATCACCTCTCTGGAAAAGCGCATCGAGGAGCTGCACCTCGAAACGCAGAACGCCCAGGCCCAGGTAAACGACGCGGAGCCGTCGTACGCCGGGCTCGGCGCCCGTGTCGAGAAGATTCTCCGCCTCGCCGAGGAGGAGGCCAAGGACCTGCGCGAGGAGGCCCGTCGCGCGGCCGAGCAGCACCGCGAGCTGGCCGAGTCGGCGGCCCAGCAGGTGCGCAACGACGCCGAGACCTTCGCCTCCGAGCGCAAGGCGAAGGCCGAGGACGAGGGCGTCCGGATCGTCGAGAAGGCCCAGGGCGAGGCGAACACCCTGCGCTCCGACGCCCAGAGGGACGCCCAGCAGAAGCGTGAGGAGGCCGAGGCCCTCTTCGAGGAGACCCGCGCCAAGGCCGCCCAGGCCGCGGCCGACTTCGAGACCAACCTCGCCAAGCGCCGTGAGCAGTCGGAGCGCGACCTCGCGTCCCGGCAGGCCAAGGCGGAGAAGCGTCTCGCCGAGATCGAGCACCGCGCCGAGCAGCTCCGCCTGGAGGCCGAGAAGCTCCGCACGGACGCCGAGCGCCGGGCCCGCCAGACGGTGGAGACCGCCCAGCGCCAGGCCGAGGACATCGTCGCCGACGCCAACGCCAAGGCCGACCGCATCCGCAGCGAATCGGAGCGCGAGCTGGCGGCGCTCACCAACCGCCGCGACTCGATCAACGCGCAGCTGACCAACGTCCGCGAGATGCTGGCGACGCTGACCGGCGCCGCCGTGGCCGCCGCCGGCTCCCCGGTGGAGGACGAGCCCGCCAACCGCGGCGTCCCGGCCCAGCAGACCCGCTGAGCCCCGCCGCGCGGAGTACCCCCGTGTGCGCCCGGTCCCGCCCTTGTGGTGGCGCCGGGCGCTCTGGCGTTCTAGCGTGAACGCATGATCGAGGTCGAGGGGCTCACCAAGCGATTCGGCGGCAAGGTCGCCGTCGATCAGCTGTCGTTCCAGGTCAGGCCGGGCATGGTGACGGGCTTCCTCGGCCCGAACGGGGCGGGCAAGTCCACCACGATGCGGATGATGCTCGACCTCGACAACCCGACCGGCGGCACGGTGCGCATCGACGGCAAGCACTACCGCGAGCTGGAGGAGCCGCTGAAGTACATCGGGGCGCTCCTCGACGCCAAGGCGATGCACGGCGGCCGCAGCGCGTACAACAACCTGCTGTGCCTGGCGCAGAGCAACCGCATCCCGCGCGGCCGGGTCGACGAGGTGCTCGACATGGTCGGCCTCACGGCGGTGGCGAAGAAGAAGTCCAAGGGGTTCTCGCTCGGCATGGGCCAGCGGCTCGGCATCGCCTCCGCCCTGCTGGGCGACCCCGAGATCCTGATGTTCGACGAGCCGGTCAACGGACTGGACCCCGAGGGCATCCACTGGATCCGCAACCTGATGAAGGCGCTCGCCTCGGAGGGCCGCACGATCTTCGTCTCCTCGCACCTGATGAGCGAAATGGCGCTGACCGCCGACCACTTGATCGTGATCGGCCAGGGCAGGCTGCTCGCCGACACCTCGATGGCCGCCTTCATCCAGGAGAACTCCCGCAGCTACACGCGGCTGCGCTCCCCGCAGTGGGAACGGCTGCGCGACCTCCTGCACCAGGAGGGGCTCACCGCCGTCGAGACGGCGGGCGGCGTCCTGGAGGTCGACGGCGCCTCGACCGAGGAGCTGGGCGAGCTGGCGGCCCGTCACCAGCTGGTGCTGCACGAACTGAGTTCCCAGCGGGCCTCGCTGGAGGAGGCGTTCATGCAGATGACGGCCGGTTCGGTGGAGTACCACGCCCACTCCGAACGGGACGCGGCGGCCGGACCGCCGGCCGTGGGCGCGGGCTGGGGCGAGAGCTGGAACAAGCCCGGCTCCACCGACGGCAAGGAGGCGTGACGGAGATGGCTTCGGTACCCGCGGTCCTCACCTCGGAATGGACCAAGATCCGGTCGGTCTCCTCGACCGTTTGGACGCTCATCGCCGCCTTCGTCGTCACGGTCGCCCTGGGCGCGGCCGCCGGCGCCCTGGTGAACGCCACGTTCGACGATCTTTCCGAGATCGAGCGCGCCACCTTCGATCCCACCCTCGTCAGCTTCACCGGCACGTCCTTCGGCCAGCTCGCCATGATCGTCTTCGGCGTGCTCGTGGTCAGCACGGAGTACAGCTCCGGCATGATCCGCACCTCGCTGGCGGCCGTGCCCCAACGCGCCACCTTCCTGTTCGGCAAGATCACCGTGGCCGGAGCGCTGGCCCTGCTGGCCGGTCTGCTCACCAGCTTCGTGTCGTTTTTCCTCACCCAGGCCCTGCTGGGCAACCGGGGCATCGACCTCGGGGAGGAGAACGTCCTGCGGGCGGTCGTCGGGGCGGGGCTCTACATGGGGCTGATCGCGCTCTTCTCCATGGGCGTCGCGGCGATGCTGCGGAGCTCCGTGCTGTCGATCTGCATCCTGGTGACGCTCTTCCTCCTGATCTCGAACATCCTGAGCCTGGTGCCGTACGCCAAGGACGTGATCCGGTACTTCCCCGACAAGGCCGGGATGAGGATCATGCAGGTCGTCCCCGACGCGATGAACAGCGACCCGGCCCCGTACGGCCCCTGGGGCGGGCTCGGGATCATGGTGCTGTGGGTGGTGGCGGCGGTCCTCGGCGGCTTCCTGGTCCTGCGGAGCCGGGACGCCTGAGCACGCGCCCCGCGCCGCCGCCCGCAAGCCGGTGACCGCCCGGTCGCGGACCGTGTGCGACGTGGCCGGAACCGTCAGCGCCTGGTTATCCTCCTAACTCTTACGGGGGTGTGCGGCCAGGCGGCCCGAGCCCCGCACGCCGGAGTGAGTCGATGGGGCTGGAGCATGATCGAGGCAGTCGGGCTGACCAAGCGTTTCGGCGCGAAGACGGCCGTGGACGACCTTTCCTTCCAGGTGCGGCCCGGCGCCGTCACCGGCTTCCTCGGTCCCAACGGGTCGGGCAAGTCCACGACCATGCGCATGATCCTCGGCCTGGACCGCCCCACCGCGGGCCACGTCACGATCAACGGCCACCCCTACCGCAGCCTCCCGAACGCCCCGCGCCTGGTGGGCGCGCTGCTGGACGCCAAGGGCGTGCACGGCGGCCGCACCGCCCGCAACCACCTGCTCTCCCTGGCCCAGCTGGCCGGCATCCCGGCGCCCCGGGTGGACGAGGTCCTGGGCGTCGTGGGGCTGAGGGACGTCGCCAAGCGGCGTACCAGCGGTTTCTCCCTCGGCATGGGGCAGCGGCTCGGAATCGCGGCGGCGCTGCTCGGCGATCCCCAGGTGCTGCTGTTCGACGAGCCGGTCAACGGGCTCGACCCGGAGGGCATCCACTGGGTCCGCAACCTGATGAAGATGCTGGCCGCCGAGGGCCGGACCGTCTTCGTCTCGTCCCACCTGATGAGCGAGATGGCGCTGACCGCCGACCACCTGATCGTGATCGGGCGCGGCCGGCTCCTCTCCGACATGAGCGTCAAGGACTTCATCTCGGCCAACTCCGCCGACTTCGCCCGGGTCCGGGTGCCCGGGGACGGGCCCCAGGACCGGCAGAAGCTGACGGCCGCGCTGATCGGGGCGGGCGGCCGGGTCCTCTCCGAGCCCGGCGGGGCGCTGCGGATCACCGGGCTGCCGCTGCCGAGGATCAGCGAGCTGGCCCACGGCTGCGGCGTACGGCTCTGGGAGCTGTCGCCGCACCAGGCGTCGCTGGAGGAGGCGTACATGCGGCTGACGCAGGGGCTGGTGGACTACCGCTCGACGGACGACGCCAAGGAGGGCCTCGCTCAGCCGCAGCCCTCGGACCCGTACGGGTATCCCGCCGGGGAGCCCGTCGAGCCGGTGGAGGTGGTGCAGGAGGGCTGGTTCGCCCCGCCGCCGCCCGGCCCGCGCCCGGCTCCCGCCCTGTCCGCCCCCTCCCCCCAGGCGGCCCCGGCGGCCAGCCCCACCCCCGCCGTCGACCGGACCTCCGCCACCCCCTCCCCCGCCGCCGACGGGGCCTCCGCGGGGGTCTCCGTCACCGCCGCCCCCGCCGTCGAGACCTCTTCCGCCGCCCCGGCCGGAGAGCAGACCAGCAAGGATTCCCGATGACCGCCCCGGCCGCCCCGCAGACGCCGGACGCCGGCCTGCCGGCCCCCTACGAGTCGCCGATCCCGATCCGGCCCGCCACCCTGGGCGACGCGATCGCCTCGGAGTGGACCAAGATCCGTTCCGTACGGGCCACGGCCTGGACGCTCGGTGTGATGGTCGCGCTGATGCTGACGGTCGGGCCGGGCGTCGCGCTGCTGCTCGCGGCCGACCGGCAGAACGGCGTGCAGAGCGAGCCGGTCCTGACGCTCGGGCTCTTCGGGGTGCTGCTGGGCTCGATCTGCGTGATCACGCTCGGGGTGCTGACCATCGGCTCCGAGTACAGCACCGGCATGATCCGCACGACGCTGACCGCCTGCCCGAGCCGGGGCCGGGTGCTCGCGGCCAAGGCGATCGTCTTCGCCTCGCTGGTCTTCGCCGTCACGACGGTGACGGTCGCGGTGGTGGCGGTCGCCCAGACCGTGATCCTCCCCGGCGCCGGGGCGTCGGCCGGGGAGTGGACGCTCGCCACGGTCGGCGTCGGGCTCTACCTCGCGGCTCTCGGACTGCTGGCGCTCGGGGTCGGCGCGATCGTGCGCCACTCGGCGGGCGCGATCACGATCATGATCGGTGTGGTGCTGCTCCCCCTGGTCCTCGCGCTGTTCATGTTCGCCAAAGACCTGCGGGGCCTCCAGCACTTCCTGATCGACTACTCGATCCCCAACCAGCTCGGCGGGCTGTACGGCACGACGATGACCGACAGCGGCCCGACCGGCTGGGAGCCGGTGCTGCTGATGCTGGGGCTGGCGGCGGTGGTCCTGGGCGGGGCCGTCGCCGTACTGAACCGGCGCGACGTCTGAGAGGCGGACCGGCGCCCTCAGTGGCGCGGGGCGTTCCGGGACCGCTGCACCCTGGTGGTGCGGCGGTCCTTCGCGTTCCAGCAGGCCTTGTGCCAGTGCCGGCGGTCCTCGATGCCGCCGTACTCGGGCCAGCTCACCACATGCGGGACGCCGGAGGGGATCTCCTGGTCGCAGCCGGGGCAGCGGTACCGCTTGCCTTGGGCGCTCGCCCCGCTGACCGGGCGGACCGACCACTCCTCGCCCCGCCAGCTCTCGGTGGCCCCTCCGCCGCCGTACCTGCCGGGCGCCGCGCCGGGATGCTCGTCGGGCTTCTCTCCGCCACGGGGGCGGTTGCGGCGCGGGGACACAGGACACCTCACGGGGCGGATCGGGCACGGGTGGTACCAGCCTAGAGCCTGGCGACGGGGCCGTACGCCGGGCGGCGGGAGCGGTGCGGCCCGGCCGCGCCCGGCAGCGGGGTGGGTTAGCGGAAAATCGCAACAACTTCGCGCGGGACCGTGCCTTTGGCACGTGTCAGACGTTGTTGCCCGTGGGGGGAGCAACGCGTCGGCCGCGAGGAGGCAATAGGCGATGCGCATCGGAACGTTCGTTCTGGCAGCCCAGTTCCCGGGGCAGGGGCCCGCCGAAGCCCTGCACCGGGCCGTCCGGTCCACCGAGGCCGCGGAGGAGAGCGGGCTCGACTCGGTCTGGCTGGCCGAGCACCACTTCGTGCCGTACGGGGTCTGCCCCTCCGCCACGACGCTGGCCGCGCTGCTGCTGGGCCGCACCCGCAGAATCCGGGTCGGCACGGCGGTCAGCGTGCTGCCCAACCACCACCCGGTCGCCCTCGCCGAGCAGGCGGCGCTGCTGCACCTGACCAGCGGCGGACGCTTCTCGCTCGGGGTGGGCCGGGGCGGTCCGTGGGTGGACCTGGAGGTGTTCGGCGGCGGCCTCGACGCGTACGAGAACGGCTTCCCCGAGGCGTTGGGCCTGGTGCTCGACTGGCTGCGGAAGCCGCGCGTCGCGGGGCGCGGCGAGCGGTTCGGCTTCCGGGAGGTGGCGGTGGTGCCGCGCGCGGACGAGCTGCTGGAGGGGCCGGGGACGGCTACGGCGGGGCCGGGGGCGCCGGGGCCCGAGGTCGTGGTGGCGTGCACCTCGCCGAAGACCGTGCGGCTGGCGGCCGGGCAGGCGCTCCCGATGCTGCTGGGCATGCACTGCGGGGACGAGGAGAAGGCGGAGATGGTCGCCCTGTGGCGTACGGCGGCGCGCGAGGCGGGCCATCCGCCCGAGGTGGTGGCGGGGGCCGCACATGTGTCCGCCGGGGTGGCCCAGATCGCGGACGACGCGGAGGCGGCCACGGAGACGCTGGTGAAGGCGATGCCCGGCTGGCTGCGGCAGGGGCTGGACGCCCATGTCACGGTGGACGGCAGGCACCGCGTGATGCGGGATCCGGTCGCATACACGGAACTGCTGTGCGGGCTGCACCCGGTGGGCCCGCCGCGGCTGGCCGCCGACCGGCTCGCGGCCACCGCCGAGCGGACCGGGATCACGCGCTTCGCCCTCCTGGTGGAAGGGTCGGGCGATCTCACGGCGACCGAGGAGAACGTCCGGCGGCTGGGCGCCGACGTGCTGCCGTTGCTCACCTGACCCGCGCCTGCCGGCCGGGGGCCGGGGACGCCTGTGGGACATGTGGTGCGGTGGTACAGGAGCTGCCGCCCCGAAGCCAGTTGCACCTCCCGTGGCCCGGGACGGCAGCGGAAGCGTTCAGCAGTCCCGTAGTTCGGGCGACTGGTTGAGCAACTGGCCCCTCACCGAGGTGAACTTGGCCAGTCGGTCGTCGACCGAGGCGTCCAGCGGGAACACCGCGACGCGGTGGCAGTTCTGGAATGCGAGGCGCACTCCGAAGTGCCGCTGCAGCGCGCCGCGTATCGCATCACTCGCGAGCGCGCGCAGCAGCTGACCACGAGCCTGCTCGTCCGGCGGCGGCGTCTGGTTGTCGGCGAACTCTCCGCCGTCGACCTTCAGCTGTGCCACCAGCGAGCTGATCATCTCCCATGCGAAGGGCAGGGAGGTCCGGACGCAGTCGACGAAGTCGGCTTCGTCGACCTCGCCTCGCTCGGCCTGTTCCAACAGAGCCGGTGAGACGTCGAGCGACATGGGTTCTCCTCTCGCGACCCCGGACGGTGACCGGGGCCCTACGGGCAGGGAAGGGGGGCGACGACGCAGCGTGCACGGGCGGCGACCTCCGGCTTCCACGGTAAGCGCGCAGTCGGGGCCGCACCAGGAGAACGGGAACACAACCGGCCAATAACGAAGGGGCGCAAAGAGGGGCAAGCCCGCTCCGCCGCCGCGCGCCGGGGCCCGCGTGACAGGGGCGACGGGTGGGGAGATCGCGCCGGGCCCCCGTAGTCGAGTAGCGTTGCCGACCATGCGTCTCGTCATCGCCCGTTGCTCCGTGGACTACGCGGGCCGGCTCACAGCACACCTGCCCTCCGCGCCCCGCCTGATCCTGGTGAAGGCGGACGGAAGCGTCTCCATCCACGCCGACGACCGGGCGTACAAACCGCTCAACTGGATGTCCCCGCCGTGCACCCTGAAGGAGGGAGCCGACGAGGGGAAGAGCGTCTGGACCGTGGTGAACAAGGCGGGCGAAAAACTGATCATCACGATGGAGGAAGTCCTCCACGACTCCTCGTACGAGCTGGGCGTCGACCCCGGGCTCATCAAGGACGGCGTGGAAGCCCACCTCCAGGAGCTGCTCGCGGACCGGATCGAGATCCTCGGGGAGGGCCACACCCTGATCCGTCGCGAGTACCCCACCGCGATCGGGCCGGTGGACATCCTCTGCCGGGACGCCGACGGGCGGACGGTGGCGGTGGAGTTGAAGCGGCGGGGCGACATCGACGGCGTGGAGCAGCTGACGCGCTACCTGGAGCTGCTGAACCGCGACCCGCACCTCGCGCCGGTGCGGGGCGTCTTCGCCGCGCAGGAGATCAAGCCGCAGGCCCGGGTCCTGGCGACGGACCGCGGGATCGGCTGCGTGGTCCTGGACTACGACGCGATGCGCGGCATCGAGGACGACAAGCTGCGGCTGTTCTGACCCGTCCTCCCCTTCGGACGACGGAAGCCGGGTGCCCCGCGGGGCACCCGGCTTCCGTGTGTCAGGCGGCGGCCTCGTCGGGGCCGCCGCTCTCCGCCGGAACGTCGGCGCTCGCACCGGCCGACTCCACGGGCCCCGCGGCGGACGAGGAGTTCTGGGGCGGGGGCGGGGGCGGGGTGTCGTCGGTGGGCGTCGGGTCCGGCGACTCGCTCTCCGAATCGGACGGCGCGGGGCTCGGGCTCCCGCTCCCGGTATCGGTCGGCCGGGGCGAGGTCCCGGTCGGCGTGGGCTCGGCCGGGGAGCTGCTCCCGCCGTCCGTCGGTTCGTCCGTCCCCGGCGTCGTCCCGTCCGAGGCGGAGGCGCTCGGGGAGGGCGAGCCCGAGGCGCTCGGCGTCGCGGACTCCGAGGCGCTCGGGGCCGCGGACGTCTCGCCGCCGGTGGTCTCCCCGGCCGGTGCGGGGCCTTCCGCCGGCTCATCGGCGGGCAGCCCGTCGTCGGCGGGGTCCTCGGGGGCGGTCTGCTCGGTGGTGACGTTGCGGCTGCCCGGCTCGTCGCCGCCGTCCGCGGTGACGCCGAGCGTGACGACGGTGCCGAGCACGGCGATGAGCAGCGCGCCCGCGCCCGCGGCGGCCAGGTTGCGCCGCGCGCCGCCCAGGACGGTCCCGCCGGCCCGCTTGCGCGCGGCGGGTGCCGCCGCCGGCTGCGGGGAGACGACGGTGGGCCGCTCCTCGGCGGCGTTCCGGAGGAACGACGGCACAGCGGCGACTCCGGCGGGAGGCGTGCCCGGCGCCTCCTGGCGGACGACGGGCGCCTCGTCGCCCGCGGCGGGGCGGGCCGGCGGGGCGAAGTCGCCGGAGCGGTCCGCGACCAGGGCGAGCGCGCGGCGCCCGGCCACGGCCCCCGACCTGTCGGCGAGCACCCCGCGCATCCCGATCGAGGTCTCCAGCTCGGCCCGGGCCCGGTCGGGGTTGCCGGTGCAGAGCGCGAGGACGCCCAACTCGTGGTGGAAGTACGCCTCCTCCGCGACCTCCCCCGCGATCCTGGCGGCCTCCTGGCCCATCCTGAGGGCCCGCTCCCAGGCGCCCCAGCCCAGGCCCGCGGCGAAGGCCGGGGAGGCGCTGCGGGCCAGCAGGACGGCCGCGCTGGCCGCTCCCGCCTCCTCGGCCGGGACCAGTCGCGCCAGTGCGGCCACGATCGCGTCGGCCTCCGCGACGGCCCGCTGCGGGGTGACCGAGGGGTGCGAGGTCCACCAGGCGTAGTGCTGGGCGGCGGTGCGGGCGTGGGCGACGGCGTCGTCCTCGTAACCGCCCGCCTCCAGCTGGGCGAGGATTCCGGCGGCGAGGCGGTAGCGGGGGCCGGCCGGGGAGAGCAGGCCGCAGGTCGCGAGTTCACCGAGCGCGGCGTCCGCGTGGGTGTCGCCCACGAGCGCCGGCAGATGGGCCTGGTGGGGCACCTCGCCGCCGAGGGCGACCGCGAAGCGCAGGGTGGCGCGGGCCGCCTCGCTGAGCCGGGAGGCGAGCAGCAGGGCGGGGGCGGCGCCCTCGCCGAGGCTCGGCAGGGGGAGCTCGGCGCCCTCCGCGGGGGGCGGGACGGGGACCGGCGGCGCGCCGTCCGGGCGTGGCTGGAAGTAATCGGCGTCGTCGAGTGTTTCGGGGGCGGCGCGCAGCCGGTCGCGCTGGACGAGGAGGGAACCGGCCTGGACGAAGCGGAGCGGCAGGCCCTCGGACTCGAACCAGAGGTCGCCCGCCCAGTTCCGCTCCTCCTCGGTGAGGGGGCGCTCGACGACCTTCTCCAGCAGGGCGAGGGAGGCGCCGCGGCCGAGCCCGGCGAGGAGCACCTCCTCCAGGTGGGCGTCGACGCCGGGGGTGGCGGCGTCGGAGGCGGCGGCGAGCAGGAAGGCGCACTCGGGGGTGGCGGCGAGCAGTTCGTCGAGGGCGGCCCCGCCGATCTCCAGGTCGTCGATGGTGACGACGGCGCCGATGGTCCGGACGTGCGCGAGGAGTTCGTCGCGGTCGGGGCGGTGGGCCGGGGCCGCGTAGACGGTGGAGAAGAGGGCGTGCAGCAGGTCTCCGGCGGTGCGGCCGCGACCGTTGAGGCGGACCACTCCGTCGGGGGCGAGGTCCGCGCAGTCGGCGGCGACGGCGTCCAGCAGCGCGGTGCGGCCGGAGCCGGGCTGGCCGGTCAGGCGGACGCTGCGGCCGCGGGCCAGGAGGCGGACCAGGCGCTCGCGCTCCTCCTCGCGCTCCAGGAGGGGCGGCTGCGGGGCGGGCGGCCCCGGGGGCACGGGGGGTGCGCCGGCGCGTTCGTGGTCGGCGCGCTCGGCGGGGGTGCGGCGGACGGGGGCGGCGGGTCCGGAGCCGGGCGGGACCGCCTCGACCTCGCTGCCGTCGACGGGGTTGACCGTGAGCAGCAGGTCGCCCGCGGTCAGCTGGACGACGCGGACCTGCTGCGGAGTGCCCGGGCCGAAGTCGGGTCCGCCGGAGTCGCGGGACGGCCGGCGGTGGCCGCCCTCGCCGTTCGGGCCGTCGTGGCCCTGCCCGCGCTCCTCGGTCTCCCGGTGTGTCGGGTCCATCGCAAAGTCCCCCAGACGCGTCGTGCGCGGTCGCCCCTCCCGGCCTCACACGCGCCCCGCTGTCGCTTCCGGTCCGGTGTCCGCCCATGGGTTCGATGTCATTCGGCGGACGGCCGAACCCTAGACCTTGACCCAGTATCCCCGAGCCGCCGGGGTGCCACGCCGTCCAGGACGTCACGTTCCGGTGAGGATTGCGTGACTTCTTCCGCCGCGTACGGCCCCGGCCGCGCCCCTGTTCCCGACCCCGGCGGGGGTCGCCCGCGGGGCGGCCCCGGGGACGGAAGCCCTCGGCGGGCCCCCGCCGGACGTCCTCAGACGCGCGGCAGCGACTCCGCGGCGATGCCGCCCTCGATGGCCAGGATGCGGTGCAGCCGGGTCGCCACCAGGAGGCGCTGCATCTGGGGCGGCACACCGCGCAGCACGAGGCGGCGGCCGGCCCGCCCGGCCCGGCGGTGGGCCCCCATGATGACGCCGAGTCCGGTGGCGTCCCAGGAATCCAGCTCGGTCAGGTCCAGCACGAGGTCGCCGACGCCGTCGTCCACGGCCGAGTGCAGAACCGTACGGGCGTCCGCCGCGCTTCGGACGTCGAGGCGGCCCCCGACGACCAGCTCGGCGTGGTCGCCCCTGATGTGCATATGCGCTCCCCGGTGATGCTCCGTAGTAGGTCCGTCTGTCTGTTCGATCGTCCGGCTCTGTCTCTTCCCCCACTGACTGCCGCGACGACAGGGAAGTTGCCGTCTGTAAGCGAACCGATACCGAATTCACTCTGGAGGGTGACTTCGACTGGCAGGCGACCGGTCGTCGCGGGATAAAATCCCCGGCTCCCCCGGCCCGGGCCGGGTGGGGGCGGCGGGCCGGGGGGGCGGCCGCGGTCAGTAGGTGTAGAAGCCCTGCCCGCTCTTGCGGCCGATGTCACCTGCGTCGACCATCCGGCGCATCAGCTCCGGGGCGGCGAACTTCTCGTCCTGCGACTCCGTGTAGATGTTGCCCGTGGCGTGCAGCAGGATGTCGACGCCGGTCAGGTCCGCGGTGGCGAGCGGTCCCATGGCGTGGCCGAACCCGAGCTTGCAGGCGGTGTCGATGTCCTCGGCGGTCGCGACGCCGGACTCGTAGAGCTTGGCGGCCTCGACGACGAGCGCCGAGATCAGCCGGGTGGTGACGAAGCCCGCCACGTCGCGGTTGACCACGATGCAGGTCTTGCCGACCGACTCGGCGAACTCCCGGGCGGTGGCGAGGGTTTCGTCGCTCGTCTTGTAGCCGCGTACCAGCTCGCAGAGCTGCATCATCGGGACCGGCGAGAAGAAGTGCACCCCGACGACGCGCTCCGGGCGCTCCGTCACCGCCGCGATCTTGGTGATCGGGATGGCGGAGGTGTTGGAGGCGAGGACCGTGTGCTCCCCGACGACCTTGTCGAGGGCGCGGAAGATCTCGTGCTTCACCTCCAGCTTCTCGAAGACGGCCTCCACGACGATGTCCGCCTCGGCCACGGCGTCGAGGTCGGTGGTCGTGGTGATGCGGGCGAGCGCCGCCTCGGCGTCGGCCGCCTCCAGCTTGCCCTTGGAGACGAACTTGTCGTACGAGGCCCTGATGCCGTCGCGGCCCCGGGTCAGCGCGGCGTCGGTGACGTCCCGCAGCACGACGTCCCAGCCCGCCTGGGCGGAGACCTGCGCGATCCCGGACCCCATGAGTCCGGCTCCGATGACGGCGAGCTTCCTGGCCACGTTGGCACCCCTTGGTTTCTGTTCGCCGTGCGCTTGGGTTCACGGCGGTTCACATAACTCTCCGGCGGAGGTTAGTACCCGGCGGGCACGCTGGGGCGGTGAAGAGATGCGCGTCACGTCTCAGATGACGGACATCACACCGGGGCGCGTCATTCGGCTCCGCGCCGGGCGCAGTTGAGGGCCCGGCCGCCGGGCGGCCCCGCTGTCCGGCGGAGACGGTACGGGACGCCCGCACCCGCTCCCGCGCCTCCGGCCGCCTGCTGGACGGGGCCCGGCGGCCGCGGGCTCCGCCGCCGCGGCCGTGACGGTGGGCACACGGGTCTTCCGACGGGCCGGAGCCTAACTACGCTGGCCCCATGGTCAATCTGACGCGCATCTACACCCGCACCGGCGACCGGGGCACGACGGCCCTCGGCGACATGAGCCGCACCGCCAAGACCGATCTGCGGATCTCGGCGTACGCGGACGCCAACGAGGCCAACGCGGTGATCGGGACCGCCATCGCGCTGGGCCGGCTCCCCGACGAGCTGGTGAAGGTCCTCGTCCGCGTCCAGAACGACCTCTTCGACGTGGGCGCGGACCTGTCCACCCCGGTGGTCGAGGACCCTGAGTACCCGCCGCTGCGGGTCGAGCAGTCCTACATCGACAAGCTGGAGGCGGACTGCGACCGCTTCCTGGAGGAGTTGGAGAAGCTGCGCAGCTTCATCCTCCCGGGCGGAACCCCCGGCGCGGCCCTGCTCCACCAGGCGTGCACGGTGGTGCGGCGCGCCGAGCGGTCCACCTGGGCGGCGCTGGAGGTGCACGGGGAGTCGATGAACGCCCTGACCGCCACCTACCTCAACCGCCTCTCCGACCTCCTGTTCATCCTGGCGCGGAGCGCGAACAAGGAGGTCGGGGACGTGCTGTGGGTGCCGGGCGGCGAACGCTAGGGCGGCTACGGCCGGTCGGCCGGCTCGCGTTCCGCCGCCTCTTTCCCGGGGGCCCGCTTGGGGAACAGGGTGTAGCCCCCGGCGATGATCAGGTTGAGCCCGATCAGGAGGCCCATCTTCTGCTGCCAGGAGCGCAGCGAGCCGACCGCCCCGTCCGGGCCGACGTACCAGACCGCCGCCTGGAGCAGGCCCAGGGCGATCGCCGCGGCGACGATCCAGCGGGCGGCGGTGCGCCACTCGTGGATCGCCCGGGCCGTGCCGTACTTCGGCGGCTTCACCGGCGGCGGGCCGCCGAACCAGCGGTGGGCTACCCAGGCGTCCACCTTCTTGACGGTGTGGTGGCCGAGGCCGACCGTGAAGCCGATGTAGACGGCGGCCAGGCCGTGCTTCCAGTCCGGCTCGGCCCCGTTCTTCAGGTCGATGGCCGTCACCACCAGCAGCACGACCTCCAGCACCGGCTCGCACAGCAGCACGGCCGCGCCGAGCCTCGGCTTCCTCGCGGCGTACCGCAGGGCCAGTCCGGCGGCCAGCAGAACCCAGAATGCGACCTCGCAGGCCACGACCAGCAGGGCGATCACGACTCTCTCCTCCCGTTCACCCCAGCCTCCCGCCCGCCGGGCGCGGATACGTCGTCGGCAGTGACGAAACGGGACTGCATCCTTCGATGTAGTGGGGCATCGGCCGCGGAGCGGAGGTCCGGCGGCGGCGGGGCGTGTTGGATGGAGGGGTGCCCCCCTCGATCCGTCCCGACCGCGACGCGGTGGCCCTCGCCGCCTCCGGGCTGCTCGGCGGGGTGCTCCTGTGGCTGCTCGGCCTGCACACCCAGGGCGGCCACCCCTTCTCCGCCCCCTGGGCGACCCTGCTGCCGCTGACCGTCATGGCCTCGGCCGAACTGCTGCGCCGTACCGCCCCGCGCACGGCCCTGACGCTCGGCGTGCTCGCGCTGGTCGCGGACCAGTTCACCCGGGGCAGCCTCGCCACCGCCCTGATGTTCACGGACGTCATGTACGCGGCCGTGCTGTACGGGGCCCCGGCCGCCGCCCGCCGCCTCCCGGTGGCCACGCTCCTGATCACCGTCGCGTCCACCATCGGCTTCCTGGCCTGGTTCCGCAGACCCGAGGCGCTGCTGATCGGCCTGGTCGTCGGGCTGGTCTCCTTCGTCCCCGCCCTCACCGGGGTCAGCGTGCGCAGCCATCGCACCGCCGCCGAGGCCGCCCGGCTGGCCGCCGCCCAGACCGCGCGGCTCGCCGAGATGGACCGGACGCAGGCGGTGGCCGCCGAGCGGGCCCGGATGGCCCGGGAGCTCCACGACATGGTCGCCAACCACCTCTCCGCCGTGGCGATCCACTCCACCGCTGCGCTGTCCATCGACGACCCGGAGACCTCCCGCAGCGCGCTCGAGGTCATCCGGGAGAACAGCGTCGAGGGGCTCGCGGAGATGCGCCGGCTGATCGGGCTGCTGCGGGAGGAGAGCGAGGACGACGTCCCGGCGGCGGCCCCGACCCTGGCGGCCCTGGACGTGCTGGTGGAGCAGACGAACGCCAACGGGGCCTCCGGCGGGCTGGTCTGCGTCCTGGAGGACGACCGTGACCCGCGGGCGGACCCGCTGCCCACGCCGGTCGAGCTGGCCGCGTACCGGATCGTGCAGGAGTCCCTGACCAATGCCCTCAAACACGCCGCGCCGGGGCCGGTGACGGTGCGGCTCGACCGGGCCGGGGGGCTGCTGACCGTCGAGGTGACCAGTGTGTTCGGCAGCCGGACCGGGCCCACGGCGCCCGGTTCGGGGGCGGGGCTGGTGGGGATGCGGGAACGGGTGGCGCTGCTCGGCGGGACGATCGCCGCGGGGGCCGGGCCGGGCGGCGGCGGGATGAAGATCTGGCGGGTGCGGGCCGAGCTGCCCGTGCCGGAGAGGACGACGGCGGGATGACGATCCGGGTACTGGTCGCGGAGGACCAGTCGGCGGTGCGCGCGGGGTTGGTGCTGATCCTCTCCAGCGCGCCGGACATCGAGGTCGTGGGCGAGGCCGGGGACGGGGAGGAGGCGGTGCGGCTCGCCCGCGCGCTCCGCCCGGACCTGGTGCTGATGGATGTGCAGATGCCGCGCCTGGACGGGGTGTCGGCGACCCGGCAGGTGGTCGCGGAGCAGCTCGCGGACGTCCTCGTACTGACCACGTTCGATCTGGACGAGTACGTCTTCGGGGCGTTGCGCGCGGGCGCCTCCGGCTTCCTGCTGAAGAACACCGACGCCCGCGATCTGCTGGAGGCAGTGCGGACGGTGGCGCGCGGGGAGGGGCTGATCGCCCCGGCCGTGACCCGCCGGCTGATCGCGGAGTTCGCCGGAACGGGAGCCGGAGCGGGAGCCGTACGCGAGCGGAGTCCGGCCGATCCGGCGGTGCTGGACGCGCTCACCCGACGGGAACGCGAAGTGCTGGGGTGCCTGGGCGAAGGGCTGTCGAACGCGGAGATCGCGGTGCGCCTCTCGATGGCCGAGGCCACGGTGAAAACGCACGTCAGCAGGTTGCTGGGCAAGCTGGGGCTGCGGAGCCGGGTCCAGGCGGCGGTTCTGGCGCGGGAGTTGGGGATCTGAGCGGAGGCCCGATCGTTGGTCCAGACCTCTTGACGATTGGTCCAGACCTTCCTACTGTCCTCGTCACACACTGCGGTGAGTACGAGGGCAACCGTACTCAGGGCGGCGCAGGGTTTGCAGTCCACGAATCACCCCCGTTTGCTGGACCTCACCCGAGGAGCACCGTTGAGCACTGAATCCCCCCAACGCCGTTCCCGACTCAGATGGATACCTGTCCGCAGCGGCAGGTCCAAGGTCGTGGCGGGCCTGACCGCGCTGGTCGTGCCGCTGGCCGCGATGGTGGGGCTCGCCTCCCCCGCGTCGGCGGCCGCGTCGGCCACCGCCACGTACACCAAGAAGTCCGACTGGGGCAGCGGCTTCGAGGGCCAGTGGACGGTGAAGAACACCGGCACCACCGCGCTCTCCTCCTGGACCATCGAGTGGGACTTCCCCTCCGGCACCGCGGCGGGCTCCGCCTGGGACGCCAACCTCACCAAGAGCGGCGATCACTACACCGCCAAGAACCTCTCCTGGAACGGGACCGTGGCGCCCGGCGCCAGCGTCAGCTTCGGGTTCAACGGCACCGGCTCCGGCTCCCCCACGGGCTGCAAGCTGAACGGCGCCTCCTGTGACGGCGGCCCCAACGTCCCCGGTGACAACCCGCCCTCGGCCCCCGGCACCCCGACCACCAGCGGTGTCACCGACACCTCGGTGAAGCTCAGCTGGAGCGCGGCCACCGACGACAAGGGCGTCAAGAACTACGACGTGCTGCGCGACGGCGCGAAGGTCGCCACGGTCACCGGCACCACCTACACCAACACCGGCCTGACCGCGGGCACCGACTACTCCTACGCCGTGCAGGCCCGGGACACCGCCGACCAGACCGGCCCGGTCTCCGGCTCCGTCTCCGTGCGCACCACCGGCGGCGGCGGCGAGCAGCCCGGCGGCGACAAGATCAACCTGGGCTACTTCACCAACTGGGGCGTCTACGGGCGCAACTACCACGTCAAGAACCTGGTGACGTCGGGCTCCGCCGCGAAGATCACGCACATCAACTACGCCTTCGGCAACGTGCAGAACGGCAAGTGCACCATCGGCGACTCGTACGCCGACTACGACAAGGCGTACACCGCCGACCAGTCCGTCGACGGCGTCGCCGACACCTGGGACCAGCCGCTGCGCGGCAACTTCAACCAGCTGCGCAAGCTCAAGGCCAAGTACCCGCACATCAAGGTCCTCTGGTCGTTCGGCGGCTGGACCTGGTCGGGCGGCTTCCCCCAGGCCGCGCAGAACCCCGCCGCCTTCGCCCAGTCCTGCTACGACCTGGTGGAGGACCCCCGCTGGGCCGATGTCTTCGACGGCATCGACCTCGACTGGGAGTACCCCAACGCCTGCGGTCTGACCTGTGACACCAGCGGCCCGGGCGCGCTGAAGAAGCTCTCCGACGCCACCCGCGCGAAGTTCGGCTCGAAGAACCTGGTCACCGCGGCCATCACCGCCGACGCCTCGGCCGGCGGCAAGATCGACGCCACCGACTACGCGGGCGCGGCCCAGTCCATGGACTGGTACAACGTGATGACGTACGACTTCTTCGGCGCCTGGGCGGCCAAGGGCCCGACGGCCCCGCACTCGCCGCTGACCTCCTACGCCGGCATCCCGCAGCAGGGCTTCACCTCCGCCGACGCCATCGCCAAGCTGAAGGCCCAGGGCGTCCCGGCCTCCAAGCTGCTCCTCGGCATCGGCTTCTACGGCCGCGGCTGGACCGGCGTCACCCAGGCCGCCCCCGGCGGCACGGCGACCGGCGCGGCTCCGGGCACGTACGAGGCGGGCATCGAGGACTACAAGGTCCTCAAGAACTCCTGCCCGACGACCGGCACCGTCGCCGGCACCGCGTACGCCCACTGCGGCACCAACTGGTGGAGCTACGACACCCCGGCCACCATCGGCTCGAAGATGACCTGGGCGAAGAACCAGGGGCTGGGCGGCGCGTTCTTCTGGGAGTTCTCGGGCGACACCGCCAACGGCGAACTGGTGAGCGCGATGGACAGCGGCCTCCAGTAATCCCCACGCCGTAGCAGCAGTACCGCACCACCCCGGAAAAGCGCCGGGGAGACGGGTCCGCCCCCCGTCTCCCCGGCTTTTCGCTGTGCACGGCCGTATACGCACGGCTCTCCCGCGGCAGCGGCCCAACCTACGTGCGCCGGCCCTCCGGGCGCCTACGGCCCGGGTACGCGCTCCGCCACGCCCCGTTCACCCGGCCCCGGGGCCCCTTCCAGCGGAGCCGCCTCTCAGGCCACGTTGACCCGCTGGCCGGGCGGCGCCGCCTCCAGCCAGGCCAGGAAGCCGGTCAGGGCGTCCTCGCTCATCGCCAGCTCCAGGCGCGTCCCCCGGTGGAGGCAGACGAGCACGACGGAGTCGGACAGGAGCGCCAGCTCCTCCTCGCCCTCGGGAAGCCGGCGGCCGACCACCTCGACAGCAGAACGCTCCAGGCCCCGGCGGGGGCGAGGAGCGTAGGAGAAGACGCGGAACCAGTCGACGCGGTCACCGCTGTAGCGCGCGACCCCGTACACCCAGCCTTTGCCGAGGGCGTCCGGTTCCTCGGACACGTCCCAGCGCAGACTGCAGTCGAAGGTTCCTCCGGACCGCTGGATCAGCCGTCGGCGCAGGCCGAAGACGAACAGCCCCAGCAGGATCAGGACCACGACGGACAAGCCCACCCACAACGCGAGGACCATCTCCACCGACCTCCTCGCATCGTCGAGTAACGAACACCGCAACCGTATGGCACCTGCATCGCCTCAGCCGCGACTCGGCTGGATCGCTCCAGCTCGGGCCGCGGCTGAGTAAAGACATCTGTCGGCGGGGGTGCTAGCGCACCGCCACCGCACGCAGTCGCACGTCGGCGCGCCGCTGGGCGGCGGCGTCCGCGTCCGACTTCGCGAGCTCCAGCGCGCGCTGGGCCCGCTCGACATCGATCTCGTCGGCCAGCTCGGCGATCTCGGCCAGCAGCGACAGCTTGTCGTCCGCGAACGAGATGAATCCACCGTGCACGGCGGCGATCACGGTGCCGCCCTCGCTCGTACGGATCGTCACCGGGCCCGATTCCAGCACACCCAGAAGCGGCTGGTGACCGGGCATGACGCCGATGTCGCCGGACGTGGTGCGCGCGACGACCAGGGTGGCCTCGCCGGACCAGACACTTCGGTCCGCGGCGACCAGCTCGACATGCAGCTCAGCAGCCAAGGGTGGCTCCTCGGGTCACCACCCGGCCGACCGGCCGGGTGTTGGGTCAATTCTACGGGGCGGGGTGAGGGGGGCGGGACACACCCGCCCCCCTCGGTGAGCCGGAGGCTCAGGAGACGCCGAGCTCCTTGGCCTTGGCCTTGAGGTCGTCCAGGCCACCGCACATGAAGAACGCCTGCTCGGGGAAGTGGTCGTAGTCCCCGTCGCAGATCGCGTTGAACGCGGCGATCGACTCGTCGAGCGGAACGTCCGAACCGTCCAGGCCGGTGAACTGCTTGGCGGCGTGGGTGTTCTGCGACAGGAAGCGCTCGACGCGGCGGGCACGGTGGACGACGAGCTTGTCCTCCTCGCCCAGTTCGTCGATGCCGAGGATCGCGATGATGTCCTGGAGGTCCTTGTACTTCTGCAGGATCCCCTTGACGCGGCTGGCCGCGGCGTAGTGGTCCTGGGAGATGTAGCGCGGGTCCAGGATGCGGGACGTGGAGTCCAGCGGGTCCACGGCCGGGTAGATGCCCTTCTCCGAGATCGGACGGGAGAGCACCGTCGTCGCGTCGAGGTGGGCGAACGTGGTGGCCGGGGCCGGGTCGGTCAGGTCGTCCGCGGGGACGTAGATCGCCTGCATCGAGGTGATCGAGTGACCGCGCGTCGAGGTGATGCGCTCCTGGAGCACACCCATCTCGTCGGCCAGGGTCGGCTGGTAACCCACCGCGGACGGCATGCGGCCGAGCAGCGTGGAGACCTCGGAGCCGGCCTGCGTGAAGCGGAAGATGTTGTCGATGAAGAGCAGCACGTCCTGCTTCTGCACATCGCGGAAGTACTCCGCCATGGTCAGGGCGGACAGGGCCACGCGCAGACGCGTCCCCGGCGGCTCGTCCATCTGGCCGAAGACGAGCGCGGTCTTGTCCAGAACGCCCGACTCGGTCATCTCGTCGATGAGGTCGTTGCCCTCACGGGTGCGCTCACCGACACCGGCGAACACCGACACACCGTCGTGCAGCTTCGCCACACGCATGATCATTTCCTGGATGAGGACCGTCTTGCCGACGCCCGCACCACCGAACAGACCGATCTTGCCGCCCTTGACGTACGGGGTCAGCAGGTCGACGACCTTCAGGCCGGTCTCGAACATCTCGGTCTTCGACTCGAGCTGGTCGAAGGCCGGGGCCTTGCGGTGGATCGGCCAGCGCTCGGTGATCTGCGCCTCGGCCTCCGGCTCGTTCAGGATCTGACCGAGGGTGTTGAACACCTTGCCCTTGGTGATGTCACCGACGGGGACGGTGATGCCCGCGCCCGTGTCGGTCACCGCGGCCTGGCGGACCAGGCCGTCGGTGGGCTGCATCGAGATCGCGCGGACCACGCCGTCGCCCAGGTGCTGGGCCACTTCCAGGGTCAGCGTCTTGCGGGCGCCGTCCTCGGCCGGGTCGGCGACCTCGACGTGGAGGGCGTTGTAGATCTCCGGCATCGCGTCGACGGGGAACTCCACGTCGACGACCGGGCCGATGACCCGGGCGACGCGGCCCGTGGCAGCGGCCGTCTCAACTGTCGTCGTCATTACTTGTCACTCCCCGCGGTCGCGTCGGCCAGAGCACTGGCACCGCCGACGATCTCGCTGATTTCCTGGGTGATTTCGGCCTGGCGGGCCGCGTTGGCAAGCCGGGACAGGCTCTTGATGAGGTCCCCGGCGTTGTCGGTGGCCGACTTCATCGCGCGGCGGCGGGCTGCGTGCTCGGAAGCGGCGGCCTGCAGCAGTGCGTTGTAGATACGGCTCTCGACGTAGCGCGGCAGAAGGGCGTCGAGGACGTCCTCGGCCGACGGCTCGAAGTCGAACAGCGGAAGGATCTCACCCTTGCGGGTGCTCTCCTCGGCCACCTCGTCGAGCGAGAGCGGCAGCATCCGGGCGTCGACCGCGTTCTGCGTCATCATCGACACGAACTCGGTGAAGACGATGTGCAGCTCGTCGACGCCGCCCTCGGCCGCGTCCTTCTGGATGGCCGCGATCAACGGGGCGGCGATGCGCTTGGCATCGGAGTACGCCGGGTTGTCGGTGAAGCCGGTCCAGGACTCGGCGACCTTGCGCTCACGGAAGCCGTAGTACGCGACACCCTTGCGGCCGACGATGTACGTGTCGACCTCCTTGCCCTCGGAGGCGAGGCGCTCCCGGAGTCGCTCCGCGGCCTTGATGGCGTTGGAGGAGTAGCCGCCGGCCAGACCGCGGTCGCTCGTGACGAGCAGGACCGCGGCCCGGGTCGGGCTCTCGACCTCGGTGGTGAGCGGGTGGTTGGCGTCGGACCCCGTCGCGACCGCGGTCACCGCGCGGGTGAGCTCGGTCGCGTACGGCTGGGACGCCGCCACCTTGCGCTGCGCCTTGACGATGCGCGAGGCGGCGATCATCTCCATCGCCTTGGTGATCTTCTTGGTCGCGGTGACGGCTTGGATGCGGCGCTTGTAAACGCGAAGCTGAGCGCCCATCGATCAGCCCTCGCCCAGGAGCTTGCCGTCCGAGGTCTCGAACTGCTGCTTGAAGGCGGCGATCGCGTCGGCGATCGACTGCAGCGTGTCGTCGGACATCTTGCCGCCCTCGGCGATGCTGGTCAGGAGGTCCTTGCGCTCGCGGCGCAGGAACTCCAGCAGCTCGGCCTCGAAGCGACGGATGTCCTCGACCGGGACGTCGTCCATCTTGCCCGTGGTGCCGGCCCAGACCGAGACGACCTGCTCCTCCATCGGGAACGGGGCGTACTGCGGCTGCTTCAGCAGCTCGACCATGCGCTTGCCGCGCTCCAGCGACGCCTTCGAGGCCGCGTCCAGGTCGGAACCGAAGGCGGCGAACGCCTCCAGCTCGCGGTACTGGGCGAGGTCCACGCGAAGCCGGCCGGAGACCTGCTTCATGGCCTTGTGCTGGGCGGAGCCACCGACGCGGGAGACCGAGATACCGACGTTGAGCGCCGGACGCTGACCCGCGTTGAACAGGTCGGACTCCAGGAAGCACTGGCCGTCGGTGATGGAGATGACGTTGGTCGGGATGAACGCCGACACGTCGTTCGCCTTGGTCTCGACGATCGGGAGGCCCGTCATCGAACCGGCGCCCATGTCGTCGGAGAGCTTGGCGCAGCGCTCCAGCAGACGCGAGTGCAGGTAGAAGACGTCGCCCGGGTAGGCCTCACGGCCCGGCGGGCGGCGCAGCAGCAGGGACACGGCGCGGTAGGCGTCGGCCTGCTTCGAGAGGTCGTCGAAGATGATCAGGACATGCTTGCCCTGGTACATCCAGTGCTGGCCGATGGCCGAACCGGTGTACGGCGCCAGGTACTTGAAGCCGGCCGGGTCGGACGCCGGGGCGGCGACGATGGTCGTGTACTCCAGCGCACCGGCCTCTTCGAGCGCACCACGCACGGAGGCGATGGTGGAACCCTTCTGACCGATGGCGACGTAGATGCAGCGCACCTGCTTGTTCACGTCGCCCGAGCGCCAGTTGTCGCGCTGGTTGATGATCGTGTCGACGGCCAGCGCGGTCTTACCCGTCTGGCGGTCGCCGATGATCAGCTGACGCTGGCCGCGGCCGATCGGCACCATGGCGTCGACGGCCTTGTAGCCGGTCTGCATCGGCTCGTGCACCGACTTGCGGACCATGACGCCAGGGGCCTGCAGCTCGAGGGCGCGACGGCTGTCGGTCGCGATCTCGCCGAGACCGTCGATCGGGTTGCCGAGCGGGTCGACGACGCGGCCGAGGTACCCCTCGCCGACGCCGACGGAGAGCACCTCACCGGTGCGCTGCACCGGCTGGCCCTCCTCGATGCCGCTGAACTCGCCGAGGACGATCGCACCGATCTCGCGCTCCTCGAGGTTGAGGGCGAGACCGAGGGTGCCGTCCTCGAACTTCAGCAGCTCGTTCGCCATGGCGGAGGGGAGACCCTCCACCTTCGCGATGCCGTCGCCGGCAACGCTGACCGTACCGACCTCCTCGCGCGAGGCCGCGTCCGGCTGGTACGACTGGACAAAGTTATCCAGTGCGTCCCGGATCTCCTCCGGCCGGATCGTGAGCTCCGCCATCTGGGTTCCCTGCTCTCCTTGTTGGGCCCGAAGTTTCTTAAGGGGGTCTGGGGGCCGACCCCCAGGAATCTTCTGCAGTTTCTGCACGGCCCAACCGGGCCGCTGGTCTTGCTTGTTCTTCTGCGCCGAGCTGGGTCAGCCGGCCATGCGCCGGGTCGCCTCTTCGAGACGCTCCGCGACGGTGCCGTTGATGACCTCGTCGCCGACGCGCACCGAGACCCCGCCGAGGACCGAGGGGTCCACGTCCAGGTTCAGGTGCATCTCCCGGCCGTACAGCTTCGCCAGGGCGGCGCCGAGGCGCTGCTTCTGCCGGTCGCTGAGCGGCACCGCCGAGGTGACGACGGCGACCGTGCGGTCCCGGCGCTCCGCGGCGAGCTTGGACAGCGCGTCCAGCCCCGCCTCCAGGCTACGTCCACGCGGCTGGGTCACGAGGCGGACGATGATCCGCTCGGTGACCGGCTGCGCCTTGCCGCCGAGCAGGCCGCGCAGCAGCCCGCTCTTGGCCGAGGCCGTGGCCGTACGGCTGGTCAGCGCGGAGCGCAGCTCCGTGTCGGAGCCGACGATCCGGGCGAACCGGAACAGCTCGTCCTCGACGTCGTCGAGGCGTCCGCCGCGCTGGGCGGCGGTGAGGTCGGCCGTGTCGGCCAGCTCCTCGACCGAGTCCACCAGGTCGCGGGAGCGCGACCAGCGGGACCGGACGAGTCCGGAGACCAGGTCGACGGTCTCGCCGCCGACCTGTCCGGCGAGCAGCCGCGCGGCCAGTTCGACCTTGCTCTCGCCGCTCTGGGCCGGGTCGGTGAGGACCCGGCGCAGGGATACTTCGCGGTCGAGCAGCGCGGTGACCGACGCCAGCTCCTCGGCGAGCTTCGCCGCGTCGACCGACGTGTTGTCGGTCAGCGCGTCGAGACGCTCGCGTGCGGCGGCCAGTGCTTCGCGGCTCGCGCCGTTCATCGGGCCGCCTCGGCCTTCGCCTCGAGCTCGTCGAGGAACCGGTCGACGGTGCCGCTCTGCCGGGCGTGGTCCTGGAGGGACTCGCCGACGAGCTTGCCGGCCAGGTCGGTGGCGAGCTTGCCCACGTCCTGGCGCAGCGCCGAGGCAGCGGCCTTGCGGTCGGCCTCGATCTGGGTGTGGCCCGCGGCGATGATCTCCTCGCGCTGCCGCTGACCCTCCGCCTTCATCTCCTGGATGATGACGGCGCCCTGCTCCTGCGCCTCCTGGCGCAGACGGGCGGCCTCGTGACGGGCCTCCGCCAGCTGGGCCTTGTACTGCTCAAGAACGCTCTGCGCCTCGGTCTGAGCCGCTTCCGCCTTCTCGATACCGCCTTCGATCGCCTCGCGACGCTCGTCCAGGGCCTTGTTGATGGCCGGGAGGAGCTTCTTGTAGAAGACGAAGAAGACAATGCTGAAGCAGATCAGGCCGATGACAATCTCGGGCCAGACCGGCAGCAGCGGTGACTGCGGCTCCTCAGCTGCCAAGTGCAACATGGTGGACCTTTCGTCGAAAACGTATCGTCAGGTCGCCTGGACTACTTCGGGTAGATGAAGGGGGCGACGAAGCCGATCAGGGCCAGGGCCTCGATGACCGCGAAGCCGAGAAGCATGTTCTGGCGGATCAGGCCGGCGGCCTCGGGCTGACGGGCGATGGCCTGCACACCGTTACCGAAGATGATGCCGATACCGACGCCGGGGCCGATCGCGGCGAGGCCGTAACCGATGGTGCCGACGTTGCCCACAACGGCTGCGAGAGTCTCAGACATGGATCTGTGATTCCTTCTCTTGATTGGCCGGTGGAGAGTGCGTCCACCGGACGTTCTAGGGGGTGTCCGGGTGGTGGCCCGGGTGTCCTCAGTGCGCTTCTTCGAGCGCCTGGGACAAGTACGTGGCGGTCAGCACGGTGAACACGTAGGCCTGGAGCGCCTGGATGAACATCTCGAAGACGGTCAGGGCCAGCGTCACGGCGAACGACGCGGTGGCGTAGACGGTGCCGAGCACGGTGCCGAGCATGTACCAGGTCGCGATCGTGAAGACCAGGATCAGGATGTGACCGGCGAACATGTTCGCGAAGAGCCGGACCGCCAGCGTGAAGGGGCGCACGAAGATGTTCGAGACGAACTCGATCGGCGTCAGGATCACGTAGATCGGCTTGGGCAGGCCGCTCGGTACGCACAGGTTGCGGATGCCGCCGACGAAGCCGTTGCTGCGGAAGGTCACCGTCATGTAGACGGCCCAGACGAGCAGGGCCAGTCCGACCGGGTACGCGATGAGCGAGCTCACCGGGAACTGCGCGATCGGGATGATCGCCCAGAGGTTCAGCATCCAGACGAAGAAGAACAGCGACACCAGCAGCGGGACGAAGGGCTCGCCCTTCTTGCCGATGATCTCCTTGGCGATGCCCCGGTGGACGAAGTCGTAGAGCGTCTCGGCGATCATCTGCAGCTTGCCGGGAACGACCTTGGGCTTGGAGAAGCCGGCCCAGAACAGCGCCAGGATGGCGAACGTCCCGATGATCGCGAGCAGCATCGGCTTGTTGAACTCGACCGGACCGATCGAGAAGATCGGGTCGAAGATGAACGACCACGCGCTCGGGGCTGGGAATCCGCACGAGCCCTGGAACAGGTGGCAGTCAACCTCGAAGGCGAGCGTCTGGGCGTCAGCAGTCACCAGGAGCTCCTTCTGCATGGCGCATGGATACGGCTACCTCGTTGTATCGGAGCGGCTGGCAGCCGCAGGTCGGCACCGGACTGGTTCTTACGGTGAGGAGGCGGCGGCCGGGCCCGAAGCCTCGCGATGTATCAGGCGACAGCCGTGTTGTCCGCGCCCGCAGTACCGCAACCGAGACCGGACGATAGCAGCATGTCGAACAGGGCTTTATCCCGGCCCTACTGGTCATGCTTCCCCTCGGTTCCGCGCGGGACGTCTTCGCCGTCCGCCTCCGGATCGACGTACAGGGTCTTGCTCCTGGCGTGCAGGACGGTCTGCGTGACGATCCATGCGATCACCGAGACGACCAGCGTGAGGGCGAAGACCTGGAGGTCGAAGAGGGTGGTGTCCCTGATGGCCATGATGAGGCCGAGCAGGACCACCAGCTGGACCGAGTAGACCAGCAGCCCCATGCCCTGGAAGAGGTGCGGCATCGACTTGGCGACCCACTGCAGCGCGAGCTGTCCGAGGGCCATGAAGAGGATGACCACCACGCAGCCCACGACGGCGCCGATCGCCCCCTTGCCGCCGACGACGAGCCCGCCGACGAGCGTGGCGAGGGCTCCCACCGCGGCGGGGGGTGTGGCGATGCGCAGTACTTCGCGCATGTCGGACTGCATGGCGGCAGCTCCACTGGTCTGAGGGGAGGAATGGGGCGTCGTCATGGACGAGCGTAGGCCCGGTCCGCGAAGCGGATTTTCGGGCCAAGGGACCGTCCTACCAGGGTCCTTCGGCTCCGTCACCGGGTCTCGTGAACGGTATCACAAACTATTTGATGAGGTCTTTACCTCAAAGGTGTGCCAACTGTCACACATGAGAGTTAACCCGCGCGTGTGTGCACGTCACCTCGGTGCAACGCCTGGTAAAGCACGCGTACTTCCGGAACGTCACGGGGAGGAGTCGAGGGACCGTCGATCGGAGAGGCGCGAACGGGGGCCGATCGCGGTAGCGCCGTTGACGCCGGCCACGCCGACCGCCACCGGGGCCCGTTCGGCGCCCTCCTCGCCCGTCCGGGCGTCCTGGGAACCCTGTCGGTCCCCGGAGCCCTCGGCCGGCGGCTCCTCCTCGTACGCGGGGGCGGAAACCTCCTCCTGCGGCCGGCGGTAGCGCGGCGGCACGAAGCGGTTGGCCCAGTGCGGGGCGCGCGGGGTGAACCGGGGCATCAGCAGCAGGATCAGGCCCGCCGCGCTGGCCGCCATGATCACGAACACGATCCACGAGGAGGCGGCGTGCACCGAGTAGCCGACGGTGCCGAAGGCGATCAGCGCCGACCAGAAGTACATGATCAGCACGGACCGGCTGTGCGAGTGGCCGATCTCCAGCAGCCGGTGGTGCAGGTGGCCCCGGTCGGCGGCGAACGGCGACTGGCCGTTCCAGGTGCGCCGGACGATGGCGAGCACCAGGTCGGCGGCCGGGATCGCGATGATCGTCAGCGGCAGCACCAGCGGGATGAAGACCGGGAACATCGCGTGGGTCGCCCCGCGCTCGCTGCCCTCGAAGAAGATCTTCAGGTTGTCCGGGTCGACCTGGCCGGTGATCGAGATCGCGCCCGCCGCCAGCACCAGGCCGATCAGCATCGAGCCCGAGTCGCCCATGAAGATCCGCGCGGGGTGCATGTTGTGCGGCAGGAAGCCCAGGCACATGCCCATCAGGATCGCCGCGAACAGCGTGGCCGGGGCGGCCGCCTCGATGCCGTACCCGTACCAGAGGCGGTAGGCGTACAGGAAGAACGCGGCCGAGGCGATGCACACCATGCCCGCCGCGAGCCCGTCCAGGCCGTCGACGAAGTTGACCGCGTTGATGGTGATGACGACCAGCGCCACCGTGAGCAGCGTGCCCTGCCACTGGGTGAGGGCGACCGTGCCGACGCCCGGGATCGGCAGCCACAGGATCGTGAGCCCCTGGATCACCATGACGGCGGCGGCGATCATCTGGCCGCCGAGCTTGATCAGGGCGTCGATCTCGAACTTGTCGTCGAGGACCCCGATCAGCCAGATCAGGGCGGCCCCGGAGAGCAACGCCCGTGGTTCGTCGGAGAGTTCGAAGACGCTCTTCAGGTTGAAGAGGTGGTCCGCGACGATCAGCCCCGCGCACAGGCCGCCGAACATCGCGATCCCGCCGAGCCGGGGCGTCGGCTCCCGGTGGACGTCGCGCGCGCGGATCGCGGGCATCGCCCCGACCGCGATGGCGAACTTGCGCACCGGACCGGTCAGCAGATAGGTCACGGCCGCCGTGACACAGAGCGTCAGCAGGTAATCACGCACAGGCTGCCCCACAGAACTCGCCGGCCATCCACAACCCACACCCTAGTCTCTGGTACAAGGACTTCACGTCACGGGTGATGGTTGCACAGCCTCCGCCGGCCCCCGACACGGCGGAGTCCTCCGCTCCGGGGCGCCGGGCCCCTACCCCGGGTAGGGCGGATGGCGGGCGACCAGCTCCCGGACCTCCGCCGCGATCGCCTCCGCGTCGCCGGAGCGCCGCACGGCCGCCCCGAAGAGGGCCGCGATCCGGGCCATGTCCCCCTCGTCCATCCCCTGCGTGGTGACGGCCGCCGTGCCCAGCCGGACCCCCCGGCCCTCCCCGTGGGGCAGGGCGCAGGTGTCCAGGACCACACCGGCCGCCGCCAGCCGCTCCCGCGCGGTACGGCCGTCGACGCCGAGCGGGGCCGGGTCCGCGACGACGATGTGGGTGTCCGTGCCGCCGGTGGCCACCGCGAACCCCTCCGCCTCCAAGCCGGCGGCGAGCACCCGGGCGTGGGCGACGACCCGGTGGGCGTAGCGCGTGTACGCGGGGGTGGCCGCCTCCCCGAACGCGACCGCCTTCGCCGCCACCGTGTGCATCTGCGCGCCGCCCTGGGTGAACGGGAACACCGCCCGGTCGATCCGCCCGGCCAGCTCCGCGCCGCACAGGATCATGCCGCCGCGCGGTCCGCGCAACACCTTGTGCGTGGTGGCGCAGACCACGTCGGCGTACGGGACCGGGTTCGGCGCCGCTCCCCCGGCGATCAGCCCCATCGGATGGGCCGCGTCCGCGATCAGGTACGCCCCGACCTCGTCGGCGATCTCCCGGAACAGCGCGTAGTCGAGGTGGCGGGGGTAGGAGATGGAGCCGCAGACGATGGCCTTGGGGCGGCGGGCGCGGGCCAGCGCGCGCAGCCGGGCGTAGTCGACGAGCCCGGTGTCCGGGTCCACCCCGTAGCCGGCGAAGTCGAACCAGCGGCCGGAGAAGTTGCCCGGCGACCCGTGGGTGAGGTGTCCCCCGTACGGGAGCCCCATCGCGAGCACGGTGTCGCCGGGGCGCAGCAGCGCGGCGTAGGCGGCGAGGACGGCGGAGGAGCCGGAGTGCGGCTGGACGTTGGCGTGTTCGGCGCCGAAGAGGGCGGTGGCCCGGCGCACGGCGACGCGTTCGGCGGCGTCCGCGTACTCGCAGCCGCCGTGGTGGCGGGCGCCCGGGTACCCCTCGGCGTACTTGTTGACGAGCGGGGAGCCGAGGGCCGCCAGGACGGCGGGCGAGGCGAAGTTCTCGGCGGCGATCAGCTGGAGGGCGCCCGCCTGCCGGTCCCGCTCCGCGAGCAGCACCCCGGCGATCTCCGGGTCCTCGCGGAGCAGGGCGGCGAAGTCCTGGGGCAGCGCGTCGGGGCGGCCGGGCGCGGGCGGCACGGCGGCGGGGGCGGCGGGAGAGGTGACCGGCATGGTGCGGCTCCGGGCCTGGAGACGGGTGCGCCGGGGAAGGGTGCCGGCTCAGCTCCAATGTAGGCCGGGGCGGGGCGGGGCGCCCGCTGTGGCGGGGTTCCGTACGCCGGTCGGCGCACCGGCGCGCACGCGGGCCCGGCGCGTACGCCGGTCAGTGCGGGGCGTGTACGCCGGTGAGCGCCGTGACGACCGGGTCGAGCGCCTGGTTGATCTCGTCGCCGATGGAGCGGAAGAAGGTGATGGGGGCGCCGTAGGGGTCGTAGACCTCGTCCGCCTCGGCGGTCGGGGCCAGCAGCCAGCCGCGCAGCGCGGCGGCGGCGCGCACCAGGGCGCGGGCGCGCTCGACGACGCCCTCGTCGCGGGGGTCGGGCAGGGTGGCCGGGTCTATCGCCCGTACCAGCCGGGTGAACTCCTTGAGCGTGAAGGTGCGCAGGCCCGCGGAGTGGCCCATGGAGATGACCTGGGCGCGGTGGTCGCGGGTGGCGGTGAGGACCAGGTCGGCGCGGATGACGTGCTCGTCCAGCAGCTCCCGGCCGACGAAGCCGGTGGCGTCCGCGCCGAAGTCGGCGAGGACGATCTCGGCGTTGGCCTCCATGGGGGCGCCCTCGTGGCCCCAGGTGCCCGCGCTCTCCACGATGAGGCCGCCGCTGAGCGGGTCGCCGAGGCGGTCCACCAGGGCGTGGCGGGTCAGCCGCTCGGTGATGGGCGAGCGGCAGACGTTGCCGGTGCTGACGTGGAGGATGCGGAAGGTGTCGGTCCGCCCCGCTATGCCACGCCCCTCGGGGGCGGTCAATTGGCCACCTCGAGGTCGGGGACCACCTTGCGCAGCTCCTCCGCGGAGAGGGCGCCGGCGCGCAGCAGGACCGGGACGGCGCCGGTGACGTCGACGATCGAGGACGGCACGATGCCGGGTGTGGGGCCGCCGTCGAGGTAAACGGAGACGGAGTCGCCGAGCATGGCCTGGGCGGCGTCGCAGTCCTCCGGCGAGGGGTGCCCGGTGAGGTTGGCGCTGGAGACGGCCATCGGCCCGACCTCGGTCAGCAGCTCGATGGCGACCGGGTGCAGCGGCATCCGGATGGCGACGGTGCCCCGGGTGTCGCCGAGGTCCCACTGGAGGGAGGGCTGGTGCTTGGCGACGAGGGTGAGGGCGCCGGGCCAGAAGGCGTCGACCAGCTCCCACGCCTCCTCGGAGAAGTCGGTGACCAGGCCGTGCAGGGTGTTCGGGGAGCCGATGAGGACGGGGGTGGGCATGTTGCGGCCCCGCCCCTTGGCGTCCAGCAGGTCCGCGACGGCCTCCGGGGTGAAGGCGTCCGCACCGATCCCGTAGACGGTGTCGGTGGGCAGCACGACCAGTTCGCCCCGGCGGACGGCCGACGCGGCCTCGCGCAGCCCCGTGGTCCGGTCGGTGGCGTCGTTGCAGTCGTATCGCCGAGCCATCAGCCGGCCTCCTGGAGCGGGTGCGGGTACGGGTGGTGGTGCCGGGGGCCGGTCACGGCATGGCCTTGCGGGCGGTGGCGAACCGGGGGCGGTTGTTCAGGTCGGGGTGGTCGGCGGCGTCCGCCCAGCCCCGCTCCTCGGTGAAGATCCACGGGACCTGGCCGCCCTGGGTGTCGGCGTGCTCGATGACGACGAGGCCGCCGGGCCGCAGCAGGCGGTGGGCGGTGCGTTCGATCCCGCGGATGGTGTCGAGGCCGTCCTCGCCGGAGAAGAGGGCCATCTCCGGGTCGTGGTCGCGGGCCTCGGGGGCGACGTACTCCCATTCGGTGAGCGGGATGTACGGCGGGTTGGAGATGACCAGGTCGACCTGGCCGTCGAGCTCGGGGAGGGCGCTCAGGGCGTCTCCCTTGTGGACGGTGACCCGGGACCCCTCGGCGTTCTTCCGCGTCCACCTGAGGGCGTCCTCGGACAGCTCCACGGCGTGCACCCGGGAGCGGGGGACCTCCTGCGCCATGGCGAGCGCGATGGCGCCCGATCCGGTGCACAGGTCGACGACGACGGGCTCGACGACGTCCATCGCGCGCACCGCGTCTATGGCCCAGCCGACGACCGACTCGGTCTCGGGCCGGGGCACGAAGACGCCGGGTCCGACCTGGAGCTCCAGGTAGCGGAAGAAGGCGCGGCCGGTGATGTGCTGGAGGGGCTCGCGGGCCTCGCGGCGGGCGATCGTCTCCCAGTACCGGGCGTCGAAGTCGGAGTCGGGCACCGTGTGCAGCGCGCCCCGCTTCACCCCGTGGACGAAGGCCGCGAGCTCCTCGGCGTCGAATCGCGGTGAGGGGACACCGGCGTCGGCCAGCCGCTGGGTGGCCTGGGCCACCTCGGCGAGCAGCAGGTTCATCGCGGTTCTCCGTACGGTTACCGGGTGTGCGGGGCGGGCGGGTCGCTTACGCGTTGGCGAGCTTGGCGGCGGAGTCGGCGTCGACGCACGCCTGGATGACGGCGTCGAGGTCTCCGTCGAGCACCTGGTCCAAGTTGTACGCCTTGAAGCCGACGCGGTGGTCCGAGATGCGGTTCTCCGGGTAGTTGTACGTCCGGATCTTCTCGGAGCGGTCGACGGTGCGGACCTGGCTGCGGCGGACGTCGGAGGCTTCCTGCTCCGCGGCCTCCTGGGCGGCGGCGAGCAGCCGGGAGCGCAGGATGCGCATGGCCTGCTCCTTGTTCTGGAGCTGGCTCTTCTCGTTCTGGCAGGAGGCGACGACGCCGGTCGGCAGGTGGGTGATGCGGACCGCGGAGTCGGTCGTGTTCACGGACTGGCCGCCGGGGCCGGAGGAGCGGTAGACGTCGATGCGCAGGTCGTTGGCGTGGATCTCGACGTCGACCTCCTCGGCCTCGGGGGTGACGAGCACGCCCGCGGCGGAGGTGTGGATGCGGCCCTGGGACTCGGTGGAGGGCACGCGCTGCACGCGGTGCACGCCGCCCTCGTACTTCATCCGGGCCCAGACGCCCTGGCCGGGCTCGGTGGCGCCGTTGCCGCCCTTGGTCTTCACGGCGACCTGGACGTCCTTGTAGCCGCCGAGCTCGGACTCGGTGGAGTCGATGATCTCGGTCTTCCAGCCGACGCGCTCGGCGTAGCGCAGGTACATGCGCAGCAGGTCGCCCGCGAACAGGGCGGACTCGTCGCCGCCGGCGCCCGCCTTGATCTCCAGGAGCACGTCCTTGTCGTCGCTGGGGTCGCGCGGGACGAGGAGGAGGCGGAGCTTCTCCGTGACCTCCTCGCGCTGCTTCTCCAGCACCTTGACCTCGGCGGCGAAGTCGGGGTCGTCCGCGGCGAACTCGCGCGCGGTCACGATGTCCTCGCCCGTCTGCTTCCAGGCCCGGTACGTGGAGACGATCGGGGTCAGCTCCGCGTAGCGCTTGTTCAGCTTGCGCGCGTTGGCCTGGTCGGCGTGGACCGACGGGTCGGCGAGCTTCTTCTCGAGATCGGCGTGCTCGCCGATCAGTTCCTCGACCGCCTCGAACATGCGGGGGCTCCTGGTTGGTCTCGCGGCTGGGCCTGCTGGAGGTCGTACGGCCCGGTGGGGCGTCCCGGCAGGGCTCCCCTGGGCTCCCGACCGGCAAAAACGCCGGTTCCGACGCCCCCGGGAAGAGGGCGCCGGGAACCGGCGCAGTGGCTCGCTACTTGCTGGCGGAGCCGGCAGCCTTGCCGAAGCGGGCCTCGAAGCGGGCCACGCGGCCGCCGGTGTCGAGGATCTTCTGCTTGCCCGTGTAGAACGGGTGGCACTCGGAGCAGACGTCGGCACGGATGGTGCCGTTGTCGATGGTGCTCCGGGTGGTGAACGACGCACCGCAGGTGCAGCTGACCTGCGTCTCGACGTACTCGGGGTGGATGTCGCGCTTCAAGGTGTCTCCTAGTTTCGGGAGGGCGCCGGGTCGTCCGCGCGGATTGCGCGGGCGTGAACCGGGGCCGACGTACCAGTCTGCCAGGACCGGCCGTATCTCCCAAAACCGGGGGCGGACGCCAGGTATTCCCGGTACCGGCCGCACACCCCCGGTGACGGATGGGCTACCGGACGACCTTCGACGCGTCGCCCTTGTCGCCCGCGGAATCCTCGGTGGCGGACGCCGGGATCGGCCGGTCCCGCTTGAGCGCGGCCCAGAGCTGCCGGGCCGCCTTCTCCTGCGGCAGCACCCGGTTCGGGTCGGCCGGGTCGTACTCGACGGGCAGGGTCACCATGTGGACGTTCTTCGCGTTCAGCCCCTCGAGGCCGTTGGCGAAGCCGGTGAGCTTCTTGACCGAACCGAGCCCGGAGTCGGTGGTGACGGCCTTGGTGGCGGCGTCCGCGAGGCCGTAGAGCTTCTTGGGGCTGGAGAACACCCCGACGCTCTTCGTCCGGTCCATCAGCGCCTTGACGAACGCCTGTTGGAGCTGGATGCGTCCCAGGTCGCTGCCGTCCCCGACGCTCTTGCGGGTCCGCACGAGGCCGAGGGACTGCTCACCGTCGAGGGTGTGGGCGCCGGGCTCCAGGTGCAGGTGGCTCTTGGCGTCGTCGATCGCGGTCCTCGTGGTGATCTCGACCCCGCCGAGTTGGTCGACGAGCTTCTTGAAGCCGGTGAAGTCGACTTCGAGGTAGTGGTCCATGCGGATGCCGGACATCGACTCGACGGTCTTGACCGCGCAGGCGGGTCCGCCGACCTCGTAGGCGGTGTTGAACATCGCCCGGTGCTCGGCGGGGACCGGGGCGCCGGTGGTGTCGCTCTCGCAGGCGGGGCGCTCCATCAGGGTGTCGCGCGGTATGGAGACGACGCTCGCGGACCGGTGGCCCTCGGCGACGTGCACGACCATCGCCGTGTCCGCGCGGGCCGCGCCCTCGTCCCGGCCGTACTTCCCGTTGTCGCCGGAGCGCGAGTCGGAGCCCAGCACCAGGATGTCCTGCGATCCGTCGTCCACGTCGTCGGGGCGGTCGGCGCCGAGCGCGGCGTCGATGTCGACGCTGGAGAGGTTGCCGTCGAGCGCGACGTAGGCGTATCCGAGTCCGGCCCCGCCGAGGACCACGGCCCCCGCCGCCGACCAGGCCGCGACGACCTTGGCGCGGTGGCGGCGGGACGGCTTCCTGCGTCGGGTGCCGGTACCGCGCATACGGCCCGCGCTCCTGTTCTGCTCGCTCACGCGTCTCCCTCGTCACTGCTGCTGTGCCCGTCCGCCCCCTGCCGTGGTGGTCCACGCGCGGTCGGCCTTTCCCCGGAGGGCGGCCGAAGCACCAAGAAGGGTTGCACACGCGCCTGTGGCCCCCGGCGGGTGCCGGGGGCCACGGGTCTTACGGGCGTACGGGCCGTGAGACTGCGTTCACCTGGGGTTTCGTGCCCGATACAGCGAAGTGGCGGACCGGCCCGGGACCGCGGCCGGTGTGGCCAAGGTCTCGGGCGGGCCGAGGTCAGCCGAAGAGGTTGTAGTTGTTGGCCCCGGTGCCCAACAGCTTGCGGGCGCCGAAGACGCCGCTGTCGGACCTGCCGGTGCCCGGGTAGAGGTACAGCTCTCCGCTCTTCACCCGGACGATGACGTCCGCGTGGCCGTCGCCGGTGAAGTCACCGGTGGTGGCCAGGGCCGTGGCCACGTCCCAGGTGCGGACGAGGACCTTGGGCGCGAACGGGGCGCTCGCCTTGCCGGTGCCCTTGAAGAGGTACATCTTGCCGCCGCTGCCGCGGGCGATGATGTCGGCCCTGCCGTCGTCGGTGAAGTCTCCGCTGCCGCGCACCATGGTGTAGTTCAGGCCGCCGCCGCCGATCTTGACCCGGGCGGCGAAGGTGCCGTTGCCCTTGCCCGGGTACAGCCAGAAGCCGCCGGAGGAGTCGGTCGAGAGGATGTCCGGGTGGCCGTCGCTCGTCAGGTCGCCGGGGGCCAGGATCTGCTTGCGGCTGCCCCAGCCGGTGGCCAGCCGCGTGGTCTGCCACGCCTCGGCCGCGATGCTGTACCACTTCCAGTACAGGTTGCCGTCCGTGCCCCGCACCAGCAGGTCCTGGTTGTCGTCCCGGTTCAGGTCCGTCTGGAGCAGGATGTCGATGTCGCCCCAGCCGCTGCTGTACGCCTCCTTCGTCATGCCCGTGCCGGTCGACTCGAACCGGTACATCGCCTTGTTGGAGGCGTGGCGGGCCATCAGGTCCGCACGGTGGTCCCACGTCATGTTGGTGTCGTAGGCCCGCGCGTTGATGGCGGACGCATAGGTGGTCACCTTCGCGAAGACGCTGTACGCGCCCTCCCCGACGCAGTCCTCGATACCCCAGGAGACGATGCCGGCCAGCTTGCCGCCGATGACCAGCGGGCCGCCGGAGTCGCCGTTGCACGCCCCGACGGTCTCCGCGTCGCTCGCGCCGGTCCTGCCGGCGCAGACCATGTGGCCCGCGACGAAGTAACCGCCGTACGAGGCACGGCACGCCGAGTCCGAGACGATCGGGAGGGACGCCGAGCGCAGGGTGGTGGAGATCTCGTCGCTGGTGGAGCTGGTGCGGCCCCATCCGTAGATCTTGGCCTGGGCGCCCGCGGCGTAGAGGCCGGTGTCGGTCTTGGCCGCCACCGGGAGGGGCTTGGCCGCGACCGGCTCGCTGAGGGTGAGGACCGCGACGTCGTTGTCGGCCGCTCCCTGCACGTCCTTGTAGACCGGGCTGTGCCACTGGCGGTAGGGCCAGGAGACGGTGCCGCTGCTGTTCGGCTCGGTGGAGGTGCTGCCGGTGACGACCGCACCGTTCCGTTTCCAGGCGTGGCCCTTGACGCAGTGGGCGGCCGTGGCGATCTTCGTGGGCGCGATGACGACGCCGCCGCAGAAGAAGCCGGTGTCGTCGCTCTCGTCGGCCGGGGTGCCCCGGTCGTCGTAGTACCAGAGCTGCGCCATCCAGGGGGCGTTGGAGATCGGGGTCTGCGTTCCGCCGATGACCATCGGGGCGGGAGCGCCGGGGCCGTCCCCGGCGAACTCGGCCGGCGGGAGCACCGCGCGGTCCGCCGCCGCGGCGTCGGCCACCCGCTCGCGCAGCTCCGACTCCCCCGGGGCGGCAGGCCGTTCGGATGCCGCCATCGGCAACGGGGCCGCCGGCTCCTCGGCCTGGGAGGTGGACGTCGTCAGCACGGTGCCGACGAGAGCGAGGACGGTGACGGCCGCCGCCGGAACGGCGAGGCCGAGCCGGCGCGCGTGCCGGCCCCCCGTGGTGCGTATGTGCACGCGTGATCCTTCGGGTAGGAACCGGCAGCGCGAAAGGGCCCCGCCGGTCGGAAAACGGCGGGGGCGTGAACGGTCCGCAGCGCAGGGCGGATCGCCGCAGGGCTCCTGCCCCTGCTGCTCCGCCTCGATGGCCCCCCACCTCAACTGGACCGGATATTACGGGAGTGACAACAGGAGGGACATGTGCGGGGAGGGAAAAGAAGAAGAAAAGGGAACGCCGGTGACGGAAAAGGGCTCCGCCCCCTCACCGAAGTGAGGGGGCGGAGCCCTTGCCTGCCGGCGGGCGCGGAGAACGGGCCGCCCCGACGACCGGTCAGTCGTTGCCGTTGCCGCTGCCGGGCGTCGTCTTCTGGATCTGGAGCAGGAACTCCGCGTTGGACTGGGTCTTCTTCATCCGGTCCAGCAGGAGCTCGATCGCCTGCTGCTGGTCGAGTGCGTGCAGCACCCGGCGCAGCTTCCACACGACCGCCAGCTCGTCGGTGCCGAGCAGGATCTCTTCCTTGCGGGTGGAGGACGCGTCGACGTCCACCGCCGGGAAGATGCGCTTGTCCGAGAGCTTCCGGTCGAGCTTGAGCTCCATGTTGCCGGTGCCCTTGAACTCCTCGAAGATCACCTCGTCCATGCGCGAGCCGGTCTCGACGAGCGCGGTGGCCAGGATGGTCAGCGAGCCGCCGTCCTCGATGTTGCGCGCGGCGCCGAAGAAGCGCTTCGGGGGGTAGAGCGCGGTCGAGTCGACACCACCGGAGAGGATGCGGCCGGAGGCCGGCGCCGCGAGGTTGTACGCGCGGCCCAGGCGGGTGATCGAGTCGAGCAGGACGACCACGTCGTGACCCAGCTCGACGAGGCGCTTGGCGCGCTCGATGGCCAGCTCGGCGACGGTGGTGTGGTCCTCGGCGGGACGGTCGAAGGTCGAGGAGATGACCTCGCCCTTCACCGACCGCTGCATGTCGGTGACCTCTTCCGGACGCTCGTCGACCAGGACGACCATCAGGTGGCACTCGGGGCTGTTGACCGTGATCGCGTTGGCGATGGCCTGGAGGATCATGGTCTTGCCGGTCTTCGGCGGGGCCACGATGAGCCCGCGCTGCCCCTTGCCGATCGGGGCGACCAGGTCGATGATCCGCGTGGTCAGGATGTTGGAGTCGGTCTCCAGACGGAGCCGGTCCTGCGGGTAGAGCGGGGTCAGCTTCTGGAACTCGGGGCGGCCGCGGCCCGACTCGGGGGCCATGCCGTTGACCGAGTCGAGGCGGACCAGCGCGTTGAACTTCTCGCGCCGCTCGCCGTCCTTGGGCTGGCGCACCGCGCCGGTGACGTGGTCGCCCTTGCGCAGGCCGTTCTTGCGGACCTGGGCGAGCGAGACGTACACGTCGTTCGGGCCGGGCAGGTAGCCGGAGGTCCGGATGAACGCGTAGTTGTCGAGGATGTCCAGGATGCCTGCGACGGGGATCAGGACGTCGTCGTCGGCCACCTGCACATCGCCGGCGAAGTCGTCGCGCCCGCGACGGCCGCGGCGGTCGCGGTAGCGGCCACGACGGCCGCGACGGCCGCCCGCCTCGTCGTCGAAGTCGTCCTGCGGACCGTGGTCACGGTTCTGCTGGCCCTGCCCCTGGCCCTGGCTCTGACCCTGGCCCTGGCCCTGGCGCTGCGGGCGCTGCCCGCCGCCGCCCTGCTGGCCCTGGTCGTCGCCCTTGCCGCGGCGGTCGCGCTGACGCTCCCGGCGGCCCTCACGGTCGCCGCGGTCGCGGCCTTCGCGGTCGCCGCGGTCCCGGCCCTGGCGGTCGCCGCGACGGCCCTCGGCCGTGTCGGCGGCGGCCTCGGCCCTGGCCTCGCCCTTCGGCTCGGCGCGCTCCTCGGACTTCTGCTCGGCCCGGGGCTCCGCCTCGGTCCTGACCTCGGTCTTCACGTCGGTCTTCACGTCGGTCTTGGTGTCGGGGCTGCCCGCCTGGGCCGTCGCGCGGCGGCGACGGCGCTCGCCCGCGGGCTGGTCGTCGCTGGCCGGCTGACCGGGGATGTCGATCTGCTGCTGGCCCGCGTCCTTCTCGGCGGCGGGCGCCTCGTCCCCGGTGCGCGCCTTCGAGGTCGCGCGGCGCTTGGGCTTGGTCTCCGCCGCGGCGGGGGCCTCGGCGGCCTTGGAGGAGGCGGTCTTGGGGGCGGCGGATCCGCCACCCGCCTGCGCCTCCTTGATGACCTCGATCAGCTGGCTCTTGCGCATGCGCGCGGTGCCCCTGATGCCGAGGCCGGACGCGACCTGCTGCAGCTCGGCCAGGACCATGCCGTCGAGGCCGGTGCCGGAGCGGCGGCGCCGTGCGGTGGTGCCAGAGGCAGCACCTTCGGCGGGCGCGGCGCTGTCGACGTTCTTGTCGGCAGTCACGCCCATCAGATCGGTGGTGTCGCTCACGAAGGGTCCTTCCCTGGAGCGGACGTCGGCCTTCTGGCTCGGCGACCGGTTGTGCTGTCCGACTGCGGTCTGTCGATCTTGCTGGATCGCGGACCGTGCCGGGGCGGTGGTCCGCCGGGTACGGCGGAGAGATGAACGTGCGGGGTCCGGCGCGAGATCCCCCTGCTCGGCCCACTCCTGGACGAGCGAGGGGTGTCGTGCCGGTTCCGGAGCGTGCTCGAAACTGCTCAGGCAGGCTGCTCAGGCAGTTGGGGAGGCTCCCGGAAGAATGGTGGTCCCGGAGGGGGACACGAAGCAACGCGCCTTGAAGACGTCGGTTGCAGACTTGAGGTTAACACTACCGGCTCCAACAAACATTCCCCCTCTCGCTCACCGGTAATCACATGCGTTTACGCGGCCAGCGGCAGCACGCCGGCGCCCGTCGCGTCGAGGGCCAGCCGGTTGGCCGCCCAGCCCTCCCCCGCCAGCCGGGCGACCTTGTCGGCCGCGCCGTCCTCGGTCAGCGCGAGGACCGTGGGCCCCGCGCCGGAGATGACCGCGGGCACGCCCTCGGCGCGCAGCCGGTGCACCAGCTCCACGCTGTCGGGCATCGCCGGGCCCCGGTACTCCTGGTGGATCCGGTCCTCGGTGGCCGCGAGCAGCAGCTCGGGGCGGCGGGTCAGGGCCTCGACGAGCAGGGCCGCGCGGCCGGCGTTGAGGGCCGCGTCGACGTGCGGGACGGTGCGCGGGAGCAGGCCGCGCGCCGTCTCGGTGAGCACCGGGCGTCCGGGGACGAAGACGACGGGGACGACGGACGCGGCGGGCTCCATCCGGATCGCCCGCGCCGCGCCGCCGTCCATCCAGGCGAGGGTGAATCCGCCGAGCAGACAGGCCGCGACGTTGTCGGGGTGCCCCTCGATCTCGGTCGCCAGCTCCAGCAGGGCCGCGTCGTCGAGACGGGCGTCGCCGCCGGTCGTCACGGCACGGGCCGCGACGATCCCGGCGCAGATGGCGGCGGAGGAGGAGCCGAGGCCCCGGCCGTGCGGGATCCGGTTGGCGCAGACGATCTCCAGGCCGCGGGGCTGGCCGCCGAGCAGGTCGAACGCGGTGCGCAGGGAGCGTACGAGCAGGTGGCTCTCGTCACGGGGCAGCGTGTCGCCGCCCTCGCCCGCGATGTCGATGTGCAGCCCGGAGTCGGCGACCCGGACGACGACGTCGTCGTACAGACCCAGCGAGAGGCCGAGGGCGTCGAAGCCCGGGCCCAGATTGGCGCTGGTGGCGGGGACGCGCACCCTGACGGCGGCGGCTCGGAACGCGGGACCGGCCATCGGTCGGACCACTCCTTGTAAGGCGGCGGGGATGCAGTGCGGTGGATCTGCGGCGGCGGGATCGGCTGGGGGCGGGGGCGGTGCACCGTGCGCACCGGGGCGGACGGGGATCCGGTGGCCCGGTGCGTGTTCGCCCACGACGGCTGCCGTACCGCAGCGGGCCGTCGGGCGGGTGTCGGGCGGATGGGGTACAGCTTATCGAAGGAAGGTTCTGTCGCGACATAGGGCGCACAGGAGGCGCACGATGCGTGTCGCCCGCCTCCTATGCGCTCTCCGCCCCGGAAAGAGGGCGGTTGAGCCGGGTTGTCGTGGTTGCCCCGGTAGGCCGCGGTGCCCGCCGCGGCCTACCGGGGGCCGGGGTCAGACGAGCCCGAGCCGTTCGGCGGCGGTGGCCGCGTCGACCGGGACGGTGACCGGCTGCGGGGCGCCCGCGACGGCCCAGTCGGGGTCCTTGAGGCCGTTGCCGGTGACCGTGCAGACGATGCGCTGACCGGGGTCGACCTTGCCCTCCTCCGCGGCCTTGAGCAGACCGGCGACGGAGGCGGCCGACGCGGGCTCCACGAAGACGCCCTCCTGGGAGGCGAGCAGACGGTACGCGGAGAGGATCTGCCGGTCCGTCACCTCGTCGATGAAGCCGCCCGACTCGTCGCGCGCGGCGAGCGCGTAGCTCCAGGAGGCCGGGTTCCCGATGCGGATCGCGGTGGCGACGGTGGACGGGTCCTTGACGATCTCGCCGCGCACGATGGGCGCGGAACCGGACGCCTGGAAGCCCCACATGCGCGGGGAGCGGGTCGCCACGCCGTCGCCGGCGTACTCGGTGTACCCCTTCCAGTACGCGGTGATGTTGCCCGCGTTGCCCACCGGCAGGACGTGGACGTCGGGGGCGTCGCCCAGCGCGTCGACGATCTCGAACGCGGCGGTCTTCTGGCCCTCGATACGGACCGGGTTGACCGAATTGACCAGCGCCACCGGGTAGTTGTCCGAGAGCGAGCGCGCCAGGGTCAGGCAGTCGTCGAAGTTGCCGTCGACCTGGAGGATCTTGGCGCCGTGCACGAGCGCCTGGCCCATCTTGCCGAGCGCGATCTTGCCCTGCGGTACGAGGACGGCGCAGACCATCCCCGCGCGCACGGCGTACGCGGCGGCGGAGGCCGAGGTGTTGCCGGTGGAGGCGCAGATGACGGCCTTCGCCCCCTCCTCCTTGGCCCGGGTGATGGCCATGGTCATGCCGCGGTCCTTGAACGAACCGGTGGGGTTGGCGCCCTCGACCTTGAGGTGCACCTCGCAGCCCGTGCGCTCGGAGAGGACCTGCGCCGGTACGAGCGGCGTACCGCCCTCACGAAGCGTGACGACCGGCGTCGTCGCCGTGACCGGAAGGCGGTCCCGGTACTCCTCGATGATGCCGCGCCACTGGTGGGTGCCCTTGCTGGTCATGGGTCCTTTACTCCCCTTCAACACGCATGATGCTGGCGACACCGCGCACGGTGTCGAGCTTGCGCAGCGCTTCGACGGTCCCGGAGAGGGCGGCGTCGGGCGCGCGGTGGGTGACGACGACGAGGGACGCCTCGCCGTCCTTTCCCTGCTGGCGCACCGTATCGATGGATACGCCCTGCTCGGCGAAGACCGTCGCGACCTGGGCGAGCACGCCCGGCTTGTCGGCCACGTCGAGGCTGATGTGGTAGCGCGTGACGACCTCGCCCATGGGGCTGACCGGCAGGCGCGTGTAGGCGGACTCGCCGGGCCCGGTGGCCTCGCCCAGTTTGTTGCGGCAGACCGCGACGAGGTCGCCGAGGACGGCGGAGGCGGTCGGGGAGCCGCCGGCGCCGGGGCCGTAGAACATGAGCTGTCCGGCGGCCTCCGCCTCGACGAACACCGCGTTGTACGCCTCGCGGACCGAGGCCAGCGGGTGGCTGAGCGGGATCATCGCGGGGTGGACGCGGGCGGTGACGGAGGCCCCGTCGGCGGCGCGCTCGCAGATGGCGAGCAGTTTGACGGTGCAGCCCATCCGGCGGGCGGAGGCGATGTCGGCGGCGGTGACCTCGGTGATGCCCTCGCGGTGCACGTCGCCGATCCGCACGCGGGTGTGGAAGGCGATACCGGCGAGGATCGCGGCCTTCGCGGCGGCGTCGAAGCCCTCGACGTCGGCGGTGGGGTCGGCCTCGGCGTACCCGAGGGCGGTGGCCTCGTCGAGCGCCTCGGAGTAGCCGGCGCCGCTGGTGTCCATCTTGTCGAGGATGAAGTTGGTGGTGCCGTTGACGATGCCGAGCACCCGGTTGACCTTGTCCCCGGCGAGCGACTCGCGCAGCGGCCTCACCAGCGGGATGGCCCCGGCGACGGCGGCCTCGTAGTAGAGGTCGCGGCCGTACTTCTCGGCGGCGGCGTGCAGGGCGGCGCCGTCCTCGGCGAGCAGCGCCTTGTTGGCGGAGACGACGCTCGCGCCGTTCTCGAACGCCGTGGTGATGAGCGTCCGGGCGGGCTCGATGCCGCCGATGACCTCGACCACGACGTCGATGTCGCCGCGCCGCACGAGGGCGGTCGCGTCGGTGGTGATCAGGTCGGGGTCGATGCCCTCGCGCACCTTCGAGGGCCGGCGGACGGCCACGCCGGCGAGCTCGACGGGCGCGCCGATGCGCGCCGCGAGGTCGTCGGCGTGCGTCGTCATGATGCGCGCCACCTCTGAGCCGACCACACCACAGCCCAGCAGCGCCACTTTCAGCGGACGCGTACGCATCATCCGACCTCGTTTCTCATACATGCTCATCGGGAACCAGTCTCACTCACCGGACGGGGGTTTCTGACCCCCGTCCGGATCCTGAGACGACTATTTCATCAGCCGACATCGAGACGCAGGAGATCCTCCTCCGTCTCGCGTCGGACGATGACGCGCGCCTCTCCGTCGCGGACCGCGACGACGGGCGGACGCAGGGCGTGGTTGTAGTTGCTCGCCATGGAGCGGCAGTACGCGCCGGTGGCGGGGACGGCGATCAGGTCGCCGGGGGCCAGGTCGGCGGGGAGGAACGCGTCCTTGACCACGATGTCGCCGCTCTCGCAGTGCTTGCCGACGACCCGGACGAGCATCGGCTCGGCGTCCGAGGTGCGGGAGACGAGGGCGACGCTGTACTCGGCGTCGTACAGCGCGGTACGGATGTTGTCCGACATGCCGCCGTCGACGCTGACGTACGTCCGCAGCCCCTCCAGGGGCTTGATCGTGCCCACTTCGTACAGCGTGAACGCGGTGGGTCCGACGATGGCGCGGCCGGGCTCGACGGAGATGCGCGGGGTGCGCAGCTTCGCGGCCTCGCACTCGCGGGTGACGATGTCGCTGAGCGCCTTGGCGATCTCGTGCGGCTCACGAGGGTCGTCGTCGGAGGTGTACGCGATGCCGAGGCCGCCGCCGAGGTCGATCTCGGGCAGTTCGACGCCGTGCTCGTCGCGGATCTCGGCGAGCAGCTGTACGACACGTCGGGCGGAGACCTCGAAGCCGGCCATGTCGAAGATCTGCGAGCCGATGTGCGAGTGGACGCCGATGAGGTCGAGCCCGTCGAGGGAGAGGGCCCGGCGCACCGCTTCGGCGGCCTGTCCGCCGGCGAGCGCGATGCCGAACTTCTGGTCCTCGTGGGCGGTGGCGATGAACTCGTGGGTGTGGGCCTCGACGCCGACGGTGACGCGGATCTGCACCCGCTGGCGGATGCCGTGGCGCTGGGCGATGTGGGCGACGCGCACGATCTCCTGGAAGGAGTCGAGCACGATCCGCCCGACGCCGGCCCCGACGGCCCGCTCGATCTCGGCGACGGTCTTGTTGTTGCCGTGGAAGGCGATGCGCTCGGCGGGCATGCCCGCGTCGAGGGCGGTGGTCAGCTCGCCGCCGGAGCAGACGTCGAGGTTCAGCCCCTCCTCCGTGAGCCAGCGCACGACGGCGCGGGAGAGGAACGCCTTCCCGGCGTAGAAGACGTCGGCGTCCGGCCCGAAGGCGTCGACCCAGGCCCGGCAGCGGGCGCGGAAGTCGCTCTCGTCGAGGAAGTAGGCCGGGGTGCCGAACTCCTCCGCGAGCCGGGCGACGGCGATCCCGCCGACGGTGAGGGCCCCGTCCGCGTCGCGGGTGACGGTGCGCGACCAGACCTTCTCGTCGAGGGCGTTGAGGTCGGCGGGGGGCGCGGAGTAGTGGCCCTCGGGGAGGACGTCGGCGTGGCGGGGGCCTGCGGGGTGTGCGGAGCGGCTCATCGTGGTGTTCTCTCGGGTCTCTTCTGATCTCGTCAGAGATGTTCGGGCGCGCGGATGCCGAGCAGGGACAGGCCGCCTGCCAGCACCGTCCCGGCGGCTTCGGCGAGGGCCAGCCGGGCGCGGTGGGCGGCCGAGGGTTTCTCGTCACCGGCGGGCAGGGGCGGGCAGGAGTCGTGGAAGTCGAAGAACGCGTGCGCGACGGCTTCCAGCTGCCGGGCGACCCGGTCGGGCGCGCGGTGACGGGCCCCGGCGAGCAGGACACCGGGGTGGTCGGCGATGAGGTCGAGGAGGGGCCGGGCGGCGGCGTCGTGCACGAGGTGCGCGGCGGGACCGGCGTCCCGGTTCCGCACGGCGGGTCCGGCCCCCCGGCCGGGCGCGGCGGGCCCCGCGGGCTCGGAGGTGAAGCCGAGGAGGGCGGCCCCCCGGGTGAGGGCGCGGGCCCTGGCGTGGGCGTAACGGACCAGGAAGAGCGGATTGGCCTCCCCCTGCACGAGCAGTTCGGGGCCGAGGGCGGCGCGGTCGTGCCCGGCGGCCCGCAGCAGCCCCCAGCGGGCCGCGTCGGGGCCGAGCCGCTCCAGCAGTTCTCCCGCGGTGGCCCCGGCGGGGACGGGGCGGATCTCGGTGGCCGGTACGGGGCGCCGGGGGTGCGGAGCGCGCACGCCGGTGCGCGATCGGTCCGGGCGGTGCGGCCCGCGCCCGCTGTGCGGCTCGTCGCCGAGGGGCCCGGCCGGACCCGGGGCGGGCGGCGCGTCGGCGGTACGGGCCGGGCCCGGGGCGGGCGGCGCGTCGAGGGCGACGCCGAGGCGGGGCCAGTCCGGGTCGGGCGGCTCCGGGCTGCTGACCCGGACCCGGGCGCCCTGGGCGGCGAGGAGCCGGCGCACGGCGTCGGCGGTGACGGCGGCGCGCGCCTCCCGCCCGTGGCGGAGGTGCGGGGCCTCGCCCCGGAGCGCGTCCCCGTGCCCGTACGCGGGCCCCTGTTCCCGTACGGAGGCGAGCACGGCCCGGTCCCCCTCGGCGGGGGCGGCCAGGGTGAAGCTCAGGAACCCGGGGCCGGTGATCTCGACCCGCCCGACGCCGGGTTCGGCGGCGACGCGGTCCCGCAGGATGCGCGCGACCTCCAGGGCGGGCAGTGCGGCGGGGCCGGCGAGCTGGAGCGCGACGGCGCAGGCGTAGTCGCCGCTCCCGCCGGGCCGGGTCCGTTCCACCCGCACGTGCGCGGGCACGGGCGCGTGCAGCGCTTCCTCGTCGACCGCACGGCGCACGGCGTGCAGCACGGTCCGGGAGAGGTCGGCGGGGGTCACGGGTCAAGCGTAGGTGAGAGAGGGGGGCACTCCGCGACCCGGTTTCGCCATGCGGTCGGCCGGACCGCGTCCGGCTCCCGGCGGCCCGGCTCCACGGCGGGGGTTCACCGGCGGGGCCGTCCGCACGCCCGCCCACCGGAGCACCGGGCCCGCCGCCCCCGGTCAGCCGGTGGCGCTGCCCGCGCGCCCGGCCTCGCGCCGCCCGCCCGGCGAGGGCCCTTCCTCGCCGTTCGCCAGCCGGCGCACGATCCGCACCAGCTCGCTCGGCTCGAACGGCTTCGCCAGGAACGCGTCGACCCCGGCCGCGACGCCCGCGTCGACCTCGTAGGGGGTGCAGCCGCTGACGACGGCGATGGGAAGACGGCTGGTGCGGGGGTCCGAACGCAGCCGGGTGGCGGTCTGCAGGCCGTCCAGCCGGGGCATCGCGACGTCGAGGGTGATCACGTCGGGGCGGACTCTTCCGACCAGGTCCAGGCATTCGACACCATCGGCCGCGGTCACGACCTCGAAGCCCTCCAGCTCGAGGTTGACCCTGATCAGCTGCCGGATGACCTTGTTGTCGTCGACAACAAGCACGCGGCCGTACGCCCCTGACACCCTTCGAGAGTAGGTCCGCCGAAGGGGCGGCGTCCGGGTTTTGTCCACTTCCGCCCCGGACGGGTCCTCCCCTCCGGCCGGGCCGTCCGGCCGGGAGCACCCGGCGCGCGGGCCCGTGCGGAATACCTGTTCACGGACACCCCGTGGGAGCTGGTAGTGTTTCACCCGTCGCAGAGCAACACCGCGATACGCCCCCGTAGCTCAGGGGATAGAGCATCGGCCTCCGGAGCCGGGTGCGCAGGTTCGAATCCTGCCGGGGGCACTTCCGGATCGAAGAACCGGACCAGCGGAGACTGGTCCGGTTTTTTCATGTTCCCGCCCCGGCCGCACCCGTGTGAGGGCGAGCGGAGTACGGTCCGGCCCGGCTGCGCGAGCAGGGGGCGGTCGCTCAGAACTTCCCGTCGACCGGGAGCCAGCCCGACCACGCCTCGGGCTGGTAGAACTTGCCGGTGTCGCCGTCGTACCGCAGGACGCGCAGACGTATGTCGCCGCTCTCGCGGTAGTCCTTGTTGCAGGTCGCCCAGGTGGCCGCGCCGAGCTTGTTGACGCAGACCTCCGCGGCGCGCCCGTAGTCGGTGTAGACGCCGACCGCCGCGGACATGCCGTCCTTCTGGGTGTCGCCGGCCCAGACGATGTCTCCGTTGTGCTGGAAGCACCCCTTCGCGCCGTAGGCGGCGGTACCGCCGAGGCACGTGCTCGACGGCGGAGCGGCCTGGGCGGACACCACCGCCTCCGCCTTTCCGGCCGTTCCCGTCTCGTCCTCGTCCGCCGGGAAGGGCGTGTCCGTGCCCGGTTCGGCGCCGGGCGCCGTGGCGACGCCTTCGACGATGCCGATGTCCGCGGGCATCGACACCTCCACGGCGGCCCGGGCGGCGTCGCGGGCGAGCGCCGGCGTCGCGGTGGCGGCCGAGAGGGCGAGCGCCGACGCTCCGGCGAGAACGCTCAACTTCGAGCGCCGGTTTCCACGCATGCTCCACTACCCCCGCGCCTGACCTCGGTGTCGAGATCGTCTTTTACCCAATGTGAACAGAGTGTGAGACTAAGAGATCGTTGTGACGGAGGGAAGGGGCTTCTGTGACGCCCGTGCTTCACGATGCGCCTGGTGCGCTCCCGGTTTCCTCCGGTGACGCGGGCCGTACACACGAAAACAGGGGGCGGGCACACGGTCGTGTGCCCGCCCCCTGTTTCTCCTGCTCGTGGCGGGCCGGTCAGGGCCGGGACGGCGGTCCGTCCGCCCGCTCCCCCTCGGTGAAGTCGGCGAAGGCGGGGGCGAGGGCGCATTCCGCCGGGATCTCGGCGGCGGACGTGGCGCACTTCGCGGGGCCGGCCACGCTCTGTTCCTTCGACTCGGGCGCGCCCGGGGCTCGTTCGCCCGCCTCGATCTTCCCCTCCACCCCCTTGGGGGGAGCCTCCGCGGTGGGCGCGGCCGGACGGTCGGGGGCGGCCGGCGGGGACGAGCAGGCCGACGCGCCGGTCACGGCCCCCAGCACGAGTGCGGCCGAGGCCGCGGCGGTACGAAGTCGCATCAAGGTCCCCCTCAGCGGATGTCCGGACGCCCGGATCACCAGTCGATCCACGGTGCCACACAGGGCGGTTGGGAGGGCGGAGAACATGTGAAGAGGCCGGGCCGGTGCGTGATGCGCGGGGTCTCCCCCCCCGGTCTGCCACGGCGCCGGGCTGCCGGACTTTCGTCCTTCCGGGCGGGGAAGCGGAGACGTACGCGGGCCGGCCCGTCGGGAAGGACCGGCGTGGGGGCCGCGCCCCGGGCCCCGGTCCGTTCACCGCGCTCGGCGGGGGGCGAAGGACGCATGCCCCCTCGCGCGTGAGGCGCCCCGCCGCCGGGCAGATTCCCGGTGACTTTTTCGGCTCGACGGCGGGGGGACCGTGATGGAGTCCGGTGATCGTTTCGGGGGTTCGGGGTACGGGGGCGACGCGGCCGTGCCGCCGCCTCCCCCTCACGCGCCGTCGGTCGGGCCGCCGCCGCCCGGTGCGTCGTTACGGGCGGTCGCCGCCGCGCTGCTCAACCTGACCGGGCTCGGCCTCGGGTACGCCCTGTTGGGGCGGTGGGGGCGGGCCGCGGTCTGCTGGGCGGCGTCGGGGCTGTTGGTGTGGGCGGCCCTGCCGGCCGATCCGGACGGGGTGCCCCGGGGTGTCCTCGTCGGGTATCTGCTGGTGCTGGTGGCCGCCGCCGCCGACGGGGCCCGGATCGCCCGGCGTTCGGCCCTGGGCGGGGCGTGGCGGCCGGTGGTGGCGGTCGGCCTCGGGGTGGTGCTGCTGGCCGTGCCGGCGGGCGGGGCGGCGGTGTACGGCTCCGCCCGCGAGGAGGCGCGGGAGCAGATGCTGCTGGAGAGGCTGGCGGGCGGGGACGAGCGGGTCGCCGCGGCCGCGCGGCAGCCGTACGGTTCGGCTGAGGGCGAGTACGCGCGGGCGCTCGGCGTCTACCGGGCGCTCGCGCAGGACCATCCCGGTTCCCGGGCCGCGAAGCTCGTGCCGGACCGGCTGAAGGCGTACTACGACGCGGTCTCCGCCCCGTACGCGGAGAAGCAGCACTGCGCGGCCGTCGCACCGTTGACCCATCTGCGGACGCTGCCGGACTCGGTGGGCCGGAAGCTGCTGGGCGACCTGGCCTCCTGGCCCGACGAGCCCCTCGCCGAGTCGCTGTACGGGTGCGGGGTGTCGCGCCTGGGCGGAGTGGGCGGCGGCGGCACGGAGCTGGGCGAGCTGTTGCGCACGTTCCCCGACTCCGCCTCCGCGCGGCAGGTCGGGCCCGCGATCGAGGAGCGGATCACGGCCCAGGCGGCGGCGGTGAAGGGGGCCGAGCCGTGTGCGGCCACCGAGGTCCTGCGCGGCCTCGGCGCCACCGTTTCCCAGCTTCCCGACGACGGCGTGAGGAAGCTGCGCGCCGCTGCCGACAAGGGCGTCGTGGACGGGGTGTACGCCTGCGGGATCGACCAGTTCGAGGACGGGGAGTTCGGCGCCGCCCGCACCACGCTGACCGATTTCGCGCGGACGTACAAGGGCGACGGGCGGGTGCGGCAGGCGCGGAACATCGCGATAGCCGCCGAGATAGCCGACGACCGGCCGGCCGCGGGCAAGCGGCTGCCACCGTCGAAGCGGCCCGGCGGTCCCCGGATGGAGCTGGTCATCAGCAACGACGCGCCCAACACGGTCGAGGTGCTCTACACCGGCCCGGTCACCGGCACCGTCAGCCTCAAGACGTGCGCCGGCTGCGAGCGGTACAGCGCCTCCGAGGGCTCGCGGCGGGCCTGCCGGGCGAGCGGCAGGAACTATCCGAAGGCCCGGCTCCGGCTCCCCGCCGGGGAGTACCACTTCCTCTACAAGCACGGCACGGGCGCGACCGCCCGCGTGGACAGCTACTCCTCCGGGACGAAGGTCCAGCCGGGCTACACGTACACCAGTTGCACGTACGTCATCGAGCGGAGCCCGTTCGATCTGGACCTGCCGCAGCTCCCGGACCCGATCCGGCCGGCGCTCAGCCCTGGGGGCGCGGGCTCTTCTCGATGACCCGGCCGTCCAGCCCGGCGGTGAGGAAGGCGCCGCCGTGCGAGTCGGAGACGTGCACGCGCAGCACCGGGCGGTCGCCGTGGAAGGGCGAGGAGGGGTCCACGATCACGTAACGGCTCTCCGGTTCGTCGACGTTGAGCGTCTTCTCCGCCGTCCTCAGCAGGGCCGGCAGCGCGTCCCAGTCGACGGAGTCCAGGTCGATCGTGGTGGACCGGGCCATCAGGGTGCCGCCCATGCCGTCGTTCTTCGCCCGGCCGTCGCGGTAGCTGAAGCGGTCGTACAGCGCGGCGTTGGACTTCAACGGCGCCTGGGCGGAGGCGTGGTGCTCGTAGAGGGTGAAGTCGGTGACCTTCGTCCCGCCCATGAGCGGCTTCAACGCCTTGATCGCGGTCCGCGCCCCCTGGGGGGTCAGCAGGTCCACGGTCTCCGGCACGTCCTCGCCCCCGGTGTCCCCGGCGGCCCCGGCGTCCCCGGCCGCCGGGGCCGGCGCGGGAGCCGATGTCCGCGGGGCGCTCGCCCGGTCGCGGGGGCGGTTGTCGTCCTCGGAGCCGCGGGAGGAGAACGGGTCGGCCGTCCAGAGGATCGCGCCGGCGATCACCACGGCCGAGACGACGGACGAGGCCGCGCTGATCCTCCACGCCCGGCGCTCGACGCGGCGGCCGGGAGCGTGCGGGGCCGCGGAGGGGTGGGCGGAAGACTGCTGCGGGGGGCGGGGGGAGAAGGGGGCCGAAGCGCCGGTGGGCGGGGAGCCGTGGCCAGTCGCGACGCGGTCCTGCAGGCCGTCCGACCGGACGGGCCCGCCGGGCGGGGTGGGCCCCGGGGGCTCCCGGTCGGGCCCGGAGGGCTCCGGCGCGGGCGACGCGGAGGGACCGGACACGGGCGACGCGGGGTGGTGCGGCGGGGGCGCCGGTGCGGGCGGCCGGGTGGGCGCGCTGTGCCCGGAACCGCCGTGCGCGGACCCGGCGGACGCGGGCCGCTCCCGTACGGGCTCCGTGGGCGTCGGGGCCGTGCCCGCGCCGCCCCGGGCGGCCTCGGCCAGCAGCCGGTCGAGGGCTTCGGCGTCCGGGCGGGCCGGGACGTCCCGGGTGAGCAGGGCGTTCAGCACCGGGGCGAGGGCCCCGGCCCGTACCGGCGGCGGGATCTCCTCGTCGAGCACGGCGGCCAGCGTGGCGAGGGTGGAGGCCCGGCGCAGCGGGTGGTGCCCCTCGACGGCGACGTACAGCAGCATGCCGAGCGACCAGAGGTCGGAGGCCGGGTCGCCCTCGGCGCCCCGGATGCGTTCGGGGGCTATGTAGTCGGGCGAACCGACGAGGGCGCCCGTCAGGGTGAGGCTGGTCGCCTCGCGGATGGCGGCGATGCCGAAGTCGGTGAGGACGGGGCGGCCGTCGGGGCGGAGCAGGACGTTGGCGGGCTTGACGTCGCGGTGCTGGATACCGCAGGCGTGGGCGGCACGGAGGGCGGAGAGAATGCCGCGCCCCATGTCGGCGGCCTCGGCGGGCTCCATGGGCCCGGCGGCGAGCCGGTCGTGCAGGGAGGCGCCGGCCACCAGCTCCATCACGATCCACGGGTAGCCGTCCTCGCCGGGGTCGACGATGTGATGGACGGTCACCACGTTGGGGTGGTCGACCCGGGCCAGGGCGCGGGCCTCGCGCAGCACCCGGGCGCGCAGGGTGCGGGCGCCCTCGGGGTCGTACTCCGCGAGAGCCGGGTCGGGGGGCCGTACCTCCTTGAGCGCGACGTCGCGGTGGAGCGCCTCGTCGCGGGCCCGCCAGACCATGCCCATGCCACCACTGCCGAGCCGCTCCCCCAGGGTGAAGCGGCCGTCGATCACCCGTCCCACGGGGGCCTCTTGGCTCATGGGCCGTAGCGTACGGGGGCGTGCGGCAGCGGGTCACCGGGCCGGGGGCGGGAACCGGACGATGCCGGGGCGGGCCGGGGGCGGGGGCCCGGCGGGGCCGGAGCAGAGGGCCCGGAGACCTCTTCCTCGTCCGGTGCGCCGGCCTCGCGGCACCGGATCCGGCCACCGTCGGCGCGGTGGACCCGCCGGAAGCGGACCGCGTGGTTCTCCGTGGCGTCGACCGGCTCCCGCGGTGGCCGGTGGTCCGCCCGCCCCGCCGAACGCCCCGGAACCGGCGCGTCCGCCGCCCCGGTGGCGCTCCCCGCCGCGCGGACGACGTCCCCGGCCCGCCCGGACGACACCTCGGGGCCTGCCCGGACGACGTCCCCGGGCCTGCCCGGACCCCGCTCCGGGCCCCTCGCGCAGCCCGGTGGCGCACTCCGTTCTTCCCGGTCCCTCCGGGAGGCCGCCCGTACCACCGCACCGGGGTCGCACAGCCGCATCGTCTTGACACGGTCATGACCTCGTTACGACGCGAGGAAAGGCCACAAGTGGCGGGTGGATTGTCGGACCGGTGGTGCACACTCTGCGCAGGCGCTTTCTCCAGGGCGCCGGGAGGGGTGCGACGGACAGGACGCCGCCACGGGGCGCGCCGGTCCGGGCGCTGCCGTGATCGCGGGGAGGGGATGGCGTGTTCTCGGGAATCGACGAGGTCGACTGGGCGTCGATGGAGCATGCCTACGGGCCTGCCGACGACGTGCCCCACCTGCTGCGCGGGCTGGCGTCCGACGACCCGGCGGAACGGGAGGCGGCGCTCGACGGCATGTACGGCGCGGTCCACCACCAGGGCGATGTGTACGCGTGCACGCTCGCGTGCATCCCGTACCTGTTCGAGCTGGTGGTGGACCCGGGGGTGCAGGACCGGGGCAGCGTGGTCGAACTGCTCACCAGCATCGGCGGCTTCGACCTCGACGAGGACGACGAGGCGGAGATCGACGAGGACGAGATCGAGGGCGCCGCGAACTACGCGATGGCCGCGGCCGCGGTCACCGCGGGCGCGGACGTGTTCTTCGAGCTGGTCGCCGACGAGGACCCCGGGGTGCGGCTCGCGGCCCCGCTGGCGCTCGCCACACTGCACCGCCATCCCGTACGGGTGCTCGCGCTGCTGCGGGAACGGCTGCCGGTGGAGCCCGCCGAGGAGGTACGGCTCGCCCTCGTGGAGGCGGCCGGGCGGGTCGCCCTGCGGCACCGGCCGCTGGCGGAGCGGGTCGGGCGGTGGCTGGGCCGGCTGGCGGAGCGGGCGGATTCGCCGGGGCTGCGGCTCGCGGCCCTGGCCCAGCTGGCGCGCTGTTCGCCCGACGGACTGCCCGGGGACGTGGTGCCGGTGGTCTCGGGGCTGCTGCGCGAGATGCGCGCCGCGCCGGACCGGGAGGCCGGCGCCGGGCAGGACGCCGGGCGGGGCGGGTCCGCCGGGACGGCTCCCGCCGGGGTCCGGGGCGCGCGAGCGGAGGACTCCGAGGCGCCGGACGACGGGGCTCCGGGCGCGGAGGCGGTCGACGCGGAGCCGCCGCAGGGGGCGGGCGTCGAGCCGGCGGACGCCGACGCGGTCGCCGCCGAAGTGGTCGAGGCCCCCGCGGCGGAGGCGGAGCCGGTGACGCACCGGGGCGAGCAGATCGCCGCTCCGACGCTGGTGGGGCAGGTACGGGCCCTGGCCGCGCAGGAGAACGCCGGCAGCGGCGCCCCCTGGGCCGCGGACCTGCTGCGCACCCTGCACGTCGGCCTGGACGACCGGGTGGCCGACCGCACCGCGCTCCTCGCCGACCAGTTGCGCAGCCCCGACCGCCGCCAGCGGATCGATGCCGTCCGGATGAGCGGCGGGCTGATACGGGCCTGGCGCGGCTCCTACGAGGAGCTGGTGGCGCTCGTCGGCGAGCAGCTGGCCGACCCCGACCCCCGGCTGGCCGAGGCTGCGTCGCATGTCCTGGAGGAGTTGTTCTCCCTCGCCGCGCCCGCCGCCGACGCCCTGGCCGCCCGGCTGGCCGCCGGCCCCGAGGGGTGGGTGCGGACGTGGGCCGGCGGCCCGCCGGGCCTCGGCTCCACCGTCAAGGCGCTGGCCCGGCTCGGCGACGCCCGTGCGCTGCCCGCGCTCACGGCGGCGCTGGAGCTGCCGCGCGTGCCGCACGACGTGGGGGCCGCGGTGGTCCACCTCGGGGCGGCGGCCCGGCCGCTCGCCGGGGCGCTGCGGCGCCGGCTGGCGGAGGTGGAGCTGGACGAGGGCGCCTACGACCGGGCGAGCCCGCTGCTGGCCGGGCTGACCGGGCTGCGGGCGGGCGAGGCCGCCCCCGAGGTGCTACGGGTGCTGCGCGGGGCGCCGGAGTACCGGGGCGAGTGGCTGCGGACGGCGGCGCTGCGGGCGCTGGGTTCGTTCGGGCCCGCCGCCCGGGAGGCCGTTCCGGAGCTGCGGGTGCTGCTGCGCCGCCCGGGGACGGCGTCCGCGACGGAGGCCGCCGAGGCGCTGTGGGCGATCGCCGGGGAGGCCGAGGCGGTGCTGCCGGTCCTGATCGAGGGCCTCCAGTCGGACCAGGTGCACGACCGGCGGGCGGCGGCGGTGGCGCTGGGAACGCTCGGCCCGCGCGCGGCGGTGGTCGCGCCCCGGCTGCGCGCTCTGCTGGCGCACGAGGAGCTGTGGCTGCGGGTGGACGCGGCGGTCGCCCTGTGGCAGGTGACCGGCCGGGCCGGGGAGGCCGTCGAGGCGCTGCTGGCCGCCTGGGAACGCAGCCGCCATGTCCGGGTCCGGGTGGCAGAATGCCTGGTAGGGATGGGGCCGGTCCCGGAAGGGGCCGCAGCGGCACCCGTCCTGCGGAGCGAACTCGCCTCCGTGCGCCGTCACAACGCGATGGACGGCGGGTACGGCAGTCATGACATCCATGAGGACGAGAAGCTCCTGGCGCTGTGCCGACGGGCACTTCGGGGGGCGGGGAAAGGGAGTACGACATGATCATCTTCGGTACCAAGGGCTATCTCCACCAACTGGCCGTCCTGACGATGGTGTGCGGCTGGTGCGGCAATCCGGCGGCGCACACCCTGCGCCGGCGGGTCACGAAGTTCACGCTGTTCTTCGTGCCGCTGTTCCCGTTCTCGACGAAGTACGCCACCCAGTGCACGTTCTGCGGCGGGGAGCGGCAGATACCGAAGGAGGAGGCCGACCGGCTGCTCGCCCAGGCCGCGGCCGGGCAGGACGGAACCGCCTACGGCCAGGCCCCGCAGCAGCCCGGCTTCACGCCGCCCGGCCAGAACCCGTACCAGCGCTGACCCGGCGGTCCTTCCGCCGGTGACGGCCGCCCCGGCCGCCGGCGCCCCTCGGGGGGCGTGAAGTCCGCATGGTCCGCCTTCGTCCCTTTAGGGTGTGAGACCGGTGTCGTCGTAGAGGAGACGAGGAGACGAGCCGTGCGCCCCCACCGCGTCCCGGCGGCGAGCCGTACCGCCGTGTGCGCCGTCGCCGCGCTCGCCCTGCTGGCAGGCTGCGGCACGGCCGGGGAGCTGAGGAGCGCGGGGCGGGCTCCGTCGGCCGTCGAGCCCCAGAGCCTGTGGCCCGATCTGCCGCCCGCCTCCGCCGCCCCGTACGACTACGGCGAGGGCGAGACGGCCCGCATCCCGGGTGTCCGGGTGGTCGGCGGCGACGTGCGGCGGCTGGACCCGGTGACCGTGGCGCAGAAGGGGCTCGGGGCGAAAACGGACCGGGACAGCGGGCTGGGCGAGCTGCCGGACGCCACGGTCCGCGGGATCGAGGCGTGCCGGACGGCGCCGGACGCGTGCCCGGTCCTCCCTCCGTACTACCGCGACCTGACCGGCGACGGCCGGGACGAACTGGTGCTCGGCATCCGGATGCCCGGCCGGCAGCTCGCCGTGGGCGTCTACATGCCGGACGGCGACCGGCTGATCCGGATCATGGCCACCCACGACGCCGTGATCAGCGTGGAGCTGGCGGGCCGGGACGTGATCATGCGGGCTCCCTCGGTGATCCCGGGGTACGAGTACCGCACCGCGTGGTCCTGGGACGACCGGCAGCGCGCGATGCTGCCCTCTCGGGACGAGATCCTGCGGACGCCCGAGCGCCGCGGGACCCCGGGACCGGGTCGCACGCCGTCCCCGGAGCCGCCGTCCACGCCCACCGCGACCTCCGCTCCCTCCCGGGGGCCCCGGTGAGGCGGCGCCGTCTCCGTGCGCCCTCCTGGACCGCGAGCCTCACCTGGAAGTCGGCGGTCTTCCTGACCGCCATGTGCTGCACCCTCGCCGCCCTCCTCGGCTTCCTGGTGCACACGGCGGTCGCCCGGCAGGTGGTCGAGCAGGCCCGCGAGAAGACGCTGGACAAGCTGGCGGCGGTCACCGAGGCGTACGAGGCCGGGGAGCCGCTGCCCCCGGGGTCCGACATCGATCCGCCGGGCCTGCCCGGTTCGCTGCGCACGGTGGCGGCGGGCGGCGAGCGGGGCACCGTCGTCGCGGAGAGACCGCGTCCGCCGGGCGGCCGGGGCGGGGAGCGGGGGCCCGCGATGTGGGCGGCGGGTCCGGCGGACGGGCGGGCGCTGGCGACCTGGACGGACTACCGCCACAGCGCCCGCACCATCGCCGGCCTCGACCGGGCCATCATCGGCTCCTCGCTGCTGGCCATCGCCGCCACCCTGCTCGTCGGGCTGTTCGCGGTGGGCCGGGTGACCCGCAGACTCCACCAGAGCGCCCGGGTGGCCCGCCGGATCGGCGCGGGCGACCTCGACGCCCGGGTGGCCGACCCCCGCACGGCGCGCCCCGCCCGCGCCCAGGACGAGGTGGCGATCGTGGCGGGGGCGCTCGACGCCATGGCCTCGGCCCTCCAGCGCAAGCTCCAGGCCGAGCAGCGGTTCACCGCCGACGTGGCACACGAGCTGCGCACCCCGCTGACCGGTCTGACGGCCGCCGCCGAACTGCTGCCGCCGAGCCGCCCGGCGGAGCTGGTGCGCGACCGGGTCCAGGCGCTGCGGGCGCTGACGGAGGACCTGCTGGAGATCTCCCGTCTCGACGCGCGTACCGAGCGGGTCGATCTCGCCGTGCACGATCTCGCGCCGGTGGCGGAGCGGGTGGTCCGGGCGTCCGGCGCCCGGACCGAGGTGCGGGTGCGCGGCGGGGCCCGGGTCGAGACCGACCGGCGGCGGCTGGAGCGGGTGATCGGCAATCTGGTCGCCAACGCCCACCGGCACGGGGCGCCTCCCGTGGTGGTGGACGTGGACGGCCCGGTGGTCTCGGTGCGGGACCACGGCCCGGGTTTCCCGGCGTATCTGCTGCAGGACGGGCCGCAGCGGTTCCGTACGGACGGGGCGGGGAAGGGGCACGGCCTCGGTCTGACCATCGCCCTCGGCCAGGCCGAGGTCATCGGCGCCCGGCTGGAGTTCGCCGCCGCCCCGGGCGGCGGGGCGCTCGCCCGGTTGACCCTGCCGGAGTACGAGGGGCCCGACGACGGCGCGTCGGGCGGGAATCCCGGTGGCCAGGGGGGCCCGGAGGAGGAGAACGACCCGGACGGCCCAACGCGGGGTACGTCTGACGCACCGTGACGCGTTGCGGACCGTGTGTGCCGAACCTAGCGTGACGATCACGAGCCCCGCTCGTCACCCCCCACGGTTCCTCTCCTCATCGCCTGGAGGCAGCATGTCCCCCCTGTCCCGTCCCTCGCGGCTCCGCCGGCTCGGTCTCTGCGTCGCCACCGGCACGCTGGCGGCGCTGACCGCCGCCGCACCCGTCGCGATGGCGGCCGACCCCAGCCCCGTCGGCCAGCGCGCGGAGGCGTCCGCCCCGGACCCGGCCTCCGACGAGCTGTCCGCCTCGGCGATGCAGCGTGAGCACGAGGCGCAGCAGAAGGAGGCGCGGCAGCAGGGCAAGGCCCAGCCCGAGGCCTCCAACCAGGCCTACAAGGGACGGGTCATCGCCAAGCCGTACCTGCTGCTCCGCGACAAGCCGACCCGCAGCAGCCGCATCGTCGGCTCGGTCGACTACGGCACGGTCGTCAGCATCTTCTGCAAGACCACGGGCGACAACGTCGACGGCAACAACCGCTGGTACCTGCTGAGCGACGGCACGTGGGCCTGGGGCTCGGCGCGCTACATCGAGAACATCGGCGCCGCCCCGCAGTGGTGCTGACCTCGCGTCACCCGCACCTCCCGCACACCGCCCGCCCGTGAAGCCCGGCCCCCTCGCCGAGCGCTTCGCGGGCGGGCGCGTCTGCGCGGGAGAGGGCTCTGACATGAGCAAAGGGCGACATAAGGGAAATACCGTGCGCCTCTTGCTACGTTGCGAGGCATGACCGCAACGACGGCGGACGCTCCCCCGCCCGACCTACGCCTGCCCCGGCGGCGCGGGGTGGAGCTGGCCCTCCTCGTCGGGGCCGTGTTGATCTCCGTCTTCGGCTACGCGGCGGTCGGTCTGGCCCACGACGGGGCGGTGCCGCCGGACGTCGCCGGGTACGGGGGCGGGCTCGGCGCGCTGGCGCTGCTCGCCCACGTCGCGGTCCGCTTCCGGGCCCCGTACGCCGATCCACTGCTGCTGCCGATCGCCGTGCTGCTCAACGGAGTCGGGCTGGTGCTGATCTACCGGCTCGACCTGGAGACGCCGGGGGACCAGGCGGCGGCCGCCCAGCTCGTCTGGTCCACGCTCGGCGTCGCGCTGTTCACGGCGGTGGTGGTGCTGCTGCGCGACCACCGGGTGCTCCAGCGGTACGCGTACCTCTCGGTGGCCGCCGCCCTCGCGCTCATGACCGTGCCGATCTTCTTCCCGGCGGTGAACGGGGCGAAGATCTGGATCCGAGTCGGCGGACTCTCCTTCCAGCCCGGCGAGTTCGCCAAGATCCTGCTCGCGGTGTTCTTCGCCGCCTACCTGGCCGCCAACCGCCACGCGCTCGCGTACACCGGCCGCCGGGTGTGGAAGCTGCAACTGCCCTCGGGCCGGGTGCTCGGGCCGATCGTGGCGATCTGGCTGCTGAGCGTCGGGGTGCTGGTGCTGGAGCGCGACCTCGGCACCTCGCTGCTCTTCTTCGGGCTGTTCGTCATCATGCTGTACGTGGCGACGGGCCGGACCGGCTGGATCGCGGTCGGTCTGCTCCTGGCCGCGGTCGGGGCGTACGCCGTCGGCTCCTTCGAACCCCATGTGCACGGCCGGGTGCAGGACTGGCTGGACCCGTTCGCCTCGATCGACGCGGGGCGGGGGCCGGGCCAGCTCGCCCAGTCGCTGTTCGCCTTCGCGGCGGGCGGGATGCTGGGGACCGGGCTCGGGGCGGGCCGGTCCATCCTCATCGGCTTCGCCGCCAAGTCCGACTTCATCCTGGCGACGGCGGGCGAGGAGCTGGGGCTGTCCGGGCTGACCGCGGTCCTCCTGCTGTACGCCCTGCTCGTGGCGCGCGGCTACCGGGCCGGGCTCGCGCTGCGCGACCCGTTCGGGCAGCTGCTGGCCATCGGCCTGGCGTCGATCCTGGCGCTCCAGGTGTTCGTGATCACGGGCGGGGTGATGGGGCTGATCCCGCTGACCGGGATGGCGATGCCGTTCCTGGCGCAGGGCGGCTCCTCCGTGGTCACCAACTGGATCATCGTGGCGCTGCTGATCCGGGTCAGCGACGTCGCGCGCCGCCCCCGTCCGGAGCAGGCGGAGACCGGGTCCGCCGCGGCGGCCGGGGAGGGGGACCGGTGATCCGCCACATCCGGCGGGCCGCCGCCTTCTGCCTGCTGCTGCTGGTGGCGCTGCTCGTCAACGCGGCCCGCGTCCAGCTCTTCGAGGCCGACGCGCTGGACGGCAATCCGGCCAACCGCCGTTCCACGATCGCCCGTTACGACCAGCCGCGCGGCGACATCCTGGTCGGGGGCCGGCCGGTGACCGGCAGCAAGGAGACCGGCGAGCAGCTCAGCTTCGAGCGCACCTACCTGCACGGCCCGCTGTACGCGCCGGTGACCGGTTACGCCTCGCAGACGTACGGCACCACATTGCTGGAGAACGCCGAGGACGAGGTGCTCTCGGGGACGGACCCGCTGCTGGCGCCGCTGCCCTTCTGGAACGAGTTCACCCGGGGCAGGCAGCCCGGCGGCGACGTCGTCACCACGGTCGAGGCGTCGGTGCAGCAGGCCGCCTACGAGGGGCTGGGCGGGCGGCGGGGCGCGGTCGCCGCCCTGGACCCGTCGACGGGCGCGATCCTGGCGCTGGTCTCGACCCCGTCGTACGACCCCGAGCGGCTGTCGGGGACCGGGGCGGCGGTGACCGACGCCTGGACCCGGCTGAACGCGTCCACGACCATGCCGATGCTCAACCGGGCGATCCGGCAGACCTATCCGCCGGGCTCCACCTTCAAGATCGTGACGGCGGCGGCGGCCCTGGACGCACGGACGGTGACGGACGCCGACGCCCCCACGGACACCCCGTCGCCGTACGTCCTGCCGGGGACGCGGACGACGCTGCCCGACGAGGCGAAGGGCTGCGCGGAGGCGTCCCTGGCGGACGCCGTCCGGGTCTCCTGCAACACCGTGATGGCGCGTCTGGGCGTGGAGGTCGGGCTGGAGGGGATGGTGGAGGCGGCGGAGAAGTTCGGCTTCAACGACGCCGGTCTGCGCATCCCGTCCGGGGTGGCGAGGAGCAATTTCGACACGGACATGAGCGACGACCAGCTCGCGCTGTCCTCGATCGGGCAGTTCAACACGACGGCGACCCCGCTCCAGATGGCGATGGTCGCCTCGGCGGTCGCCAACGGCGGGGATCTGCGCCGCCCGCATCTGGTGGACCGGGTGACCGCCGCTGACGGGGACACGGTCCGGCAGGAGGGGGCCGGCGCGTCCTCCTGGGCGATGAGCCCGTCGACGGCGGTGCAGCTCCAGCGGATGATGGTCGAGGTGGTGGAGAACGGCACCGGGTCGAACGCGGCGATCGAGGGGGTGACGGTCGGCGGCAAGACCGGCACCGCCCAGCACGGCGTCGACAACTCCGGTCTGCCGTACGCCTGGTTCATCTCCTGGGCCCGGGCCCCCGGGTCCGGCCGCCCGGCCGTGGCGGTGGCGGTGGTCGTGGAGGACGCCTCCGCCGACCGGGCCGACATCAGCGGCGGCGGCAGCGCTGCCCCCATCGCGCGGGCCGTGATGGAGGCGGCGCTGGAGGAGGACGCCGACCGCCGGGACGGAGACGGCGGCGGGGCCGTGGGCCGCTGAGGAGCGCCCCCGGGCGGCCCGGCGGGGCCGGGGCCGGGGCAGACTGGTGCCATGACACGGACGACCTCCGCGGTGGCGCGGGCCCTGGAGCGGATCGAGCGGCTGGACCCGGCGCTGCACGCGTTCGTCGAGGTGTGGCCGCAGGAGGCGCTCGCCCGGGAGCGGGAGGCCGTGGAGCGCCGGCTCCCGCTGGGCGGGCGGCCGTTCGCGGTGAAGGGCGCCTCCGGCATCCGGTCGTACGCGGCCCGCCGGCTGATCGCGGCGGGCGGTGTCCCGGTCGGCGCGACCTCGGTGCCCGGTCCGGGCACCTACTGGCAGACCTGGGGGCAGGGGGCGCGGGGCCGTACGGTCAACCCGTGGCGGGCGGACCGTACGCCGGGCGGTTCGTCGGCCGGGTCGGCGGTCGCGGTGGCGGCGGGCATGACGGAGCTGGCGACGGGCAGCGACGGGGCCGGCTCGGTCCGCATCCCGGCCGCCTGGTGCGGGGTGTTCGGGCTGAAGACGACGAACGGGCTGCTGCCCTCCCCCGACCGGTCCGGACTGGCCTCTGCGGGGGTGCTGGCCGGGTCGGCGGCACAGGCGGAGCGGTGGCTGCGCCATGTGCTGGAGGACGGCGGGCCGCCCGGCGCCGCCCCGGCCCCCGCGCCCCTCCCTCCGCCCCCGGCCCCGCCGGGGCCCTCGTCGCCGCTGCCCGCCGTGTACAGCGAGGACCTCGGGTTCGCGGAGGTGGACCCCCAGGTGGCGGCGGTCGTCCGGGCGGCGGTGGACCGGCTCGTCGCGGCGGGGGCCGTACGGCTGCTGGAGCGGGACACCGGGCTGCTGGACCCGGCGGACGCCTGGACGGCGGTGCGGGGCGGGGCGCCGGACGACCCGGCGGCGGTACGGGTGCGGCGGGCGAACGACGAGCGGCTGGCGGCGCTGCTCGACGGCGGGGCCCTGCTGCTGACCCCGGCCACCCCGAACCGGCCGCACGGCCACGAGGGCCCGGGGGACCTCTACTCGACGGCGCTCACCTGGGCGTTCAACCTGAGCGGGCACCCGGCGGCGAGCCTGCCCGCCGGCTTCACCGGGGACGGCTGCCCGGTGGGGCTCCAGGTGGTGGCTCCGCACGGCGCGGACCTCCGGCTGCTCGCCGCCGCCCGCACGCTGGAGGACGCCCTGCCGCCCGCGCGGAGACCGCCCGCCGCCGGGGAGGGGTGACCGCCGGGGAGACGGCACGCGGGAGGCCGCCGGGCGCAGCCGACAGGCGTACGGGGGGACGGCACGCGCTCCCCCGGGCCCCGGGCCGCCCGCCCGCCCGCCCGCCCGCCGGAGGGTCCGGGCCCCGGGCCGCCCGCCCGCCGGAGGGTCCGGGCCTCGGGCCGTCCGCCCGCCGGAGGGCGCCGGGCCCCGGGTCGTCCGCCCGCCCGTTTCCCGTCTCAGCCGAGCGGCTTGCGGGCCTCCTTGCGGACCTGGGCCGTCTCCTTCGCCGCCGCCGCCAGGTCGATGGACTTCGCGTCCTCGGCCACGTCCTGTGTGCGGACCAGCGCGACCAGGGCGGCGGTGTTCTCGTCGGCCCAGGCGCACATGGGGACGTTCGCGCGGGTGCCGAGCTGGTCCGACTGCACGACCTGGCACTCGATCACGATGCCGTACCCCCGCGGCGTGAACTCCTTGGGGGGCACGACGACCTTCCCGCCCCCGGTGTCCGCCGCGCCCTCCATGATCGTGCCGCGCATCATGGAGGGGCTCGCCAGCCGCCCGTACATCCCCGAGAGGATCAGGGCCCCGCCCTCGGCGGAGGTGTAGTGGGCGACCACCGCCTCGGCGTCCCGGACGCTGACGTCGGGGGTCTCCTCGATCTCCTTGCCCTCGGTCTCCGAGAGGTCGTCGCCGAGGGTGAACTCGCCGTCCAGAAGCTGCTTCTGCACGACGAGCCGGTACTCCGCCTCCGGGTACACGAGCTCGCTGCCCCGGTCGGCGAACCGGGCGACGCCGAAGACGATGCCGCCCGCCACCACCATCGCGCCGAGCGCGATCCCGACGATCAGGCCGACCCGCTTCCCGCGCGGCGGACGCGAACCCCGGGACGGCCGACCGCCGCCCTGCGGGTCCGGCTCGCCCCACGGGTCCTGCCGGGGCGGGGCCGACTCGCCCCACGGGTCCTGTCGGGGCGGGGCCGACTCGCCCCACGGGTCCTGCTGGGGTGGGGCCGGCTCACCCCACGGGCCCTGCCCGGGCGGAGCCGACTCACCCCACGGGTCCTGCTGGGGCGGGGCCGGGGGCGGCTGCGGGTGGCCGTAGGGCTGCTGGTGCGGCACGGGCCCCGGCGCGGCTGTCGGCGGGCTGTAGGGGTGCTGCGGGTTCTGCGGCCCGTACGGGCCCTGCGGCGGGTGCGGCGGGGTGGTCATGGGGTCACGGTACGACACGGGGGCGAACGGAATTTCGACGCGGACCGGAACGGTGTCGGGGGGAAAGCGACGGGGACCGGAGCGGCGTCGCGCCGAAGGCGACGCGGACGGAAAGGTGGCGGGCCGAAGGCGACGGGGACCGGAGAGGTGGCGGGCCGAAGCACCGCCGGTACCGCCCCGGCCGCCGTTCCCGCCCCTCACCCCAGCGGCTCGCGCCTGCGCAGCCATTCCTCCGGCACACCGGCCGTCCCGGTCGCCGCCCCGACCACGCCGCCCGTGATGGCGCACGTGGTGTCCACGTCCCCGAGGCCCTCCGCGGTCGCCCAGAGCGCCGCCTCCAGGTCGTCCGGGTGGCGGGCCGCGGTCCACAGCGCGAAGGGCACGGTGTCGTCGGCCCGGATGCGCCGCCCGTTGCCGAGCAGCTCCGCGGCCCGCCACGGAGGCGTGGTGAACGGGGTCGCCGCCGCCCGCCGGGCCCCGTCCCGTACCGGCCCGTCGGGCGTACGGTCCGCGACCGCCTCCAGACCCGGTTCGCCGCGTGCCCAGAGCGCCGCCGCCACCGCGACGGCCACCGCACCCGCGATGCCGTCCGGGTGGGCGTGGGTGACCTCCGCCGAGAGCACGGCCTGGGCGGCGACGTGGTCCAGGTCCTCGTGGAACCGGGCGCCGAGCGGTGCGACCCGCATGGCCGCGCCGTTGCCGAGGCTGCCGCCGTCGAACAGCTCGGGGGCCAGCGTCCGCCAGCCGGCCGGATCGTCGAGCAGCCGGGGCAGCAGGAGGTGCATGCCGTGGCCGTAGCCGCGGGCCCGGTCGGCGTCGAAGGCGAGGGCGTAGCAGAGCGCCAGGTGGTCCTGGTCGACGTGGCCGTGCTCGTCGAGGGAGCGGTCCAGTGCGCGGGCCAGGGCCGTGTCGTCGGTCCAGGGCCAGCGGGGCTCGGGCGGGGTGCGGCGGTCCCGGATCTCGTTCGCGGCCTGCCGGGGCTCGCGGAAGAGCGGGAACCAGCGCTCCCCGAAGGCGTCGCCCAGCGCCAGCGCTTCGAGGCTGCGACGGGCTGCGGCACGCCCGGCGGCGGTGGCGGGGGGCGGGTTCGTCGTCATACCGGCATCGTGACCGCCCGGCCCGGTCGCGTACACCGGTTATCGGTGCGCGGGCCGCCCCGCCGGCCCCTCAGGCGGCGTCGGCCGCGCCCTCCTCCACGGCTTCCGCGACCTCCGCCACGCGGGCCTCCTCCTCGGCGGCGAAGCGTTCGCGGTCCAGCGCCTCGGCCATCTCCTCGTCCTGGGACATCAGCAGGTCGAGGTTGGAGTCGCCGAGTTCGAGGACGCCCATGTCGACGTACGCCTGCTGGAGGCGCGGGCCCCAGAGGCCGATGTCCTTGACGCACGGGACGATCCGGCTGAACAGGAGCTTGCGGAAGAGCTGGAGGTACTCGGAGTGCTCCGAGAGGTCCTGTGCCTCCTGTTTGCCGATGCCGAAGTTCTCCAGGACCTCGACGCCGCTGAGCCGGTCGCGCATCAGGTAGCAGCCCTCGATGACGAACTCCTCGCGCTCCCGGAGCTCGGCGTCGCTCAGCTGCTTGTAGTAGTCGCGCAGCGCCATCCGTCCGAAGGCGACGTGGCGGGCCTCGTCCTGCATGACGTACGCGAGGATCTGCTTGGGCAGCGGCTTGGTCGTGGTGTCGCGGATCATCCCGAACGCGGCGAGCGCCAGTCCCTCTATCAGGACCTGCATCCCGAGGTAGGGCATGTCCCAGCGGGAGTCGCGCAGGGTGTCGCCCAGCAGCCCCTGGAGGTTGTCGTTGACCGGGTAGAGCATGCCGATCTTCTCGTGCAGGAAGCGCCCGTAGATCTCGGCGTGCCGGGCCTCGTCCATGGTCTGGGTGGCGGAGTAGAACTTGGCGTCCAGGTCGGGGACGGCCTCCACGATGCGCGCCGCGCACACCATGGCGCCCTGCTCGCCGTGGAGGAACTGGCTGAACTGCCAGGAGGTGTAGTGCTTGCGCAGCTCGCCCTTGTCCTTCTCCGTCATCTTCGCCCAGTGCGGGGTGCCGTACAGCGTGAGCGCCTCGTCGGGGGTGCCGAGCGGGTCGGCGGGGTCGACCTCCAGCGACCAGTCGATCCGTTTGGCGCCGTCCCACTGCTTGTCCTTGCCCTTCTGGTAGAGGGCGAGCAGGCGTTCGCGTCCGTCGTCGTAGTCCCAGCTGAAGCGGGCGGCCCCGGTGGCGGGGACCTGCCAGATCGGCTCGACGGGCGGGCTGGTGTACAGGTCGTGTGTGGACACGGACGGCTCCTTCGCCTCGAACAGCTCGACGTGATCGACAACTTCCGTGATGCGATGGGTAGTTGAATAGGCATCAGCCACTGCTCCCGGCAGGTTCACACGTTGGTAGACGTCGGGTCAACAAGTCGCACAGAGTCGCGCACGAGGGATTGACGGCCTTGCTGACAGGCAGTCTCATAAAGGGTGACCGCCGGTAACACCCGTCTCCGGCCATCCTTTGTGTGAGGTGCTCCCACCATGACGCCGCCCGTCACCGCTCGCGATGTGACCCTGCTCCGCGACGCGCTCGGCCCGCTCCGCGACCGCGAACAGGTCGCCCTGCGGCTGCTCGAGTCCTCGGCCAAGCACTCCTTCGACCCCGACACCGAGATCGACTGGGACTCGGCGGTCGAGGAGGGCAAGTGGTTCTGGCCGCCGGAGCTGCTGTCGCTGTACGGGACGCCGATGTGGGACCGCATGTCCGAGGAGCAGCGCCTCGACCTCTCCCGCCACGAGGCGGCGGCGCTGACCTCGCTGGGCATCTGGTTCGAGGTCATCCTCATGCAGCTGCTCGTCCGGCACGTCTACGACAAGCCCGTCACCAGCAACCACGTCCGCTACGCGCTCACCGAGATAGCCGACGAGTGCCGGCACTCGATCATGTTCGGCCGCGTGGTCGAGTGGAGCGGCGCCCCCGCCTACCAGGTGCCGCCCGTCTACCACAACCTGGCGCGCATCCTGAAGACCGTCTCCACCACCCCCGGTTCGTTCGCCGCGACCCTGCTCGGCGAGGAGATCCTCGACTGGATGCAGCGCCTGACCTTCCCGGACGAGCGGGTGCAGACCGTGGTGCGCGGGGTGACGCGCATCCACGTGATCGAGGAGGCCCGGCACGTCCGGTACGCCCGGGAGGAGCTGCGCCGCCAGATGGTGACCGCCCCGCGCTGGGAGCGGGAGCTCACCAAGCTCAGCTGCGGCGAGGCGGCCCGCGTCTTCTCGATCTGCTTCGTGAACCCGCAGGTGTACGAGAACGTCGGCCTGGACCGCCGCGAGGCCGTCGCCCAGGTGAAGGCCAGCGGCCACCGCACCGAGATCATGCAGACCGGCGCGAAGCGGCTCACCGACTTCTTCGAGGACATCGGGATGCTGAACGGACCCGGCCGCCGGCTGTGGCGGGCCTCCGGGCTGCTGGCCTGAACCCCGTGCTGCCGAGAGGGACGGGCCCCGGGGGCCTTAGGGTCAAAGGCATGACCTCCACCGCCGCAGCCCCGCCGCCCCGGGCGACGTACCGCAGGCTCAGCGTCGAGGAGCGCCGCGCCCAACTGCTCCTCGCCGCGCTCGGCCTCTTCGCCCACCGGGCGCCCGACGAGGTCTCGCTCGACGAGGTGGCGGTGGCGGCCGGGGTCTCCCGGCCGCTCGTCTACCGCTACTTCCCCGGCGGGCGCCAGCAGTTGTACGAGGCCGCGCTGGGCTCGGCGGCCGACGAGCTGACGCAGTGCTTCACCGAACCGCCGGCCGGCCCGCCGACCGAGCGGGTCGCGCGGGTCCTCGACCGCTATCTGCGCTTCGTCGACGAGCACGACACCGGGTTCAGCGCGCTGCTGCGGGGCGGCAGCGTCGTGGAGACGTCCCGGACGACGACGATCGTGGACGGGGTGCGCCGGGCGGCGGCGGACGAGATCCTGCGCCACCTCGGGCGGATGGGCGGGGCCGGGGAGGAGCCCGCCGGGCCGAGGCTGCGGATGATGGTGCGCAGTTGGATCGCGGCCGTCGAGGCGGCGTCGTTGATCTGGCTGGACGACGGGAAGCGGCCGGCCGCGGCCGAGCTGCGCGGCTGGCTGGTCGACCACCTGATCGCCCTGCTCGCCGCCACCGCGGCCACCGACCCGGAGACCGCGACGGTGGTACGCGACCTGCTGGCCCTGGAACGGCCCGACGGCCCGGCCGGACAGCTCGCGGAACGGGTGGTTCCGGTCGTCGCGGAGGCGGCTCACCTGCTGCCCGCCGCCCCTGCGTCAGACTGACCCGGTGAAGAGCGAGAACACCCCTTTCCGCGGCGGCCCCCTGGACGGCCGGGTCCTGCCGGTCCTGCTGGGCCCGACCGGCCACCCGCCCAAGTGGTACGAGGTCCCGGTGCCCTCCCCCGACGGCGGCCCGGCCACCGTGTACGCCTACCGGCGGGCCCCGGCCGGTTACACCAAGCGGCTCGGCCTCCAGCGCGGCTGGGTGTACGAGTACGCCCCGGACGGCCGCGAACGCCGCACCCTCAACTGGCCCTGGACCAAACCGTCGGGCCGCGGCTGAGCGGCGGGCGCGGACCGCGCCGGGGACGCAGGCCCTAAGATCGGCGGTCAGGCGCCGGGGGACGGGCCGTCCGGTCGCCGAAGAACGGTCACAAGGGGGTGCGCCATGGAGGCGCTGCGTCAGGACGATCCACGCCGCTTCGGCCGCTTCACCACGCTGGCCCGTTTCGACGAACAGGCGAGCGCCGTACGGTACGTGGCCCGGTCCACCGCGACCGGCGAGACCGTCCTCGTCACCGCCGCCCGCCCCGAGCTGGCCGCCGTACCGGTCTTCAGCCGCCGCTTCCGGGCGGAGGCGCGCACCGCCGAACGCCTCGCGGGGGGCTGGGTGAGCCCGCCCCTGGACACCGGCGGCGCGGGGGACGCGAGCGAGGCGGCGGGGACGTCCGAGGACGGTACGGAACCCCTGTGGACGGCGACGGGTTACGTCCCCGCCCTACCGCTGGCCGAGGCGGTCGGGATCGCCGGACCGCTGCCCGAGAAGGCCGTGCGGATACTGGGCGCGGGCATCGCCGAGGTCCTCTCCCGGGTGCACGCCACGGGGTCCGCGCTCCAGGGACTGGCCCCCGGCACGGTGCTGCTGGCCGCCGACGGGCCCCGGCTCACCGCGTTCGGCCCGTTGGGCGCGGCCGCCTCGGCGGAGGCCCGGCCGGGCGGCCAGCTGTCGGTGCGGCTGGGCTATCTGACGCCCGAGCAGATCGAGGGCAAGGAGGTCTCCGCCGCCTCCGACCTGTTCGTGCTGGGGCTGCTGCTGGCGTACGCGGCGACCGGGACGACGCCGTTCACGGAGGGTCCGGCCGAGGAGGCGACCCGCCGCATCGCGGAGGACGAGCCCGGACTCGGCGCCGTGCCGGAGGAGTTGCGCGAGCTGATCAGGGGCTGCCTGGCGAAGGACCCGGCCGAGCGTCCGACCGCCGGCACGGTCGCCGCCGAGCTGGCCCTGGAGGGCGCGGCCGGTCTGGCCCGCGGCGGCTGGCTCCCCGAGCCCCTCGCGGCGGCGGTCGCGGACCAGGAGGCGCGGGTGCTGGCCCTGGAGCTCCCGGAGGCGGGCCACCCGAAGGCCGCCCCGGAGACGGCCGGGGCGGCCGGTTCGGAAGCCGCCCGGGACGACGGCTCGGAGCCCGGCCCCGAGGACGCGCCGGACGAGGCCCCCGCCCCCGAGGACGCCCGTCCGGCGGACGCGCCGTCCACCCCCGACGCTCCGTTCACCGCCGACGCGCCGCCGCTCACCGCGGACGCACCGACGCCCCCGACCGGCGCCCCGGGGCCTTCCGCCGCCTCCCCCGCGGCCACGCCGGACGAGGGCGCCGAGGAGGACCGGGGCGCCACCCGGTTCCTCGGCACCGGGCCGCGCCCGCCCCGGCACGACCGGCCCACGGCCCAGCTCGCCCTCCCCCGGGAACTCACCGCTCCCCCGGCGCCCTCCCCGGGCGCCGCACCGCGGCCGGACCACCCGCACCCCCTTCGGCGGTCCGGCCACCCGTACGCCGCGCCCGCCGTCCCGCAGCAGCCCGGCCCTCCGCCGGGCGGGCCCGCCCCGTACCCGGCCGCCGCGCTTCCGGCCGGGTCCGGCGGGTCGGGCGGGGGCCCGATGGTCTCCCTGCCGCTGCCGCCCGCCCCGGCCCCCGTGCCCGATCCCGGCGCGCGTCGGCGGAGCCTGCTGACGATCGCGGCGGCCGCGGTCGGCGGGCTGGTGGTGGGCGGCGGCGCGGTCGCCGCGCTCGGGTCCGGGGACACCGCCCCGGCGACCGACGACAAGCCCGCCCCGAAGCCCCGCCGTACGCTTCCCGGCCGGCCGCCCGAGCCGCGCTGGATCTACGCGCACCCGGCCTCCGAGGCGGCTCCCCTCGCCACCGCCGTATGGCGCGACAGGCTCCTCGTGGTGATCGGCGAGAGCCGGGCCGGCGCCATCGACCTGCGGACCGGGAAGCGGCTGTGGCAGCGCGCGGACGCCGCGAAAGGGCAGGTCGCGCCGGGGACCGGGGGCGACCTGGTCTTCGTGGCGAGCCCGACCGAGTTCCTGTGGCTGGCGCCGCAGGACGGCAAGGTCGCGCACCGCGTGCGGTACACGGAAGCCTTCGCCGACCTGCCGGGCCTGGTGGTCGGCCCCCTGGCCGGCGGCTCCGGGCCGGTCGTCTGGTTCACCGCCTCGCACACGGTCACCGTGAAGGCCCCGAAGCCGAAGAAGGGCAAGAAGAAGGGGAAGGACAAGCAGGTCGTCCAGGCGTTCTTCCTCGCGTACGACATCGTGCGGCGCGAGGAGCTGTGGCGGACCCCCGTGCCGGCGGGCCGTGCGCCGGGCGCCCCCGCCTACCGGGTGGTCGCGGAACGCCCGGCCGGCATCCTCGTACGGCAGAGCGCGGCGACCCTGACGCCGGCCGAGGTCAAGGCGGCCAAGGGCAAGGGGTCGATCCGCTCGTTCGACCGGAGGACCGGCAAGCTCCTGTGGGCCAAGCAGTACGGCGCGGCCGCCCCCGAAGCGGCGACCGCGGGCGACGAGGACGGGACGCTGTACGCGGCGGTCGGCACGGATCTGGAGGCGTTCGAGGCGGACACCGCGAAGCCGCTGTGGCGCGTCGAGGGCAGCGCGGGCTCGGTCTTCGGCACCCCGCTGACCGCCGGGCCCCTGATCCACACCACCGAACGCAGCCAACTGGTCGGCGCGGTGGAACGCGGGAGCGGCCGCCTGGTGTGGCGTCGCTCCACGGAGGTGCCGGGCATCGGGAACGCCCCGGCGCTCACCCTGAGCGACAGCGGGAAGACCCTGATCGCCGCGGACGCCGTCCAGGTCACGGCGTTCTCGGCGGCCGACGGCGAACGGCTGTGGAAGTTCCAGGACATCGGGTCCGCCGAGCCGAAGGGGGCGACGGTGAGCGCGCCGTACCGGGTGCTCGCCGTGGGGAAGACCGTCGTCGTCCAGCGCGACCGGAGCTTCTACGCCTTCCCGGTGGCCTGACACCCGGGCCCGGCCCCCTCCGCCGCCGCCGTCCGGGGGTTCCCCGGACGGCACGCCGCGCGGTGCTTGCGTCGCCTCCCGTCGGATGACCGGATGATCGGATTCGCCGATCATTGGACGGGCCCGTGGCCGGGCCCCGTCTCCGTCATGGAGGTGATGTCGTGTCAGGCAGACTCCTGCGCGCGGTCTGCACGACCGCGCTGGCCGCGGCGCTCACGGTCTCCCCCGCCATCGCCGCCCCCGCCGAGCCGGGCCCCGTACCGCCCGGAGAGTCCGCACCACCGGCCGACAGGGCCGAGGCCGCCGGCACGGAGTCCGGTGCGGTGGAGCCCGGCGCGGACGAGCCGGAGGCAGACGAGCCGGAGGCAGACGAGTCCGACGCGGCGGAGGTCGACGCCGGAACCGCCCTCGCCGCGCCCGAGGCCCCGAAGAGCGTCGTCGCCCTCCTGCGCGAGCTGCAGACCCGCTACCGGGAGGCGGAGGAGGCGAGCGAGACCTACAACGCCACCGCCGAGAAGCTGAGGCAGCGGACCGCACAGCTCAAGAAGGTGAACGCGGAGCTGGCGAAGGCACGGGCGGCGCTGGAATCGAGCCGCCGGGACGCCGGGCGGCTGGCCCGCGAGCAGTACCAGGGGCATACCGAGTTCTCCGCGTACCTCCGCCTGCTGCTGGCCCGCGACCCCCAGCAGGCACTGGACCGGAGCCACGTCGTGGGGCGGCTCGCCGCGAACCGCGCCGCGACGGTGGACCGGCTGACCGGCGCCGCCCGGCGGGCCGACCGGCTGGCCGCCGCCTCCCGCAAGGCCCTGGACCAGCAGAAGAAGCTGGCCGCGCGGCAGAAGAAGGAGCGCGATGCCGTGAACGGCAGGCTGCGGGAGGTCGAGAAGCTGCTCTCCACGCTCTCCGAGGACCAGCTCACCCGGCTCGCCGACCTCGAACAGCGGGGCGTGGACCAGGCCCAGCGCGACCTGGTGGCCTCCGGAGCCCTCTCCTCCGCCCGGCGGCTGCCCACCCGGCAGGGCGGCGAGGCCGTGGCGTACGCGGTCCGGCAGATCGGCAAGCCGTACGTGTGGGGGGCCGAGGGCCCCGACTCCTTCGACTGCTCCGGGCTGACCTCCACGGCGTGGTCGGCGGCGGGGCGGACGATCCCGCGCACCTCTCAGGAGCAGTGGAAGCGCCTGCCGAGGGTGCCCCTCTCCTCGCTGCGCCCCGGGGACCTGGTGGTCTACTTCCCGAAGGCGACCCATGTGGCGCTGTACATCGGCGACGGCCTGGTGGTGCAGGCGCCCCGGCCCGGCGCCCGGGTGAAGGTCTCCCCCCTGGCGTCGAACCCGGTGCTGGGGGCCGTCCGTCCCGATCCGGGCGGTGCGCCGCTGTCCGCGTACACCCGCCCGCCTCTCCCCGAGGGCGCCCGCGACGGCGCGGACACCGGCTACTCCGCGGACGCCGCGCCGGACGCCCCGTAGGACCGGCCGGCCCGCCCCCGGCGGCCGCCGGGACGGTGCGGGCCCGACCGCCGGGGTAGCGGCCGGGGCGCCGGGGCCCCGGTCAGCCGGCGGCGCCCGGCGCCCGGTACGCGTCCGTCTCCTCCGGGCCCGAGGCGCGCGTGACCGGTTGCTCCAACAGGCGGGCCAGGTGGGCGTGGAGGACGTCGTGCGCTTCCTGCGGGGCGAGGTGGCCGATGAGGACGTGCACGGTGAGGCCGTCCGCGAGGGCGAGGAGGGCGCGGGCCTCCAGGTGCGGGTCGAGGGCCACGGCGCGGTCGGCGGCGGCTTCCGAGATGAGGCGGGCGAACGCCTCCTGCAGGGGTGCGTAGTTCGCCTTCAGCGTCTCGGCGAGCGTCGCGCTGACGGCCGCCTGCGCGGCGAAGGCGAGCCAGACCCTGGCCTCCGCGCGGTGTTCTTCCCGGAGCAGTGAGATCTCGGCGGCCGCGTGGCCCAGGGCGGTGCCGGCCGACTGGGCTGGGCTCCTCAGGAGGCGGGCCTGTGCGCGCTCGCCGATCCGCTCGCCGATGTGCCCGAGGGCGAACACGAGCATCTCCTCCTTGGTGCGGAAGCACCGCTGGACCGCGCCCATCGACACCTGGGCGCGGGCGGCGACGTCGCGCAGGGTCACGCCCTCCAGTCCGCGTTCGTCGGCGAGGCGGCACACCGCCTCGGCGATGTGGCGGCGTCGGCTCACATGGTCCACCTGCCGGGGCATCTCCGACCGCCTCTCCGTTTCGCCGCGTTCCGCTGTGCGGCTCAGTTTATGCGATGCAAGCGCATCGGTTCCCGGGTACGGTTTCGATGCAAGCGCATTGGTACATGGACGAGGAAGGTGCAGCCATGCAGGACGCCCTGTGGAAGATGTCGGCCGCCGCGCAGGCGGAGGCCGTGCGCAACGCGGAGGTCTCGGCCGTCGAACTGGTGGACAGCCACCTGGAACGCATCGCCGAGGTCAACCCCCGGGTGAACGCGGTCACGCAGCTTCTGGCGGAGGGGGCGCGCGCGGCTGCGGCACGGACGGACCGCCGAAGGGCCGCCGGTGAGGTGCTGGGGCCCCTGGCGGGGGTGCCCTTCACAGTGAAGGAGAGCACAGCCGTCGAAGGCGTGCCGACCACGTTCGGCGTGGAGCGCTTCCGCGATCTGGTGGCGCCGGCCGACGCGCCCCCGGTGGCGCGGCTCCGCGCTGCCGGGGCCGTCCCCATCGGGCACAGCAACATCCCCACCCTCATCCTGGCGGGGATGCACACCCGCAGCGAGCTGTTCGGCGACACGGTCAATCCGTGGGACGGCAGCCGGACCCCGGGCGGCTCCAGCGGTGGCGACGCGGTGGCCGTCGCCACGGGGATGGCGCCGCTCGGGCTCGGCAACGACTCCGGCGGGTCGGTGCGCGTCCCGGCCCAGTTCTGCGGCGTGGCGGGGCTGAAGCCGTCCACGGGCCGGTTCCCCGCCGACCACCGCGTCCTGGGCCCGGACGACCCGGGTCCGGCCTCCCAGATGCTGGTCACCGACGGCCCGCTGGCCCGGAGCGTGGGCGACCTCCGGCTTGCGTACGAGGTGCTGGCCGGGACCGATCCGCGAGACCCGCGGGCGGTGCCGGCGCCCGCGTACGGCGAACCGCTTCCCGGACGCGTGAAGGTCGCGGTCGTGGCGGACCCCGGGGGCCACGGCGTCCACCCCGCCGTGCGCGGAGCCGTCGCGACCGCGGCCGACGCGCTCCGCGACGCCGGGTACGACGTGCGCGAGGTGCCGGACGTACCGCGGCTGGACGAGGCCCTGGAGGCGTACGGCCGGATCACCATGACCGAGTTCGCCCCGACCTGGCCGGTGGTACGCGGGCTGCTCGGCAAGGGCGGGGACCGCTATATCCGGATGGCGATGGAGGAGACCCCGCCCGCGAGCGCGGAGGAGTTCATGAAGCTGATGGGCGTGTGGATGAACATCCGCCGCTCATGGGCCGCATTCCTCGACGCGTACCCGCTGCTGCTCGGCCCGGTCTTCACCGAGCCGCCGGTCGAGCCCGGACTGGAGTCGCGTGACAGGGCGGGCAGGGACCGGGTCGGGTCGGGTATGCGCCTGTGCACCGTGACCAGCTTCGTGGGCGTGCCCGGTGTGGCCGTGCCGACCGGGATCGTGGACGGGCTCCCCTGCGGGGTGCAGGTCGTCGGGCGCGCGTTCCGGGAGGACCTGTGCCTGGACGCGGCCCAGGCGATCGAGGACCGGCTCGGGGTCCTCACGCCGGTCGATCCGCGCGGGGAGGGGCGGGCCGAGGGCGCCCATGGGCCGTAGGGGGCGTGCCCGGCCCCTCGCCGTCAGCCGGGGCGCTCCGTCCCGGCGGTCCGGCCGGGACGTTTCCGTCCACCGCCCCCCGGGCCGTCCGCGGGCCGTCGGAGGACGGCCCGCGGAGACCGGTGGCCCCCACGACGGCCCGCTGCTTCGCGGGCCGGACGGCTAAGAAGCTCCGGAGACCGACGTCAGGTACGCGTTCGTCTTCTCCGGGTCGTAGAAGAAGTTCTCGAAGTCCGCCGGGTTGTTGAAGCCGTTGGCGAAGCGGTCGGCGACGGGCTGGAGCTGCCCGGCCGCGCCGATCAGGTTCAGCACGTGCTCCGGTGGGGCGCCGAGCATCGCGTTGGTCCACTTCGTGACGTGCTGCGCGGTCTCCCAGTAACGGTCGAACGTGGACTGCATCCACGCCGCGTCGAACTCCTTCTCCCCGTGCTCGACGATCGAGTCCAGGTAGGAGTTGGCGCACTTGGACGCCGAGTTGGAGCCCTGGCCGGTGACCGGGTCGTTGGCCACGACGACGTCCGCGACGCCGAGGACCAGGCCGCCGCCGGGCAGCCGCCCGATCGGCTTGCGGACCGTGGGGGCGTAGCGGCCGGCGAGGGTGCCGTTGGCGTCGGTCAGTTCGACCTTGGTGGCGCGGGCGTACTCCCACGGTGTGAACCGCTCCATGAGCTCCAGCGTCTTCGCCAGGTGCTCGGAGGGGTCCTTGATGCCCTGGAACGCGTCCAGCGGGCCGCCCGGGATGCCCTCCCAGAACAGGATGTCGGCGCGGCCGGAGGTGGTGAGCGTCGGCATGACGAACAGCTCGCCGACGCCCGGCACCAGGTTGCAGCGGACCGCGTCGAACTCCGGGTGCTCCGGGCGGGGGCCCATGCCGTGGACGTAGGCGACGGCCAGCGCGCGCTGCGGGGCGTCGAACGGCGAACGGGCGGCGTCCCGGCCGAACATGGAGACCAGCTCGCCCTTGCCGGCCGAGACCATCACCAGGTCGTAGGTGCGGGAGAAGTAGTCCAGGTCGGAGACGGCCGCCCCGTGGATGACCAGCTGGCCGCCGCGCTGGGCGAAGGTCTCCATCCACCCGGCCATCTTCACCCGCTGGTCGACGGACTGGGCGAAACCGTCCAGCTTGCCGACCCAGTCGATGACGCGCGAGGAGTCCGGGCCCGCGACGGAGACGCCGAGCCCCTCGATCTTCGGGGCCTGGGTCTCCCAGAAGTTCAGCTGGTAGTCCCGCTCGTGCTGGAGGGCGGTGTGGAACATGCACTGCGTGGACATGACCCGGCCGGTACGGATCTCGTCGGCGGTGCGGTTGGACATCAGCGTGACTTCGTAGCCCTTGGACTGCAACCCCAGGGCGAGCTGGAGTCCGGACTGGCCGGCTCCGACTATGAGTATCTTCCGCATCGCGGCTCTCCGTTGTCTGTGATCAGGGCGGTTCAGTCGGGGGTGACGTCGAGAGCATGGCCCACCAGGGCCAGCAACGACTCCACGACCGTGATCCTGTTGCGCGCATCCATGATCACTATGGGCACCCGCGGAGGCACGGTCAGGGCCTCCCTGACGTCCTCGGCCTCGTAACCGGGCGTGCCCTCGAAGTGGTTGACGGCCACGATGTACGGCAGCCCGCAGCTCTCGAAGTAGTCGAGGGCGGGGAAGCAGTCCTCCAGCCGCCGGGTGTCGGCGAGGACCACCGCACCGATCGCCCCGCGCACCAGGTCGTCCCACATGAACCAGAAGCGCTGCTGGCCCGGCGTGCCGAAGACGTACAGGACGAGGTCGTCCTCCAGGGTGAGGCGGCCGAAGTCCATGGCCACCGTCGTGGTGGTCTTCTCGGGCGTCGCGGAGAGGTCGTCGGTCTCCTCGCTGGCCTGGGTCATCAGCGCTTCGGTCTGGAGCGGGGTGATCTCGGAGACCGAGCCGACGAACGTCGTCTTGCCGACGCCGAACCCGCCCGCCACCACGATCTTGGTGGCGATGGGTGCGCGGGTGTGGTCGAGCTGCCAGGGCTGCGGGGCCTCCTCGGTCTGCACCCGGGGCCCCGGCTGACGCGGGGCGAAGAGCGGCGCCTCAGAGACGGCGGAGTCCATTGAGCACCCTTTCGAGCAGTGCGCGGTCGGGCTGGCCGGTGCCGTGACCGGTTCCGTACACGCGGATCTTTCCTTGGTCGGCCAGGTCGCTGAGCAGCACCCGGACGACTCCGAGCGGCATCTTCAACAGGGCCGAGATCTCCGCGACCGTACGCATCCGGCGGCAGAGTTCGACGATGGCCCGCAGCTCCGGCATGACCCGGGAGGCGAGGTTGCCGTTGGTGAGCTCTCGGCGCTCCTCGGGCGCCTCGAGAGCGGCGACGAACGTCTCGACCAGCAGGACGTGGCCGAACCGGGTGCGCCCGCCGGTGAGGGAGTAGGGGCGGACGCGGGCGGGGCGTTTGCCGGCCCCCCGCACGGGGAGCCGGGGGGCGGGTTCTGCGGCGGCGGACGTCACTGGGCGCTCTCCATCGATGTGCGCAGCTCACTGCGGAGTTCGGGGGTGAGGACGTGTCCGGCCCGACCGACGAAGAGGGCCATGTGGTACGCGACGACGCTCATGTCGCAGTCCGGGGCGGCGTGGACGCCGAGGAGCGAGCCGTCGCTGATCGACATGACGAAGAGGCTGCCCTCGTCCATGGCGACCATCGTCTGTTTGACGCCGCCGCCGTCCATCAGCTTGGCCGCGCCGATCGTCAGCGAACCGACGCCGGAGACGATCGTGGCCAGGTCGGCGCTGGAGCCCTTGGGGCCGTTCGGCGTGCCTGCCGCCTTGGGGCTGTGGTGGCCGGGATCGGAGGAGAGCAGCATCAGCCCGTCGGACGAGACGACGGTGACCGAGTGGACCCCTGGCACCTCCTCCACCAGATTGCTCAGCAACCAGTGAAGGTTCCGGGCCTCGGTACTCAGCCCGAATGTGCTGGGCGCAGTCAACTGCGTGCCTCCTCGACTGTGTCCCCCGTCTCTTCGTTCCGGCCGTCCGCCCGGCCGCCGGTCGTGGCGTTCCGTGCGGTGGTTGCGTCCTGCGTGGTGTCCGTGGTCCGTGCGCCCGGTCCGGCGCCTGGGGTGGGTGCGGTGTTCTCGTGCCCCGTACGCCCGGCGGGTACGCGTCCGGGTCCGGCGACGGCGATGCCGCCGGTCTCGGCGAGCTCCGCCTCGACGTCGCGCCGCCCCTCCTTCGCCGCCTGGTGGAAGCTGCCGAGCCGGCGGCGCAGGGCGTCCCGGTCGAGGCTGCCGGTGCGCCCGGGGGCGGGCGTCGAGTCGGGCCGGACCACCTGGGGCGTGCGCTTCGGCAGCCCCTTGTCGGTGACCGGGCGGCGAGGGGCGGGCACGGTGTCGGCGGGGGCGGCCCCGGGGTCCGGCGCGAGCTCCGCGGCGGCCTGCGCGCGGGGCGCGGGGCGGGAGCCGGGGCCGTCGTCCGGGCCCTGGCCGCCCGGGGCGGTCTCGGCGGGCCGCTCGTGGCGGTCGGGGCCGATCGCGTACGGGTCGGGGGCGCGGGGGGCGTCCGCCGCGGGGCGTGTCCCTTCGGACGGGGCCGCGTCGTCGGCCGGCGGTGCGGGAGGCTTCGGCAGGCGGACCTGCAGGGTGATCTCGGAGTCCGCCGCGGGGGCGGCATCGGGCTCCGCCTCCGTCTCCGCGGCCGGCTGCCGCGCCTCCTGCTCCCGCTCCGGTACGGCGGCGGCTTCCGGACCCGCGTCGGCCGCGTCCGCGTCGACCGCGTCCGCCGCCTTCTCGGTGGCGGCGTTCTGCCGGAGCGTCCGCTCGGCCGCGGCGATCATGGGGTCGACGGCGGGCGGGGACTCCGGGGCGGCATCCGCGGCGGGGTCCTGGACCTCCTCGGCGTCCGGCCCGGCCGCTTCCGCCTCCGACGCCGATACGGCGTCGGCTTCCGCTTCCGCGCCCGCGTCGGACTCGGCGGAGGCGGGCGCCGACGAACGGCTGGGCAGGGCGTTGGAGTTGGCCTCCGCGACCGAGCCCGGCAGGTTGAGCGCGGGGGCGTCACCGGACATCTGCACGGCGGGGGGCGGGCCGGCGGGCAGGGAGTGGGGCAGCAGGGCCTCGGGCAGGACGACGACGGCCGTCACACCACTCCCCTTCTGCTCGCGCAGCTGGACCCGCACTCCGTGCCGGGCGGCCAGCAGCGAGGTGACCTGGAGGCCGAGCCCGGCCCCGGCCACGTCGACGTGGCGCTCCCCCGCCTCGAACGAGGCGGGGTCCGCCAGCCTGGCATTGAGCTCGTCCATCCGGCCCGCCGACATGCCGATGCCCTCGTCCGACACGGAGAGCATCACCTCGCCGTTCTCCAGGAGCCAGCCGGACAGCTCCACGGGGGAGTCGGGCGGCGAGAAGGAGGTGGCGTTCTCCAGGAGTTCGGCCAGCAGGTGGCTGAGGTCGTCGGCGGCGAACCCGGCGATCTGGGCGTGCGGCGGCAGCGACTGGATGGTGACCCGCTCGTACCGCTCGATCTCGCTGACGGCGGCGCGTGCCACGTCGACCAGCGGGATCGGTCCGGCGTGGCCGTTGCTGTGCTCGGCGCCGGCGAGGACGAGCATGTTCTCGCTGTGCCGGCGCATGACCGTGGCCATGTGGTCCAGCTTGAACAGGGTGGCCAGGCGCTCCGGGTCCTGTTCGCGCTCCTCCAGGCTCTCGATGACGCCGAGCTGGCGCTCGACCAGCCCGAGGGTGCGCAGGGAGAGGTTGACGAAGGTGTGGTCGACCGTGCCGCGCAGCCGCTCCAGCTCGGTGGCCAGTTCGGTGACGTGCGCCTGGAGTTCCGCCCGCTGGGCGACCAGGGCCTCGCGTCCCTCGATCAGCTTGGCCCGCTCGCCGGAGAGGCTCTCGACCCGGCCGGTGACGTCCTGGTGCAGCGTGGAGAACCTGCCGTGCAGGGTGTTCAGCGACCGGACGACCTGGGCGAACTCGTCGTTGCGGCCGGTGTAGCGGACCGGTTCGGCGCTCGAAGGGTCCTCGGCGAGGCGGGCGGCCCCGATGCGCAGGACGGCGAGCGGCTGGGTGAGGGTGCGGGCGACGGCGGTGGAGACGCCGACCGCGAGCAGGAAGCAGCCGCCGAGCAGGGCGATGCTCAGTTCGAGGGCGGTGACGTCGTCGTCGCGCAGCCTCTCCAGATCGCGGACCTGGCCGGTGGTCAGGGCGGATTCGACGCCGCGCATCCGGTCGACCCGGGCGGAGAGCGCGGCCTCCAGCTTCTTCGGGTCGATCCGGCGCTCCGCCTCCGACAGCTCGGGGCGGTCGGTGAGGCGGGCGAGGTACTTCTCCGCGTTGTTGACCTCGGAGCCGGTGACGGTGGCGGAGAGCTTGTCGCGGGCCTCCGGGTCCGCCGCCTGGTCGAAGTCGGCGAGCGCGGCCAGCTCCCGTACGCGGGCCTGCTGGGCGGCGGCGCTCAGCTCGTCGCGCTCGCGGGCGGCCCGGGTGTCGCCCTCGTCCCGGGTCTGGACGGGCAGCCCGGTGAAGGGGTCGGTCTGCGGCGCCGTCGGCTCGGCGCCCGGCACGGCGAGCGCGGCCAGGAGGAGGCCGCGGGTGGCGGCCGCCTGCTCGGAGGCTCCGCCGAGGGTGAGCGGGGCACGGGTGGCCTCGGCGCGCGGCGGAGTCCTCTCGGCCAGCTCGGCGGCGATGCCGTGCAGCTTGGCGATGACGTCGGAGTACGCCTGGTGCGCTTCCAGGGCCGAGCCCTTGCCGGTCAGGGCATCGCGGCGCAGGGAGGCGACCGTCGAGAGGTCGCGGCGCAGGGAGGCCGAGGCCGCCTCGTGGATCTCGTCGATCTGCTGGTCGACGCGGGTGGCGCGGGCCGCGCGGTTCTTGGCGGCGTCGCCCTCGGCCCCCTCGTCACGGCCCTCGGCGATGTAGGCGGTGACGGCGTCGCGCTCGTCGGCGAGGGAGTGCCCGAGGGCGACCGCCTGCTGGTTCAGCTCGGCGAGGGTGACCAGCCGCTGGGATTCGGTCAGATCGGCGGAGGCGCCGAGCACGGCGGGGGCGCCCGCCGCCACGACGATGACGCCGACGACCGCCACACCGGTGACCAGTCGGCTGCGCACCCGCACGGTCCGCTTCTCCGCGCCGGGCGCCGGAGGCGTCGCCCCGGAACCGTCGCGCGTCGTGCCCTTGCTCCGCGGCCGCTTCTTCTGCACCGGTGCTCGCAATCTTGACTCGTCCACCCTTGAAGCAGAGGTGACGCACGGTCACATGGAAGGGCGCCCCGCTCCTGGTACGGCTTCCGACCATTCCAGCGCTTTTGAGAGGGGGGCGCGCATCAACCGCTCCGCCACTCGAAGGAGTGAACATCACTCCGGAGTTGGCGAACAAGTCTCCCCCGGCCCGTCCCTGACCATGCGTGGACCACCGGGTGGAACTTCCGCTCCGCCTTTGGCAGGATGCCCGCCCGCACCCTTCACGGAGCCTTCCCTTCCGCTCGGCGCGCCGCTTTGACCTGCTGGTACAGGCCATATTCGGCCGCGTGAGGAGACGGTGAAGGGGTCGTGCAGACTGGCGGCATGCGCATCGAACTCGCCTCCGCGCCCGGCAGCCCCGAACGCCCCAACGAGGACTGGGTCTGCGGGGCTCTTCCCGCGTCGGGCCAGGGTGGCGTACTGGTCCTGCTCGACGGCGTCACCCCGCCGCCGGGGGACGACGGTTGTGTGCACTCGGTCCCGTGGTTCACCGCGCGGCTGGGCGGCGCGCTGGCGGAACTGTCCGGTTCCCGCCCTGATCTGCCCCTGACGGAGGTCCTGGCCGAAGCCGTCTCCCGTACAGCCGACACCCACCGGGTCACCTGTGACCTTTCTCACGTGCGTACCCCTCAGGCGACCGTGGTCCTGGCGCGTTGGGGGACGGACGTCGTGGAGCACCTGGTGCTCTCCGACTCGGCCCTGTTGCTGGAGGCGGGCGACGGCACGGTCCGGGCCGTCCTCGACGACCGGCTGGACCGGCTGCCGCCGGGCTCGCTCGCCTCGAACGAGATCGCCGACGCCACGGTGCGCAACCGGGAGGGCGGTTTCTTCACGGCCGCCGCCGACCCGTCGGTGGCCTCCCGCGCGGTGACGGGCAGCACCCCGGCGGCCGACGTGCGGGCTCTCGCCGCGCTGACGGACGGGGCGGCCCGCTGGACGGAGATGTTCGGCGAGGGCGGCTGGGCGGACGCACTGGGGCTGCTGCGGAAGGCGGGGCCGCGGGGGCTGATCGACCGGGTACGGGAGCTGGAGGCGGCCGACGCGGCGGCGGGGCGCGTACGGCTGGGGCGCGGCAAGACGCACGACGACGCCACGGCGCTCCTGGTGGAGCTGGACTGACGGCGGGCCGCGGGAGGGCCGGCGGGCGGGCCGTCCGCGGACCGGCCGCCCGGCTCAGCCCTCCGCGCCGCCGTTCAGCTGGTGCAGGAGCCGGGCCAGCTCGGCGACCTCGGCCGGATCCCAGCCGGCCAGCTTGCGCCGGTAGCTCTCCCGGCGGGCGTCCCGGACGCCGCGGAAGCGGTCCAGCCCCTCCGCGGTGAGGTGGACGAGCCAGGCGCGCCCGTCGGCCGGGTCGGGTTCGCGGGCCACCAGCCCGAGGTTCTCCAGGGAGTGGAGCTGGCGGCTCATGGTGGCCTTGCCGACGCCGAAGTAGGCGGCCAGCCCGGTGGTCCGCTGCCGCCCCGCCTCCTCCAGCCGGGCGAGCAGGCCGTAGGCGGCGGGCTCCAGGTCGGGGTGGACCTGCCGGGCCATCTCGCCCGAGGTGGCCCGCGCCCGGCGCAGGAACACCGCCAGCTCCCGCTCCAGCGCCAGGAACTCCTGGTCCACCCCGCCCCCGTCCACCGGGCGCGGCTCCGGCCCGCTGTGGCTCCCGCGCACGTCAGCACCCCTCGTACGGTTTCCTGCCGATGAAAGTTTCCTCCGCGAACGGTCAACGTCGCAGTCCGGCCAGTATTTCGCAGGAGCAGGCCGGCGGCGGCCCCGCCACCGGCGATCGCGAGCGCTTCGACGGCGCCCTCGACCGCGTACCGGCACCGGCCCCGGCCGCCCCCGCCCCGCTCACCGCCCAGCCCCGCGATCGGTCCGCCCCGGCGCCCGCACCCCGGGCCGCCGGGTTCCAGGCCGTCCGGAACCCCACTATGAACCCTGCGTATACCCGCTATGTATAGTCCTCGGCGTACCGCACATCTGTGCGGGTTTCCCCCACGCAGAGGAGCGCTACGCCGTGCCGAGAAAGATGCCGCCGTCCGGGATCGGGTTGACCGCCGCACTGGTGACGGCGCTCACACTGGCGCTGAGCGGCTGTTCGATGGAGACGACGGCCCCGGGTTCGGCGCGCGAGGAGGCCGCGTCGGACGCCAAGGGGACGTTCGGACCGGTGGACTGCCGCAAGGCCAAGTGCATCGCGCTGACCTTCGACGCGGGGCCGGGCGAGGACACCCCCCGGCTGCTGGACATCCTCAAGGAGAAGAAGGTGCACGCCACCTTCTTCCTGCTCGGCAAGCACCACGTCCTCAAGTACCCCGACGTGGTGCGGCGCATCGAGGACGAGGGCCACGAGGTCGCCAACCACACCTGGACGCACAAGGTCCTCACCGACCAGGAGCCGGACGCGATACGGGCCGAGCTGGAGAAGACCCAGAACGCCATCGAGAAGATCACCGGCAAGAAGCCCCGGCTGATGCGTCCGCCGCAGGGCCGCACCGACGACACGGTCTCCGGGATCAGCAAGGAGCTCGGGCTCTCCCAGGTGCTGTGGAGCGCCACCGCCAAGGACTACTCGACCAACGACTCCGCTCTGATCGAGAAGCGCATCCTGGACCAGGCGGGCAAGGACGGCGTCATCCTGCTGCACGACATCTACAAGGGCACCGTCCCCGCCGTGCCCGGAATCATCGACGCCCTCCAGAAGGACGGCTACACCTTCGTGACCGTCCCCGAGCTGATGGCCCCCGCCGAGCCGCAGCCGGGCACGGTCTACCGCCCCTGACGGCTCCCCCGCGCACGGAACGGCCCGCCCCCGCCGAAGCGGGAAGCGGGCCGTTGCGGCCTCCGGGCCGGTGGGCGGCGGTCAGGCCGCCGCCGGAACCCTCTCCTCCGCCCCGGCCGAGGCCGGGGTGAGAGCGATCTCCAGCACCTGGCGGACGTCGGTGACCGGGCGGACGTCCAGCTTCTCCAGCACCTCGGCCGGGACGTCGTCCAGATCGGCCTCGTTGCGCTGCGGGATCACCACCGTGGTGATGCCCGCCCGGTGGGCGGCCAGCAGCTTCTGCTTGAGGCCGCCGATCGGCAGCACCCGTCCGGTCAGCGACACCTCGCCGGTCATCGCCACATCCGTGCGGACGAGGCGGCCGGAGAGCAGCGAGGCCAGCGCGGTCGTCAGGGTGATACCGGCGCTGGGGCCGTCCTTGGGGACCGCGCCCGCCGGGAAGTGGACGTGCACGCCCCGGTCCTTGAGGTCCCCGACCGGCAGCTCCAGCTCCGCGCCGTGCGAGCGCAGGAAGCTCAGCGCGATCTGCGCCGACTCCTTCATGACGTCCCCGAGCTGGCCGGTCAGGGTCAGTCCGGAGGCCCCGGTCTCGGGATCGGCGAGCGACGCCTCGACGAAGAGGACGTCGCCGCCCGCCCCGGTCACCGCGAGCCCGGTGGCCACGCCCGGCACCGCGGTGCGGCGCTCGGCCGGCTCCTGGGCGGACTCGGGCACGTGGTGCGGCCGGCCGATCAGCCCGCGCAGCTCCGCGTCGCTCACCGCGAACGGCAGCTCGCGGTCGCCCAGTTCGTGCTGGGCCGCGACCTTGCGGAGCAGCCGGGCGACGGACCGCTCCAGGTTCCGCACGCCCGCCTCGCGGGTGTACTCGCCGGCCAGCTTGCGCAGCGCCGACTCCTCCAGGACGACCTCGCCCTCCTCCAGACCGGCCCGCTCCAGCTGGCGCGGGACCAGGTGGTCGCGGGCGATGACCACCTTCTCGTCCTCGGTGTAGCCGTCGAGGCGGACCAGCTCCATGCGGTCGAGCAGGGCCTCCGGGATGGCTTCGAGGACGTTGGCCGTGGCCAGGAAGACGACGTCGCTGAGGTCGAGCTCGACCTCCAGGTAGTGGTCGCGGAAGGTGTGGTTCTGCGCCGGGTCGAGGACTTCGAGGAGGGCGGCGGCCGGGTCGCCCCGGAAGTCGGAGCCGACCTTGTCGATCTCGTCCAGCAGGACGACCGGGTTCATCGAACCGGCCTCCTTGATGGCCCGCACGATCCGTCCGGGCAGGGCGCCGACGTACGTACGCCGGTGGCCGCGGATCTCCGCCTCGTCCCGGACGCCCCCGAGCGCGACGCGGACGAACTCACGGCCCATGGCGTGCGCGACGGACTCGCCGAGCGAGGTCTTGCCGACGCCGGGCGGGCCGACGAGGGCGAGGACCGCGCCGCCGCGCCGTCCGCCGACGACGCCGAGGCCCCGGTCGGCCCGGCGCTTGCGCACCGCGAGGTACTCGGTGATGCGCTCCTTCACGTCCTTGAGCCCGGCGTGCTCGGCGTCCAGGACCTCCTGGGCGCCGCGGATGTCGTAGGCGTCCTCGGTCCGCACGGTCCAGGGCAGTTCGAGGACGGTGTCCAGCCAGGTCCGGATCCAGGAGCCCTCGGGCGACTGGTCGCTGGAGCGCTCCAGCTTCTCGACCTCCTTGAGCGCGGCCTCGCGGACGTGGTCGGGGAGGTCGGCGGCCTCGACGCGGGCCCGGTAGTCGTCGGACTCGCCCTCGGGGTCGCCGTTGAGCTCGGACAGCTCCTTGCGCACGGCCTCCAGCTGGCGGCGCAGCAGGAACTCCCGCTGCTGCTTGTCCACGCCGTCCTGGACGTCCTTGGCGATGGCCTCGGCCACGTCCTGCTCTGCGAGGTGCTCGCTCAGCCACTGGATGGCGAGCTTCAGCCGGGCGACCGGGTCCACGGTCTCCAGGAGCTGGACCTTCTGGGCGGTGGTGAGGAACGGCGAGTACCCCGCGTTGTCGGCGAGCGCGGAGACGTCGTCGATCTGCTGGACGCGGTCCACGACCTGCCAGGCGCCGCGCTTCTTCAGCCAGGAGGTGGCGAGCGCCTTGTACTCCTTGACCAGCTCGGCGGCGGAGCCGGGCAGCGGGTCGGGCGCGGCGGTGCGGAGCACGGTCCCCTCGACCCAGAGCGCGCGGCCGGGGCCGCTGGTCCCCGCGCCGATGCGGACGCGGTCGCGGGCCCGGATGAGGGCGCCCGGGTCGCCGTCCGAGAGGCGTCCGACCTGCTCGACGGTGCCGAGGACGCCGGTCCCCGTGTACGTCCCGTCGATCCGCGGGACCAGCAGCACCTCGGGCTTGCCGCCCCCGGGACGGGCGGCGGCCTGCGCCGCCTCGACGGCGGCGCGCACCTCGGCGTCGGACAGGTCGAGCGGCACCACCATGCCGGGCAGGACGACCTCGTCGTCGAGCGGCAGCACGGGCAGGTCGATCGGAGTGAACGCCTCGGACTCGTGAGTCATGATCTCCCCTTCGGCAGGCAAGTTGAGCTATGTGGACTCAATGCTTGTGAGTCGCCGAATGTTCCCGAGCCGATGTTCGCTCTGAGCGATCAGGCTCCGGCTGTCCTTTGACATGGATCTCTTCGTTTTGCAGCTTCGTCCTTCGTCTGGCCTTTCGTCTTGCAGAGTGACCTTTCGTCGCGGGCTCGTGTTAGAGAGTCGTGGCAGGTTCGTTAGGGGTACTGCCGGGCGGTGCCTCCGGGCCGCCGGCGAAGGGGTTCGAAGTCGCGTACGCCGACCGGGACGGGTCTGGGTTTCGTCGCCCGCTGGTGGATGCCTGGGCAGTCCGGTTCGAGGACGCCGCGCCGGTACGCGCGTTCAAGTCGTACAAGGGTCAGCGGCACCTGCCGGGCCTGTGGTGGTCGTCCACGGTGGGCGGGCACATCGGGTACGAGTCCTGGCTGGAGCGCGACCACGTGATGCTCCTGGACTTCGACCCGTCGGTGGTGGGGATCTCGTCTCAGCCGTTCTGGCTGTTCTGGCGGTCGGATGCGGGCAAGAGCGTCTCGCACGCGCCGGACTACTTCGCGCGCCGTAACGACGGCACGGCGGTGGTGGTCGACTGCCGCCCGGCGGATCGGCGCAAGCCACGGGATGTGGCGAAGTTTGAGGCGACGCAGACAGCCTGCTCTCAGGTGGGGTGGGAGTTCCGGCTGGTGGGTGCGCCAGACGCGATCGTGGTGCGCAATGTGCGCTGGCTAGCGGGCTACCGCCACCCCCGGCACCGGCCGGAACCGGTGGCCTCCGAGCTGCTGGCGGCGTACTCCGAGCCACAACCGCTGATGGGCGGGGCCTCCTCGGTGGGGGACCCGATCAGGGTGCTGCCGGTGCTGTTTCACCTGCTGTGGTCGCACGAGCTGACAGCGGATGTGTCGGTGCCACTGCATGCCTTCTCGCTGGTGTCAGCGGGGGTGCGGCGGTGACACCAGGGCCGGGCAAGCCGGTGTTGCGGCCTGGGGACTGGGTCGCCTACGACGACGGGGATCACCAGGTGGTGGCGCTCGCCGGCACATCGGTGCGGCTGCGCTCTGCGACGGGGGCGGAATCGGTGGTGCTGGCGTCGCATCTGATGGCGGCGCCGGACTTCGCCGTCATCGGCACGGAGTCGCTGCCCGCGGTGGAGCCGTCCGGATTGCTGGCGACGTTGCCGGAGCCGGTGCTGGAGGCGGCGCGCGAGTGGGAACAGCACATGGTGGAGGTCGAGACCGGGCTGCTGCCCGGCACCGCGCCGGGCACGCCACCCCGCCTCGGCTATGACCCAGCCGCCTTCTCGCTGATGGAGCGGATGGCCGCGAAGGCGCAAGAGCTGGGGGTGACCGTTCGGACCGTGCAGAGCCGACGGTCGCGCTACGTCCGGCAAGGGGTCTGGGGGCTGGTGGACCAACGGGCGACGCAGACCTGGGAGGCGACGGGGCGGGCGGACGCTCGGCTGGTCGCGGCCGTCCAGGAGGCCCTAGAAACGGAGACGCGCAACTCGACAGGGACCCGATCCCGACTGATCCGCCGGGTGGTCAAGCTGGTGGAGGCCACCCACGGCAAGGGGGTGGTGCCGCTGCCGAGTCAGCGGACCTTCTACAAGCTGATCGACGCGCTATCCACGGGGAGGCACACCTTCGGCTCGGCCGTCACGCGGCGGCAGACGGCGAACCGACCCGAAGGCCCGTTCACCCCGACGTTCGCCGACCGCCCCGGGGAACAAGTGCAGATCGACTCCACCCCCCTGGATGTGATGGTGGTGCTCGATTCCGGGCTGACCGCCCGCGCGGATCTGACGATCGCGGTCGACGTCGCGACGCGGACGATCTGCGCCGCAGTACTGCGGCCGATGGGCACCAAGGCGGTGGACGCCTCGCTATTGCTGGCCCGGATGCTGGTGCCCGAGCCTATGCGGCCCGGCTGGCCCGCCTCACTGCGGATGGCAGCGTCGCGCATGCCGCACCTGCGGTTGCTGGACGTGGACGCCCGGATGGAGCAGGCCGCGGCGAAACCGGTGATCGTGCCGGACACCGTCGTAATCGACGGCGGCAAGGTGTTCATTTCCGACACCTTCGTACGGGCCTGCGACCGGCTCGGCATCTCGGTGCAGAGAGCACGTCCGCGCACGCCGACCGACAAGGCCATCGTGGAGGCGACGTTCTCCGCGATCAACACGCTGTTCGTCCAGCATCTTCCCGCCTACACAGGGCGGGAGGTTTCCCGCCGCGGCGAACGGATCGAGGACCGGGCCATCTGGACGGTCCCCGAACTCCAGGACCTGCTGGATGAGTGGCTGCTGGCCGGGTGGCAAGCCAGAGCACACGATGCTCTGCGCGATCCGTTCCGCCCGAAGAAGGCGATGTCGCCGAACGACAAGTACACCTCGCTGGTCGCGGCCTGCGGCTACCTGCCGCTGGTCCTGCGCGGTGAGGACTACCTGGAACTGCTGCCGGTGACCTGGCGGGCCATCAACGGCTACGGCATCCGGATCAACTACCGCACCTACGACAGCGCCGAGTTGGGGCCTCTGCGGCGCCAGCACTCTGGGCATGCAGCCAAGCGCGGTCTCTGGGAGATCCACTACGACCCCTACGACCTGTCTCAGGTGTTCGTACGCACCCAGCGGGGCTGGGTCACCATCCCCTGGGTGCATCTTCCGCTGGTGAACGCGCCGTTCGCGGACTTCACCTGGCAGCACGCCCGCCGCCTGGCTACCGAAGCCGGGCTGGACGACACCAATGAAGCGGCGGTCGCCCGGGTCCTGGACGAGTTGCTGACCCGCGCCGAGCACGGCCCGGACACCCGTACTGCGAAGGTCGTCGGCCGCACACGTGTCGCAGCCGCCTCCCACCGGCCGCCCGCATCGCGCGCCGCCCCGGAACCAGCCCCGCCCGACTCCAGCACCGAACCGGCCCGGGTGATCCCGTTCGGTGTCTTCGACGCCCACGCAGAAGCCGAGAGGTGGCTATGAACAGGCCTTCCCGCACCACGTTCGTCCCGCAGCAGGCAACGGGGCAGGAGCTGCCGCCGGACAGCCCGCTGACTACGAAGGAGGGATGGCGTCGCTTCGTCGAGCACAAACCGTCCCCGCCTCCGTTGCTGACCGCAGCCCGGCAGGCCGCCCTGTCCGGGAAGGAGAAGCTGCACCACGACGACGCGCGCCGGAACTACCACGCCGACCTGCCGCTGGTGAACACCCCGACCATCCAGAAGGTCATCGCCACCTCACGGCTCCTAATCCAGCTCAACCGGCAGCAGATCTCCGCCCGTCGGGGAGTCATCATCAGCGGCGCCTCCGGCACAGGGAAGACCACCGCCCTCTCCCAACTCGGGCGGGCCCACGAGATCGCGGTCCGCAAGCGCCACCCACGCGACCGCGCCCGGCTCCCGGTCGTCTATGTCACCGTCCCGCCGGCCGCCACACCGAAGATGCTCGCCATGGAGTTCGCCCGGTTCTTCGGCCTGGACTTCCCCACCCGCTTCAACATCACCGACGTCGTCAACGCGGTCTGCGCGACCGGCGCTCACGTCCATGTCGACCTGGTCCTGGTCGACGAGCTGCACAACCTGAACCTCGCCACCCGCACCGGCGCCGAAGCCTCCGACCAGTTGAAGTACTTCGCCGAGCGGCTGCCCGCCACATTCGCCTACGCAGGCATCGATGTTGAGGCACAGGGCCTGTTCGCTGGCACTCGCGGCCGCCAGATCGCCGGACGGTTCACCGTTATCCCCGCCGCCCCGTTCCCCTACGCCTCCGGGACGGACCGGGAAGCCTGGCAATCCCTAGTTGGCACCCTGGAGTCCATGCTCCGGCTGCACCACCATCAGCCCGGAACGCTGACGGGTCTGAGCGAGTACCTCTACCACCGCTCCGGCGGCATGATCGGCAGCCTGTCGCAACTCGTCCGGGGCGCCGCCGTGCTCGCCATCGAAGACTGCAGCGAACGCATCACAGAAGCCCTTTTGGAGTCAGTTCCGGTGGACTACGCCGCGGAACGCTACCAAGCCCTCACAGCCCCGGAGCAACCCCGCTCCCGCCGGAGGCGCATCGCCTGATGCTCCTTCCCCGCCTACCCGACCCCGTACCGCCCGCACAGCACGAGATCGCTGCCTCCTACATCGGCCGCCTAGCCCGCCTCCACGGCCTCGACATCAACACCATCTGGCGGTGCGTCACCGAACGCGAAACCTCCGGAGGCATGCGCCGCGTCGTCGCCCCCGAGCGCCTCGCCGCCATCACCAGCCGGACAGTCCATTCCCTCGCCGGAGCCCTGCCCGAACTACGCACCCCACAGCCCGACTGGGCCATGTTCCGCCACCAGCCGCAACCAGGCTGCCACCACTGCAACGCCAAACACCCCGGCGGCGAAGTCACCAGGATCCTGCCGCACCACCGCTACGTCTGCGCCCGGCATCGGCTGTGGCTATGCCCATCCGACGCCAACGGACACATCACGCCCCTCGACGCCCTTCCAGAAGTCGTCCAAGCACAACGTCGACACCTGCGCATCCTCCAACGCCACGGCTGGGCCATCACCTACGACGCGGTCCTCAGCGCCATACTTATCTGCGGCCAACTCTGGTCACTCCCCGAGAACGAGAACGGCGAAGTGCGTCACGACTGGATCCGCCGGGCCAACATCCTCATCCCTCCCGGCACGGCCGAAACGACCTTCTCCGTGGCCCGCCTTTGCGCCGCGGTCTATCCCGAAGCCATCGTCCTGGCCCCACTCTTCTCTTCGCCCTACTGGAGACACCAAGCACAAGGGAATGCCTGGGACCGCCGTCTCTTCACCGCCGAGATCGCCCGACGGCTACGAAACCCTCGCTACGGCCAACATGAAAACGACCCCATCAGCCACTGGGCCAATATGACGGCCAAGCGCCCGCCTCTTGCTCCGATCCGCGTCCATGACCCGAAGCATCACCTCCGGAAATCAGCCCTACGCGCCGCCACACAGCGCGCACAGCAGGGCCGTGCCCGCGCCTTCAATCCATCCCACCGAGCTGGCGACGCACTCACCGCGCACCGCCACCTCGCCACTGTGTTCAGGCGTGCCTGGCACCCCTTTATGTCCCACACGCTTCTCCCGAATGGAGACAGCTACTACAAAACCTCCTAATAACCGTCCCAACGACGCAGGAAGTTCAAACTCCTCACCCTCAGACACCTACACCATTAGACCCTAATCTGCGTCGCCTAGGCGGGTGTTGGTCAGGTCAGGCAGCACCCAATTGCCCTATCGAGAAATCACCTGGTGCACAAAATTCTCGTAGGTTGTTCGGTTGTGCTTGCGTGCTGCCACGACCTGAGAGCGGAAGTTGCGGAGCGCCGTGTCGACCGCCTGCCGGTTACGCAGACTCGATGTCACCAGAGGGTCCCGCAGTTGCCCTGGGGCGAACGCCAACAGCGACTCCACGATGGGCTCCCACGCTTTAGCTGCCTCGGACATAGATACGTTCTTCTTGAATCGCAGGACGTAGGGGTCGCTGACAGCTTCCCCGACAAGCGTCTCCCTCGTGGCTCCGATGGCCTCCGCAGCAAGCATGATCGACCCCCGCAGGCCAAACCACTCGAATAGCTCGACCTCATCCTCAGTCCGCGCCTCTGCTCCGATGCGCCCGAGTTTCGCCTTCTCTAGCTCGACGGCGCGCAGCAGGCTCGCGACGAATACGATGTGTTCGGCGGAGACACGTTCAGGGAAGACTCGGCTGTAGATACCGTCCTGCTCCCAAATCTTGCTCTTCTCGTGGTAGGCCACGCCAGACTCTCCATGGAAGGCAGCAAGAGCCTGCGCCGCGACCTCTGCGGAAAGATGGTTCTCCCCTGGGCGGCGGATGACATCCTCGGCGCCTCCGCGCCGGCCGCCGCTGTAGCCGACTACCCCCAACTGCTGAAACTCGCGTACAAGCCGCCTCTGCACACCGTCGTTGCTACGGAAGTCCGATGCCTGCGTGGGGTTCTGCCGGTTGTTGAAACGAACGATGCTCTTGACGGTCTCGGGATCGCTACAGCGGATGAAGCGGGTAAGGACGTGACTCTCCTGGCCAATATTTCCCGCCGGAACCGAGCCGATCGCCCCAGTGGTCTGCGCACCGTTAACGATACCTAGCCCCGTGATCTCAACTGTGCTGCCACTAAAGCTAAAGTCGTGCACCAGCGCGGTGATGCCATTGTTGTAGGCCCACAGGTTCGTCGGCTCTTTCAGAACTGTTTCCTGGATGCCGTTGTTGATATTGCTCTGCGAGCGACGGCTTCCCAAGTAGTCACGAACGTTCGAGGAGAACAACCCCGCACCATGCTGCTTAAAGCGCTCATGCAGCCAGCTCACCGGTACGCTCGTACACAGGGCAGTCCACTGGTCGCCTCGTTCCTCGAACGCCCCCGGCACCTCAATCGTGAACGTATCCGAAACCAGAATAGGCGTCTGTGAATTTTCGTAATGTGCAGACAGCCGCTCGCGACCCAACTCTTCGCAAGAGACCTCGAATTTCTTGCCCGGGTAGCCGTGACTCAACTGCGCGTATGTGGAGTCGCGAGCCGCTTCGAGCTCTCCTATGACCTGCTGTGACTCTGGAAGGTTATGCACGTACCAAATCGCGACATGCCCAATGACATCGTCCGCCAGTGCATCATGAAGTTCGCGCCAGGCAACCCGCAGGACATCTGGCACCCCGTCGGGCTCACTCTTGTTGAACAACCAATTGACCGCCTGGTGAAGAGAAGCAGCCTTCCTCGCAGGCGCTTGCAACTTCGCAGTATTCTCGGACTCGTATCCTTGAGCGAGGACAACTCGGCCAGAACCGCGATCAATGTAGAGCAGATCGCATGACTTGTCGTTGGGATGGTCAGTCAGCGATGTGGCAGCAACCGTGTCGATATCCTCGATGTCGAGCATCAGTTGCAGCGCGAGCAGCAGTCGCTTGTTGGATCCGTACCGATCGAGATCAGCACGCTTCTGAAGGGCTATTTCGAGGCCATCTGTCACGACGTCAGGCTACATGTTTCACTCCCCCTGTCGATGCTTCTTGCTGCACGACAGAAGGGCCAGGCGCCCATGAGTGCACCGGAGTTGGCTGGGCGAGGCGGCTACTGAGCTTGTCAGCAGAGGCCAGCGCCAGCTCGCATCAAGACTCGCGAGGAGAACCAGGCGTCCCAACCTCTCGAAAGCGCACAGTTGATCAGCGCGACTGAGATGGCGCACACGCAGGCGAACTCCTCGTCTCACCGGTCATCGCTTTGGGCAGGTACGAGGTCCGGCTGAGCACGCCATAGGTTAGTCAGTCCTGTCCCAGGCGTCGGCCAGCTTTATCTGCAAGTCGGCAGTCTGTGAACCCAAGCTGGCCAGCATCCTCAGCAGAGCGGTCGACTTCACGAAGTGAGAGATGACGCCATCCGACGTGCCTGCGGTTCGCAGATGTCCTGCGTTTACGCCGATGATGCCGAGCTCGAATGCGACGACGGGCTCTTCCTCCTCGTCGTGTCGGCGGTTCTTGGGAATCGGCGCAAAAACTGGCGCGCCGGACATACCTGCGCGGCTGAAGGCATGGCAGAGGGCGCTGTCAGGGTAGGTGGTGCCCTCGAACTCCGACGGGAACCGTGGGTCGCTCGCCACCACGCCCCCGACCAGGACGGGACGGGTCGCATTCGTCTGGCCGCCCAGCGACGGGTATCCCGCAGTCAGTACCTGCGTGCCTGCGTGCACGTCCGCCTCTTCGTACACCCAGGGAGAGGCGATCTGTTGCTCGGTGAATGAGGTGAACCAGCCGTCCCCTTCGAGGACCTCCCTGTCCTGACGATCGAACCGGATCACCGCGAGATCGATGTCGGGATCATTGGGATAGATCGGCGCAGGACTACGCAGAATGGCTTTGGCGGGCTTCGGAGAGAGCCGCCGCCCGCGAGGCTGGTGGTGCCCGGAGATCGTCAGCGCGCCCAGAGCTGTGGTCACGGTGCCTTTCGGGCCGAAAGCGGGGTCCACTACATGCCGATTGGTCACGAGGAACTCGGCGAACCGCCCGTACCCACCGCAGTCCCTCACCGTGACGATGAATCCTGTGCCGTGACCCAGAAGCGTCTTGCCGCTCCGCTTGTCGTAGCGTTCGATATCGAGCCGCAGGGCTCCGTACAGAGTGCTGTGATCAACCAGTCCCGTCCACACCCCTGAACCATGCACTATCTGCATCAACTGCGCAGCACAGTCGCTGAAGTTACCACCGGGTTGCCACGCTTGCCGTGCGGGCCGTCGGCTGCGGCGCGGGGTCTCAACCGCTCGGACCGGACGGAAGGAAGGCCCGCGCCCCGCGACAGGGGCAGTTGAGCGGATGGTCGTTGATGACGAGCTCTGGGCGGCCCCGGAAGCGTTGGGCCAGCACCGTTTGCCCACCCTGGCTGACGTAGATCCTTACGGGGAGACCCTGCTGCGCGGTGATGCCGTGGACCGCGTGGTGCGGGAGCTTGAAGGTTCGGATCTTGCTCGGCTGCGAAGCGCCGAGAGCCAGGCCGTCTCGACGCTACTGGCCTGGGGCCTGCGCTGCCGCGTGGACAGAGACCTGCACCTCGCCTTCTCTGGCGATTAAATAGTGCGTGCGGCTTCGTCTGCGGAGAAGCACGGCGGAGCCCGCCGCTGGCCGTCGAAAACGCAAGGTAGATCTGCACGACTCGCAGGTCTGCCGTGTAGTCCGACTCTTCATCTCGCTGCTCAGTGCCGTGGGCAAATGCAGCCTTCAACTGCACACGACACCGGCCCGCCCCGCCCCCGGGACCACCGGAGCTTTCGCGCCCGGCGGAGGTTGCGCCGCAGAGGGCGCCGGAGGGTGCGCCGCAGAGCTCGCCGACCCTGGTGGAGGCATCCTCCGGTTGCCTGAGCGCTCCGCGCTTCCCGGTTGTTCCCCCACCGCCCTCACCCCTCGGAGGGAAAGGGACTGGCCTCCCTCCCCGGCGGCGGCCAGGATGAGCGGACGCCGACCGCCATGACCGGAGACCGGAGAGCCCCAGCATGTCCGCGACGACCGCCCCCGAGCCCAGGGCAGCGATGCCCGCCGTGCCGCCGCCGACGCGTCTTCCCGACGCCCCCGTCGTCCTCGACCGCCGCGAGGGCCCCTTCGGCGAGGTCGTCCTGCGGGGGCGCGGGGAGCACTTCGAGATCATCGCCAACGGGTGCTTCCTGATGGACACCGCCGACGGGCGGTCCGAGCGGCTGCTGATCGAGGCCGCGCTGGCCGCGCTGCCCGCCGGGCGGACCGCCCCCTCGGTGCTGATCGGCGGTCTGGGCGTCGGGTTCTCCCTGGTGCGGGCCGCCGAGGAGGAGCGCTGGGGCCGGATCACGGTCGTGGAGCGGGAGCAGGCCATCGTGGACTGGCACCGGGAAGGACCGCTGGGCCGGATCTCCGGACCGGCGCTGGCCGACCCCCGGACCGCGATCCTGCGTACGGACCTCGTCGCCCACCTCCGTACGGGCACGGAGCGTTACGACGCGCTCTGCCTGGACATCGACAACGGGCCCGACTGGACCGTCACCGAGGACAACGGAAGCCTCTACTCCCCCGCCGGCCTGGCGCACTGCCACGACCGGCTGACCCCGGGCGGGGTGCTCGCCGTCTGGTCCGCGCAGCCGTCGCCGGCCTTCGAGCAGGCCCTGCGGAATGCCGGGTTCAGCGGAGTTCGGACCGAAGAAGTGGCTGTTGCCCGAGGTGTGCCCGACGTGGTCCATCTCGCACTCCGGGCCGCGTGAGCCCTCCCCGTACACCCGCCCGAGGACGCCCGGGGCCAACCGGCACAAGGGCGACGATCCGGTTGCCCGGACGTCCCGGGCGCGGCCCTCGGGGGGCCACCCTGCGTAGCCGGGAGCCCTCTTCTGCCTTTACGCTGCTGAGCGGCACACGGGATCACCCACGAAATCCACGAGCGAGAACCGTGCCTTGCGGGGATTGCCCCCCGCGAGAACGGGCAGGGGCGGGGCGATGGAACAGACACACACCACCCACAACGGCGTCGCGGCCACCCCAGGGGCTCAGCGCCGGGTGCTGGTGGTCGAGGACGACGCGACGATCGTCGACGCCATCTCCGCCCGGCTGCGGGCGGAGGGCTTCCTCGTGCAGACCGCGCTGGACGGCCCCGCGGCCGTGGACGCGGCCGAGGCGTGGCAGCCCGACCTGATGGTGCTCGACATCATGCTGCCCGGCTTCGACGGCCTGGAGGTCTGCCGCCGGGTGCAGGCGTCGCGCCCCGTGCCGGTGCTGATGCTCACCGCGCGCGACGACGAGACCGACATGCTGGTCGGCCTCGGGGTCGGCGCCGACGACTACATGACCAAGCCGTTCTCCATGCGCGAGCTGGCCGCCCGGGTGCACGTGCTGCTGCGCCGCGTCGAGCGGGCCGCACTGGCGGCGGTCACCCCGCGCAGCGGGATACTGCGCCTGGGCGAGCTGGAGATCGACCACGCCCAGCGCCGCGTCCGGGTCCGCACCGAGGACGTCCACCTCACGCCGACCGAGTTCGACCTGCTGGTCTGCCTCGCCAACACCCCGCGCGCGGTGCTCTCCCGCGAGCAGCTGCTGGCCGAGGTCTGGGACTGGGCGGACGCCTCCGGCACCCGCACGGTCGACAGCCACATCAAGGCGCTGCGCCGCAAGATCGGCGCGGAGCGCATCCGTACCGTGCACGGCGTGGGCTACGCCCTGGAGACCCCCGCTCCATGACCCGGCCAGGGTCCGGACTGCGGCCCTTCTCCATCAAGGCCAAGCTCGGCACGCTCGTCGTGGTCTCGGTCTTCATCACCACCGGGCTGCTGATCGTCGCTCTGCGGACCCGTACGGAGTTCCGCTTCATCACGGTGTTCTCGGTGATCGCCACGCTGCTGATCACCCAGTTCGTGGCGCACGGCCTGACCGCGCCGCTGGACGAGATGAGAGCGGTGGCCCGGTCCATCTCGCACGGCGACTACACACGCCGGGTGAGCGGCGCGGGGCGGCGGGACGAGCTGGGGGACCTGGCGCAGACGATCAACCGCATGGCGGACGATCTGGAGGCGGAGGACCGGCATCGAAAAGAGCTGGTCGCCAACGTCAGCCATGAGCTGCGCACCCCTATCGCGGCGTTGAGAGCCGTGCTGGAGAACGTGGTGGACGGGGTCTCCGCCGCCGATCCGGAGACGATGCGCACGGCGCTGAAGCAGACGGAGCGGCTCGGCCGGCTGGTCGAGACGCTGCTGGACCTCTCCCGGCTGGACAACGGGGTGGTGGAGCTCAGGGCCCGCCGTTTCGAGGTGTGGCCGTATCTGTCCGGCGTACTGAAGGAGGCCAACCTGGCCGCCTCGCAGCGACGCCTGTCGTCGGGTTCGGGCAACCACTCCCGTACCGACGTCCACCTCCACCTGGACGTCTCGCCGTCGGACCTCACCGCGCACGCGGACGCGGAGCGGCTGCACCAGGTGGTCGCCAACCTCATCGACAACGCGGTCAAGCACAGCCCGCCGCACGGCCGGGTGACGGTGCGGGCGCGGCGCGGGCCCTATCCGGAATCGCTGGAGCTGGAGGTCGTCGACGAGGGCCCGGGCATTCCGGAGGCGGAGCGCCACCGGGTGTTCGAGCGTTTCAACCGGGGCCAGGCGCCGTCCCCGCAGAGCCCGGGCAGCGACGGCGGCACCGGGCTGGGGCTGGCCATCGCCCGCTGGGCGGTCGATCTGCACGGCGGCCGGATCGGAGTGGCCGAATCCGCTCGGGGCTGCCACATCCAGGTCACCCTCCCGGGGATCCCCGAGCCGCGCGGTTGACGGCCTCGTTGACATAGGGTCGAACCGGAGGGGCACGTTCATACGTGTCCAGCCAGTAGCGGATCTCCAGGGGACGCGGTCGCAGGGCCGTTACCCACGGTCCTGCGTACCCGAAGTGCAGTGGAACCTCGCTTGTTTCCCGCCATTTCCTGCGCCGAAACCCGCCCTTCGATGTGATGTGCACGACGAAGCACCGGCCCGGCCTGCAAGGAACGGTTCGGGGGGCGTAGCCTTGATTTCCGCTGTCCATCACCTTGTGAAGCGGAAGAGGGCGGTTGCCGCCGTGTCGTCTCAGTCCCCCAGTAACTCGAGCATCTCGACCGACCAAGCCGGTCCGGGCACCAACCCGGCCGCCGCGTTCGGCGCCAATGAATGGCTCGTCGACGAGATCTACCAGCAGTACCTCCAGGATCCCAGTTCGGTCGATCGCGCCTGGTGGGACTTCTTCGCCGACTACAAGCCGGGCGCGTCCGGCACGGCGGACAAGCCCGCTCCCGACGCCGGGGCCTCGGGGGCCCCGGTGACCGGGGACGCCGCGACTCCGGCGAAGGCGGCGCCCGCCGCCGCCCCGGCCGCTCCCGCGCAGCCGGCCCCCGCCAAGGCCGCTCCGGCCCCGGCGAAGGCCGCACCCGCCCCGGCGAAGCCCGCGGCGGAGAAGAAGCCCGCCGCCGCGCCCGCCCCGGCGAAGGCCAAGGCCGACGAGTCCACCGAGGCCGCGGCCGGCCCGGAGTACGTGACGCTGCGCGGCCCCTCGGCCGCCGTCGCGAAGAACATGAACGCCTCGCTGGAGCTGCCGACGGCCACGTCCGTCCGCGCGGTCCCGGTGAAGCTGCTCTTCGACAACCGCATCGTCATCAACAACCACCTCAAGCGGGCCCGCGGCGGGAAGATCTCCTTCACGCACCTCATCGGGTACGCGATGGTGCAGGCCCTCAAGGCCATGCCGTCGATGAACCACTCCTTCGCGGAGAAGGACGGCAAGCCGACGCTGGTCAAGCCGGAGCACGTCAACCTGGGTCTGGCCATCGACCTGGTGAAGCCGAACGGCGACCGCCAGCTGGTCGTCGCGGCCATCAAGAAGGCCGAGACGCTCAACTTCTTCGAGTTCTGGCAGGCGTACGAGGACATCGTCCGGCGCGCCCGCATCGGCAAGCTCGGCATGGACGACTTCACCGGCGTCACCGCCTCGCTGACCAACCCCGGCGGCATCGGCACCGTCCACTCCGTGCCCCGCCTGATGCCCGGTCAGGGCCTCATCATGGGCGTCGGCGCGATGGACTACCCGGCGGAGTTCCAGGGCACCTCGCAGGACACCCTCAACAAGCTCGGCATCTCGAAGGTCATGACGCTCACGTCGACCTACGACCACCGGGTCATCCAGGGCGCCGCCTCCGGCGAGTTCCTGCGCGTCGTCTCCCAGCTGCTGCTCGGCGAGAACGACTTCTACGACGAGATCTTCAAGGCGCTGCGCATCCCCTACGAGCCGGTCCGCTGGCTCAAGGACATCGACGCCTCGCACGACGACGACGTCACCAAGGCCGCGCGGGTCTTCGAGCTGATCCACTCCTACCGGGTCCGCGGCCACGTCATGGCCGACACCGACCCGCTGGAGTACCACCAGCGCAAGCACCCCGACCTGGACATCACCGAGCACGGCCTCACCCTGTGGGACCTGGAGCGGGAGTTCGCGGTCGGCGGGTTCGCCGGCAAGACGATGATGAAGCTCCGGGACATCCTCGGCGTGCTCCGCGAGTCGTACTGCCGCACCACCGGCATCGAGTTCATGCACATCCAGGACCCGAAGCAGCGCAAGTGGCTCCAGGACCGGGTCGAGCGCCCGCGTCCCAAGCCCGAGCGCGAGGAGCAGCTGCGCATCCTGCGCCGGCTGAACGCGGCCGAGGCGTTCGAGACCTTCCTGCAGACGAAGTACGTCGGCCAGAAGCGGTTCTCCCTGGAGGGCGGCGAGTCCGTCATCCCGCTGCTGGACGCCGTCCTCGACTCCGCCGCCGAGGCCCGCCTCGACGAGGTCGTCATCGGCATGGCCCACCGCGGCCGCCTGAACGTGCTGGCGAACATCGTCGGCAAGTCGTACGCGCAGATCTTCCGCGAGTTCGAGGGCAACCTCGACCCGCGCTCGATGCACGGCTCCGGCGACGTCAAGTACCACCTGGGCGCCGAGGGCACCTTCACCGGTCTGGACGGCGAGCAGATCAAGGTCTCGCTGGCCGCCAACCCCTCGCACCTGGAGGCGGTCGACCCGGTCCTGGAGGGCATCGCCCGCGCCAAGCAGGACATCATCAACAAGGGCGGCACGGACTTCACGGTCCTGCCGGTCGCGCTCCACGGCGACGCGGCCTTCGCGGGCCAGGGCGTCGTCGCCGAGACGCTCAACATGTCGCAGCTGCGCGGCTACCGCACCGGCGGCACCGTGCACGTGGTGATCAACAACCAGGTCGGCTTCACCGCCGCCCCGGAGTCCTCGCGCTCCTCGATGTACGCCACCGACGTGGCGCGCATGATCGAGGCGCCGATCATCCACGTCAACGGCGACGACCCGGAGGCCGTGGTCCGCGTCGCGCGGCTCGCCTTCGAGTTCCGGCAGGCGTTCAACAAGGACGTCGTGATCGACCTCATCTGCTACCGCCGCCGCGGTCACAACGAGGGCGACAACCCGGAGTTCACCAACCCGCAGATGTACACCCTGATCGACAAGAAGCGCTCGGTGCGCAAGCTCTACACCGAGTCCCTCATCGGTCGCGGCGACATCACGCTGGAAGAGGCGGAGCAGGCGCTCCAGGACTTCCAGGGCCAGCTGGAGAAGGTGTTCGCCGAGGTCCGCGAGGCCACCTCGCAGCCGGCCGCCCCGCACGTGCCGGAGCCGCAGGCCGCGTTCCCGGTGCCCGTGGAGACGGCCGTCTCGGCCGAGGTCGTCAAGCGGATCGCCGAGTCGCAGGTCAACATCCCCGAGTCGATCACCGTCCACCCCCGTCTGATGCCGCAGATGCAGCGTCGCGCGGCCTCGGTGGAGAACGGCACCATCGACTGGGGCATGGGCGAGACCCTGGCCATCGGTTCGCTGCTGATGGAGGGCACCCCGGTCCGGCTCGCCGGCCAGGACAGCCGCCGCGGCACGTTCGGCCAGCGCCACGCGGTCCTGGTCGACCAGGTCACCGGCGAGGACTACACCCCGCTGCTGTACCTGACGGACGACCAGGCCCGGTACAACGTCTACGACTCGCTGCTCTCGGAGTACGCGGCGATGGGCTTCGAGTACGGCTACTCGCTGGCCCGCCCGGAGTCGCTGGTCATCTGGGAGGCCCAGTTCGGTGACTTCGTCAACGGCGCGCAGACCGTCGTGGACGAGTTCATCTCCTCGGCCGAGCAGAAGTGGGGCCAGACCTCCGGCGTCACCCTGCTGCTGCCGCACGGCTACGAGGGCCAGGGCCCGGACCACAGCTCCGCGCGTCCCGAGCGCTTCCTCCAGATGTGCGCGCAGGACAACATGACGGTCGCGATGCCGACCCTGCCGTCGAACTACTTCCACCTGCTGCGCTGGCAGGTGCACAACCCGCACCACAAGCCGCTCATCGTCTTCACCCCGAAGTCGATGCTGCGTCTGAAGGCGGCGGCGTCCTCGATCGAGGAGTTCACCTCCGGCGGTTTCCGCCCGGTGATCGGCGACTCGACGGTCAAGCCGGAGAACGTCCGCAAGGTCGTCTTCGTCTCGGGCAAGCTGTTCTACGACCTGGACGCCGAGCGGGAGAAGCGCGGCGACACGGAGACCGCGATCATCCGGCTGGAGCGGCTGTACCCGCTGCCGGGTGCGGAGATCCAGGCCGAGATCGCGAAGTACCCGAACGCCGAGAAGTACCTGTGGGCCCAGGAGGAGCCGGCGAACCAGGGTGCGTGGCCGTTCATCGCGCTCAACCTGATCGACCACCTGGACCTCGCGGTCGGCGCGGACGTGCCGCACGGCGAGCGCCTGCGCCGCATCTCGCGGCCGCGCGGCTCGTCCCCGGCGGTCGGTTCGGCCAAGCGCCACCAGGCCGAGCAGACGCAGCTGGTCGAGGAGGTCTTCGAGGCCTAGCCCTCCAGGACCGCACGGCCGCACGAGCGGCCCGTACGTCACAGGGGCCCGGTTCCGCGCTGGTCGCGGGGCCGGGCCTCCGGCGTACCCCGTGCGCCCGGCGTTCCCGCCGGTGTACGGGCCCCGATATCCTGGCCGCATGTACTTCACGGACCGTGGCATCGAGGAACTGGAGAAGCGGCGCGGCGAGGAGGAGGTCACCTTCGAGTGGCTCGCCGAGCAGCTGCGGACGTTCGTCGATCTCAACCCCGACTTCGAGGTGCCCGTGGAGCGCCTCGCGACCTGGCTCGCCCGTCTGGACGACGAGGACGACGAGGACGCCTGATCCCGGCGAGGCCCCTCGCCTCCCGGCCTCAGAAAGGTTCCGCGCCGGCCCTGGCCCGCTCGTAGAGGAGCCCGAGCGCACCCTGCGCCAGCAGCACCGCGCCGGCCGCCGCCCAGCCGCCGCTGCGCCGCCGGGCGCCCCACAGCAGGAGCGGAAGCCCGGCGGCGAGCTGGACGGCGGCGACCGCCCGCGCCCGGGGGCCGCGTACCCACGGGCCGAGCCGGCCGCTCTCGACCGCGTCCAGCTCCACGCGTACGGCGTCGCGCCAGCCGCCCCACTCGACGCGTTCCACCCCTCGCTGCACCGCCGCCACCCCGCGCAGCCGGTCGGCGCTCTCGCCCGGTGAGAGCCCGGCGGGCAGGGCCAGGCCGGTGTGGGTGAGGACGGCGAGCAGCCCGCGCAGCCGGGACCGCGCGTCCGCCTCCGGGTCGGGGCGGGTCAGCTCCTCCAGCGCCTGCACGTCGAGCACGGGGTCGAGGCCGAGCCGGGCCGCGAAGGTGCGCATGGCCTCGTCCTCGCCCGCCGGGGTGCCGTCGGCCAGCCAGACGTAGCCCACGGGCCTCCGGAAACCGGCGGCGAGGGTGTATCCGGCCCGGTCGGCGTCCCACCACAGGGCGAGCACCGGCCAGGGGGAGCCGACGGCGAGCGCGGCGGCCCAGCCGCCGAGGACGCGGTCCACCGGCTCGGCCTCCTGCCCCGGACCAGCGCTCCGCCAGGGCTTCCCCTCCGGGACGAGCACGCTCCACTCCTCGCCCGCACGGGCCAGGAACATCTGCTCGCGCAGCAGGTGGGCGAGCGGCCGTACGGTCTCGGGGTCGGCCCGGCAGAGCAGGAGGGCCCCGGTGGGTGTCGCGTTCATGGCTCACACGCTAGGGCAATTCGTCCGCATGTGATGCGGTTGAAGCCGTTCGGCCCTCACCGAAGTCACCACCTTTCCCCGCCGCCCCCTTCCTCGCCTCCTCGATTTCTTGACTTCCCCGATCCGCGATATATCGTGTTCTCATCAAGACGCGATATGTTGCGTCACCCTGCGCTTCCGGGAGGTCACATCCATGCCTGTGGCGACATGGACCATCGCCGAGCCGCGGAAGCTCGCCTTCGACGATCCGGTGGAGGCGCTCCACGTGCGCCTGGTCGACGGCACGGTGAACGTGGTCGGGACCGACGAACCGCACGCCCGGCTGGAGATCTCCGTCATCGAGGGGCCTCCGCTGATCGTGACCCATGAGGACGGCCGGCTCACCGTGGCCTACGAGGACCTGCCCTGGCAGGACTTCCTGCGGGCGTTCACCTCGCGCAGCCGCCACCGCAGCGCGGTGGTCTCCCTGGTGGTGCCCGCCGCCTCGTCCGTGGAGGTCGGCGTGGTCGGCGCCGGGGCCGTCGTCTCCAACATCGGCGGGCGTACGGAGATCCGGAGCGTCAGCGGCGACGCCACGCTCGTCGGGCTGACCGGCCCGGTGCGCGGGCACAGCGTCTCGGGCGCCCTGGAGGCCCAGGGCGTCACCGGAGACCTGCGCTTCCACTCCGTCTCGGGCGGTCTGACGGTGATCGACGGGGCGGGGGCCTCGGTGCGGGCGGATTCGGTCAGCGGCGACATGGTGCTGGACCTGGCCTCCCTCGACAGGCCCGCGAACGTCTGGCTGACCACGGTCACCGGGGAGGTCGCGGTCCGGCTGCCGCACCCGGCGGACGCCAGGGTCGAGGCGAACACCGCGACGGGGTCCGTCTCCAACGCCTTCGAGGAGCTGCGGGTCGGGGGGCAGTTGAGCGCGAAGAAGATCACCGGCGCGCTGGGCGCCGGAAAGGGGGACCTGCGGGTGACGACCGTGTCCGGTTCGATCGCCCTGCTGCGCAGGCCACCCGCCGACGACGACGTGTACGCCGCCGAGCCGACCGGAAAGGTTCTCTGACATGCCCCCCGTTTTCGCCCACGGCCGTCTGCGGCTGTACCTCCTCAAGCTCCTGGACGAGGCGCCCCGGCACGGTTACGAGATCATCCGCCTGCTGGAGGAGCGTTTCCAGGGCCTGTACGCCCCGTCCGCCGGCACGGTCTACCCGCGGCTGGCCAAGCTGGAGGCCGAGGGCCTGGTCACCCATGCCACCGAGGGCGGCCGCAAGGTCTACTCGATCACCGACGCCGGCCGCGAGGAGTTGGCGGGCCGCGGCGGCGAACTGGCCGACCTGGAGGTGGAGATCCGCGACTCGCTCTCCGAACTGGCCGCGGAGATCCGCGACGACGTGCGGGGTGCGGCGGGCCGGCTCCGCAGCGACATGCGGGCGGCGGCGTCGGAGTCCCGGCACGGTGCGAAGGCCGGCTCCGGGTCCGGGAAGGCGAAGGGCGGAGGGAAGGGCGCCCCGTCCTCCCCCTTCGGCGACTTCGGCGACTTCGGCGCCCTGGGCGATCTCGGCGACAGCGAGGCGTGGCGCACCGCGAAGGAGGAGCTGCGCCGGGCCCGGCAGGAGTGGAAGGAACAGGCCCACCGGGCGAAGGACGAGTCCCGGCGCGCCCGCGAGGAGGCCCGGCAGGCCCGCCGCCAGGCCGAGGAGGCCCAGAAGGAGGCGCAGGAGAAGGCGCGCGAGCAGATGCAGGCCGCCGCCCGCCAGGTGCAGGAGCACTTCGCGCGGGGCGACTGGCCCTCCGGCGTACGGGAGGGCCTCGCGGAGATCACCGGCCAGCTCGGCGGCTTCGCCCGCACCGGCGTCTGGCCCCCGTTCGGCAGGCCCGAGCCGGACGCCGCTCCGCCCGTCCAGGACCCGGCCCCCGGTGCGGACTGGGGACAGGACGTGCCGTCGACCGGTGACCCGGCGCGCGACCTGGACCGCCTGCTGGACCGCTTCCGCGACGGCGTCCGGGACGCGGCCCGCGATCACGGGGTGACGGAGGAGCAGTTCGGGGAGGTACGTGGCCACTTGGGCACGGCGGCCGCCCGGATCGAGGCGCTGCTGACGCCGGACGCGGAGGGCGAACGGAAGCCCTGAGCCGTCGGCCGGGACGGCCTCCCGGCCCCGGGGAGGGCCGCCCGTGCCGGGCGCCCCTCCCCCTGCGGGGTACGCGCGCCCGCCCGACCCGCGCGGCTCGCTCGGCCGGCAGGCACGCTCACCCGGCCCGGGCCCGGCCCTCGTCCGCCTCGGGGCCGTACATCGCGTGCCGTACGGTCGCGTAGGTCGCGCCGTGCTCGGCGAGGACGTCGGCGACGACGCCGGGTTTCGCGGTGAGGGCGAGCAGCAGGTGCTCCTCACCGATGAACCGGTCGCCGCGCCCCAGGGCGACCCGGAGCGCGTTCTCCAGCACGCCCTTCGCCCCCGTCGTGAAGGGGCGGTGCCCCGACCACCACCATCGGCGGCCACCGCGCCCGGCGGAGAGCGCCCCCTCCCCGTGGGCTCCCTCGACCCGCGACACGATCGCGCCGACGTCGATCCCGATCCCGGCGAGGGCGTCGGTGTCGGCCTTGGTCAGGCCGCCGCGGCGGCGGGCCTCGGTGAAGGCGGCGTCCAGGGAGGCGCGGCGGTCGCGGACGCCGAGGGCGGTGAGGGCGAACGAGGCCCGGCCGCCCTCCTGGTCCAGCAGGGCGAGCAGCAGGTGCTCCTCGGTGACCGTGTCGGCCCCGGCGCGTTCGGCCTGGACGACGGCGTCCTTCACGGCCGCTCGGGCGCCCCGGGTGAATCGCTCGAACATCAACGCCTCCCGTACTTCTTGTGCACGGCCTGCCGGCTGACGCCCAGCTCGGCGGCGATCTCCTGCCACGACCAGCCCTGAACGCGGGCACTGCGCACCTGTACGGCTTCGAGCTGCTCCAGCAGCCGCCGCAGCGCGGCCACCGCCCGCAGTCCGACGCGCGGGTCGCGGTCACCGGCGCGGGCGGCCAGATCCGTTGCTTCGGTCATGATGTCAATCTACGTTGACATGACCCTCATGTCAATCAAAGTTGACGTCATCGTCGGCCAGGCGCGCGTGGCGCTCCACGTCGTAGCGGACGTCGCCGTACCGCAGCTTGCCCCGCTCGATGCCCTCGGGGGCGAAGCCGGACCGCTGGGCGACCTTGCAGGAGGCGGTGTTGTCGGTACGGTGCCCCAGCTCCAGCCGGTACAGCCCGAGTTCGCCGAACGCCCAGCGCGCCAGCGTCCGCACCCCGGCCGGGGCGACGCCCCGGCCGCGGGCCGACTCGGTGGTCCAGTAGGAGACCCAGCCGAACTGGTGGACCGGGTTGACGACGGTGAGCGCCACACAGCCGAGCACCTCGTCCCCCTCCCCCACGACGGCCCAGGAGTAGCCGGTGCGCGCCCCCCGTTCGCGCACGCGTTCCGCGATCCAGGCCAGCGCCCCGAGCCGGTCGTCCACGGGCCGGTCCGTCTGGCGGTCCATCTCCTCGGGGGCGAAGGCGCGGAGCACCGCCGAGGCGTCGTCGGGATGCCAGGGCCGCAGCAGAAATCCTTCAGGGGCGGTCAGTTCGTCCATGCGGACCAGCTTCCCGCACGGTGACGACCACCGCGGCCCCGGGCCGCGCCAGCACGAGGGGCCGTGCGCCGGGCGTGGTCCTGCCGAGCACCCGGGCCGGGCCGGTGACGGAGACCCGCCAGCCCCGGGCGGACGGCGGAAGGGACAGCTCCGTCACGTCGGGGCGCGCCGAGGCCCGGTAGGCGAGACGGTAGGAGCGGGTGTCCGCGTCGTACGTCCGGGAGCGGACGGTTCCGGCGACGGCCGGGGCGTACGGAGCGGCCGTCGTCTCCTTGTTCGTACGGAAGCGGCCTCGCTCGTCGACCGCGCAGTAGCCGCCGCCGTAGCACCAGACGTACCCCGCCCAGCCGGAGCTGTAGCGGTTCAGGGAGTCGACGGCCTCGCGGTAGAAGCGGCCCATGTTGGGGAGGGAGTTGTTCAACGGGCCCCACTCGCCCACGACGACGGGCATCCGGTGGCGGGCCGGGTAGGCGGTGACGGCGGCCTCGTACGCCTCGATCCAGCCGGCCCCGGGGTCGTAGTCCGCGCCCGCCTCCATGGCGGTGTTGTAGAAGTGCGGGGCGTACACGGCCCGCCGGTCCTCGATGCGGCCGAGACCCGTGGGCACGCCCTCGCCGACGATGGGGGTGGGCTCGACGAAGAGCCAGGTGGAGCGGTCCTTCGCCCGTACGGCCCGGGCGAGCCGGTTGTACATCGGAGTGAGGTGCTGGGCCTCGATGCGGCGGGCGGCGGTCGGCAGGTCCTCGCCCTCGCGCAGCTCCCCCATCGGCTCGTTGATCAGGTCGTAGCCGATGACGGCCGGGTGGTCGCCGAACCGCTGGGCGAGGAGCTGCCACATGGCGGCCTGGGCGCGCTGGAGGTCGGGGTCCTCGTAGAGGTGGGTGAAGGCCCGCTGGACGGCCGGTTCGAAGTACTCGGAGAACCAGTCGTCGGGGTTCGGGGTGAACGGCAGCCCGTCCGTCCTGGTGGCCCACTCCGGGATGCCCCGGTGCCCGAACGCGGGTCCGAAGACGTCCTGGTGGGCGTCGATGAGGACGTGGACGCGGTGCTCGCGGGCCCAGTCCAGGATGCGTTCGATCCGCCGCAGGTACCGCTCGCTGTACCGCCCCCGCGTGGGCTCCAGGTCGTCCCAGAAGACCAGCAGCCGGGCGAAGTTGAAGCCGTTGGCCCGCAGGTCGCGGAAGTGCCGTTCGGTGATGGCGCTGAGGGCGTCCTCGCCCCGGTTCGCCTTGTCCTCGACGTTCCAGCCGCGCAGGGTGAGCGTGCGCCCCCGGTCGTCGGTGAGCGGCGGGATGGAGCGTTCGTACGGGGCCGGGGCCGGGGCCGGGGCCGGGGACGCCGCCGGGGCGGGGCCGGTGCGGGGGACGGGGCGCGCCGAGGCGGCGGGGGCGAGGGCCCCCGCCGCCAGCACGGACGCGACGACGACTGCCATGAGTGCTCTGCCCATTCGCATGGGGCAGATCTCACCAGCAAAGGTGAGCACTCCTCAAGTCTTTGTGCACGACTGTTTTTCCGAGGGGCCGAGGGGCCGAGGAGCCCCAGGGACCTCAGGGGCCGAGGGGCCTCAGGGGGTCGGCGTGAGCACGATCTTCCCGAAGAGGTCTCCGGACTCCAGCCGCCGGAACCCCTCCCGGGCCCGGTCCAGCGGCATCACCTCGTCGATGACCGGGCGCACCCCGGTGGTCGCGCAGAACGCGAGCAGGTCCTCCAGCTCGTCCTTGGACCCCATGGTGGAGCCGACGACCTTCAGCTCCAGGAAGAAGATCCGGGTCAGTTCGGCGTGCGAGGGGCGGTCGCCGCTGGTGGCGCCGGAGATGACGAGGGTGCCGCCGGGGCGCAGCGACTTCACGGAGTGGGACCAGGTGGCCGCCCCCACGGTCTCGATGACGGCGTCCACCCGCTGCGGCAGCCGGGCGCCGGGCTCGTACGCCTCCAGCGCGCCGAGCTCGACCGCCCGCTCGCGCTTGGCCCGGTCCCGGCTGGTGGCGAAGACCCGCAGTCCGGCGGCCTTCCCGAGCACGATGGCCGCGGTGGCGACCCCGCCGCCCGCGCCCTGGACGAGTACCGAATCGCCGGGCCGCACCCCGGCGTTGGTGAACAGCATCCGGTACGCGGTGAGCCAGGCGGTCGGCAGGCAGGCGGCCTCCGCGAAGGAGAGCTCCCTCGGCTTGGGCAGCACGTTCCAGGTGGGGACGGCGACCTGCTCGGCGAAGGTGCCCTGGTAGCGCTCGGTGAGGATGGAGCGCGGCTCCTTCGGCCCGACACCGTGTCCGGACTGGCCGATGACGGAGTGCAGGACGACCTCGTTGCCGTCCTGGTCGACGCCGGCCGCGTCACAGCCGAGGATCATCGGCAGCCGGTCCTGCGGGAGGCCCACGCCCCGCAGGGACCAGAGGTCGTGGTGGTTGAGGGAGGCGGCCCGGACGGTGACGGTGGTCCACCCGGGGCGCGCCCCGGGGGCCGGGCGGTCGCCCAGCTCCAGGCCGTCGAGGGGCTGGTCGGGATCGATGCGGGCTGCGTAGGCGGCGAACATGGCTCGACGATAGGCGCGGCGCGGCGGGGACGTAACCGCCTGCGCGTGTGACGCGCGCCAACCCGCCCGCCCCCGCGGGCGGGGCCCGCAGGGCGGGAAGCGGGCGGGGCCCGCCGGACGGGAAGCGGGCGGGGCGCGCCGGACAGGAAGCGGGCGGGGCGCGCCGGACAGGAAGCGGGCGGGGCCCGACCCGCGGACCCCGCCCTTGGAGCACTCGGCTCGACCCGGCCTCAGCGCCGGGCCACGCCCTCCGCCCGCGCCGCCGCCGCGACCGCCGCCGTGACGGCCGGGGCGACCCGCTCGTCGAACGGGGACGGGATCACGTAGTCGGCGGCCAGCTCGTCGCCGACCACGTCGGCCAGCGCGTTCGCCGCGGCGATCTTCATGCCCTCGGTGATCCGGGAGGCCCGGACCTGGAGCGCACCGGCGAAGATGCCCGGGAACGCCAGCACGTTGTTGATCTGGTTCGGGAAGTCCGACCGCCCGGTCGCCACGACGGCCGCGTACTTGTGCGCGACCTCCGGGTGGACCTCGGGGTTCGGGTTGGCCATGGCGAAGACGTACGCCCCGGGGGCCATCGAGGCCACCGCCGCCTCCGGGACCGTACCGCCGGAGACGCCGATGAAGACGTCCGCGCCGGCGAGGGCCTGCTCCAGCGAACCGCTCAGGCCCGCCCGGTTGGTCAGCTCGGCCAGTTCGCGCTTGACCTCGGTGAGGTCGTCGCGGTCGCGGCTGACGATGCCCTTGCGGTCCGCCACCGCGATGTCGCCGATCCCCGCCTCCAGCAGGAACTTGGCGATGGCCACGCCCGCCGCGCCGGCTCCGGAGATGACGCCGCGCAGATCGCCCAGGGTCCGCCCGGAGAGCTTCGCGGCGTTGCGCAGGGCGGCGAGGGTGACGACCGCGGTGCCGTGCTGGTCGTCGTGGAAGACCGGGATGTCCAGCCGCTCCTGGAGCTTGCGCTCGATCTCGAAGCAGCGGGGCGCCGAGATGTCCTCCAGGTTGACCCCGCCGAAGGAGGGGGCGAGCCGGACGACGGTGTCGACGATCTCGTCGGCGTCGGTGGTCGCGAGCGCGATCGGCACCGCGTCGACGCCGCCGAACTGCTTGAAGAGGATGGCTTTGCCCTCCATCACGGGGAGGGACGCCTCGGGCCCGATGTCGCCCAGGCCGAGCACGGCGGTGCCGTCCGTCACGACGGCCACGACCTGCGACTTCCAGGTGTAGTCGTGGACGAGCTCGGGCTGGGCCGCGATGGCGCTGCACACCTTCGCCACTCCCGGCGTGTACGCCAGGGAGAGGTCGTCCTTGTCCCGGATCGGGACGGTGGCCTGCACGGCCATCTTCCCGCCCCGGTGGAGGGCGAAGGCCGGGTCGAAGGGCTCCTCGGCCCCGGTGTCCCCGGCGCCGGTGCGCTGGACGCCACCGTCGGTGGCGCTGTCGATGGTGCTGTCGCTGCGAGGATTGACGATCTCCGCTGCCATGGTGTTGACCCCTTAAGTCTTCATCGTTTGAGGGTGGCCACTCCTGGTTGAGGAGGGGTGGGCGGGCACCGCGTACGCGCCCCGCACCGGACGGTTGGCCCGTCCCGGCGGGGAGGAGGTACATACGCGCGGGCGCGCCGCACACGCGCCCTGAGCCCCGGATGAGGGGTGTAAACGTCTTTCTTACCGGACGAACGGGGTTACGGACGAGTCCATATCTCCGCGGTGACGTGACTCATAGTCGAATATCTGGACAAGTCGGCAAACCGTCATAAATGCCGCCCACCGACCGAGACATGCCGAAGATTCTCCGGCGAGGGGAAGCGATCCCCACAGATGGTCCGGTCACCGCGTACCGGCCGTTGATGTTCGGGGGTCTCCCGTTATCCGATTTTGACATGGCCGGACCCCTGAATGGGCCAGTCCCAATGGCAGGATGCCGTCATCACACAAGGTGGCGACACTCGAAGGTGCGTGCCAAGCCGCCCACCAGCACCTCTCCCTCACCTGCCGGAGGCTCCCGACATGACCGCAAGCACCACGCGCCGCACGACCGCCAAGTCCCGGATCGCGGCGATCGGCGCCATCGCGGTCGCCGGCTCCCTGCTGCTCACCGCCTGCGGCGACCAGACGGACAGCGCTTCCCAGGAGGGCGGCAGCGGCAAGGAGACCAAGAGCGGTGCGCCGCTCTTCTCCAAGCTGCCGGAGAAGTACCAGAAGTCCGGTGTGATCAAGGTCGGCACGAATGCCGAATACGCGCCGATGGAGTCCGTGGAGAACGGGAAGATCGTGGGCGTCGACCCCGACATCGCGGAGGCCCTCGGCAAGCAGCTCGGCGTGAAGTTCGAGTTCACCTCGGGCTCCTTCGACGGGCTGATCACCGCCCTGAACTCCGGCCGCCACGACATCGCGATGTCGTCCATCACGGACAACAAGCAGCGCCAGGAGGGGCTGGACGACTCCGGCAAGAAGCTGGGCGAGGGCGTCGACTTCGTCGACTACTTCCTCGCCGGCACGGCCGTGTACACGAAGAAGGGCAACCCGCAGAACATCAAGTCCATCGAGGACCTGTGCGGGAAGCCGGCGGCGGTGCAGCGCGGCACCACGTACGAGGAGGCCCTCAAGAAGCAGTCGAAGGCCTGTACGGCCGGCGGCAAGAAGGCCATCAAGATCGAGTCGTTCGAGAACGACACCGAGGCCCAGACCCGCGTCAAGTCCGGCGGTTCGGTGGCCGGCGTCAACGACTACCCGGTCGCGGTCGACCTGGCCCGCAAGGCGGACGGCGGCAACGCGTTCGAGGTCGTGGGCGAGCAGATCGACGCCGGTCCGTTCGGCATCGCCGTCAAGAAGTCCAACACCGGCCTGCGCGACGCCCTGAAGGAGGCCGTCGACGCGATCATCGCCGACGGTTCGTACCAGAAGGTCCTCGACAAGTGGGGCGCCGGAACGGGAGCGATCGACAAGGCCGCCATCAACGGCGGCAAGTGACCGGACGCTCCACTGAAGGGCAGTCACCATGACTGACAAGTTCGACAAGACACCGGCCGGTTCACCGGCCGGCCCGGTGTCGGTCTCCAAGGGCGCCACCCCGGCTCCGGAGAGCATCAAGGCCATCCCGGTCCGCCACGTCGGCCGCTGGATCAGCGGCGTCGTCGTCATCGGCCTCCTCGTCGCCCTCGGGTACGCCTTCTCGCAGGGCAACATCCAGTGGCACGCCGTGGGCGACAAGCTGTTCGACGCCACCGTCGTCGCCGGCGCCGGCCGCACGCTGCTGATCAGCGTCCTGGCGATGGTGCTCGGCGTGGTCCTCGGCGTCGTGCTCGCCGTGATGCGGCTGTCGAAGAACCCGGTCACCAGCTGGGTGGCCTGGCTGTACATCTGGTTCTTCCGGGGCACCCCGGTCTACGTACAGCTGCTGCTCTGGTTCAACCTGGCGCTGATCTTCCCGGTCCTGAACATCCCGTTCGTCTACAAGGACGAGATGACGGACGTCATGACCCCGTTCATGTGCGCCCTGCTGGGGCTCGCGCTGAACGAGGCGGCCTACATGGCGGAGATCTGCCGGGCCGGCATCCAGTCGGTCGACGAGGGCCAGACCGAGGCGTCGCACGCGCTGGGCATGACCCAGGGGAAGACCATGCGCCGCGTGGTCCTCCCGCAGGCGCTGCGGGTCATCATCCCGCCGACCGGCAACGAGTTCATCAACATGCTGAAGACCTCCTCGCTGGTGTACGCGGTCACGTACAACGAGCTGCTGCGCTCCACCTCGCAGATCGGCTCCACGTCGTACGCGGTGATGGAGATGCTGTTCGTCGCCTCCATCTGGTACATCGTGATGACCAGCGTGTTCAGCGTCGGCCAGTACTACCTGGAGCGCCGCTTCGCCCGCGGCTCGCTGCGCTCGCTGCCGCTCACGCCGCTGCAGCGCATCAAGGTCAACCTCGCCGCGTTCAGCAACCGGCCCTCCGGAGGTGTCTCCGCATGACCACCCCCATGGTGAAGGCCGAGGGCGTCCACAAGTCCTTCGGCGCGGCCCACATCCTCAAGGGCATCGACCTGGAGGTCGCCCCGCGTGAGGTGTTCTGCCTGATCGGCCCGTCCGGCTCCGGCAAGTCGACCTTCCTGCGGTGCATCAACCACCTGGAGAAGATCAACGCCGGCCGGCTCTCGGTCGACGGCGAGCTGGTCGGCTACCGGCAGAAGGGCGACAAGCTCTACGAGCTGCGGGACAGCGAGGTCGCCCGCCAGCGCCGCGACATCGGCATGGTCTTCCAGCGCTTCAACCTGTTCCCGCACATGACGGCCCTGGAGAACGTCATGGAGGCCCCGGTCCAGGTCAAGGGCGAGGCCAAGGCGGTGGCGCGGGCCCGCGCCGAGAAGCTGCTGGACCGGGTCGGCCTCTCCGACAAGGCGGGGAACTACCCCTCGCAGCTCTCCGGCGGCCAGCAGCAGCGGGTGGCCATCGCCCGCGCGCTGGCGATGGAGCCGAAGCTGATGCTGTTCGACGAGCCGACGTCGGCCCTCGACCCCGAGTTGGTGGGCGACGTCCTGGACGTCATGCGCGGGCTGGCCGAGGACGGCATGACGATGATCGTCGTCACCCACGAGATGGGCTTCGCCCGCGAGGTGGGCGACGCGCTGGTCTTCATGGACGACGGCGTGGTGGTCGAGTCGGGCCACCCGCGCGAGGTGCTGACCAACCCGCAGCACGACCGGACGAAGTCGTTCCTGTCCAAGGTGCTGTAGGGCCCGCTCACGCGGAGGCGCCCCCGGCCCGGGGGGGGGGGGGGGGCCCCCCCGCCCCCGGGCCCCCCCCCGGTACCCCCGGCCCCCGCCCCTAACCCCCCCCCCCCAACCCGACCCCGGGGCCCCGCACGGAACCCCGGCCCC
>NZ_JBIRLM010000012.1:62826-84428 GCF_044330565.1 Streptomyces sp. NPDC017448 | reverse complement strand
GGGGCCCCCCGGGGGGTGTGGCTCCCCACCCCCCCCCCGCCCGGCCGTAGGTGTTCGCTGACCTGGGGGGGGGCGGCCCCCCCCCGGGGGGGCCCCCCGCCCGGGGGGGGGGCGGGGGCGCCTCCGCGTACCAGGGCCCACGTCACGTACCCCGGGCCCACGTCACGTACCCCGGGCCCACTTCACGTACCCGGGCCCACTTCACGTACCCGGGCCTACTTCACGTACCCGGGCCTACTTCACCGCGAGGACGAGGGTGTCCGAGGGCGACGCCCAGACCGCGCGGGCCTCGCCGAAGCCGGAGGCGAGGAGGGTGCGGGCGTGCCAGTCGGCGGAGGGCATGTCGCCGTCCGCGTGCTCTCCGTAGATCGCGAAGCGCTCGGCGGTGGGGGCGGCGAGGACCGGGTCCTTGGCGGCGAGGGCCCACCACTCGGCCCAGTCCAGCGCTCCGGCGGCCTTGGCCCGGTCCATCGCGGCGTGGCGGTGGGCGCGTTCGGCGGCGTTGATGCGGGGGGTGGCCGGGTCGATCGTGCGGTCGGCGTTCATGAAGACCCCGCCGTCCCGGACGAGCCCGCCGAGCTGCCCGTACAGGGTGGCCAGGGGCTCGCTGTGCAGCCAGTGCAGAGCGGTGGCGGTGAGGACGGCGTCGTACGACGTGTGAGGCAGCCGGGCCGTCCAGTCGGGGTCCTTCAGGTCGGCGGTGACGAAGGAGACGCGGTCGTCGCCGTCGAAGGTGCCGCGGGCGATGGCCAGGAGCGCGGGGTCGAGGTCGACGCCGGTGCTCGTGGCGTTCGGGAACCGCTTGAGGAGCCGGTCCGTAATACTTCCCGTACCGCACGCGAGGTCGAGCACGCGCGGTTCCGTTCCCACGACCGCCTCGACCATGTCCAGCATCACCCGGAACCGCTCCTCGCGGTCGGGCATGTACCACTCCTGCTGCCGGTCCCAGCTCTCCTGCCAGGACTGCCAGTCGGTGCCCGTAGCCGTCTCCGTCATGCCTACCTCCACGTAAGGCCCATATCCGCAGATCGACCATTACACTGGCCGATGCCCCGACTCTAGACCCACACCGTAAGGACTACAAGTGGAACTGGCCTATTACTCGGACTACGCCGTGCGCCTGGTCAACACCGAGGAGCCGGCCCGCGGCAAGGACGCCCTCACCTCCGTCGAGGCGGTGCGGGAGCTGTTCGGCGCCAACCAGCAGGCGGCGCGCCGGACGACGGACGCGGACGTGACCCGGTTCCGTTCCGTACGGGCACGGCTGCGCGCGGTCTTCGAGGCGGCGGACGGCGGCGAGGAGACGCTCGCGGTCGACCTGCTGAACTCGCTGCTGCTGGAGTTCCCGGTGAGCCCGCAGATCTCCGGGCACGACGTACGCGACGAGGACGGCAGGCCGGACTGGCACATGCACCTGGCCGACCACCCGTCGAACGCGACCGCCGGCTACGCGGCCATCGCGGCGATGGGCCTGGCCTTCCACCTCACCGAGCACGGCGTGGACCGGCTCGGGCTGTGCGAGGCGTCACCGTGCCGCAACGCCTACCTGGACACCTCCACCAACCGCTCCCGGCGCTACTGCTCGGACCGCTGCGCCACCCGTGCGAACGTGGCCGCCTACCGGGCCCGCAAGCGCGAGGAGGCCGAGCGCACCGGCCGCAGCGCGGAGACCGCCCAGCCGAGCACCGCCGACACCGAGCGCTGACCCTTCGCCAGGGGGCGGTAGCGGGCCAGCACCCGGGCGAGCACGAGCTCCTCGGGCACGACCCCGTAATCCGTGCTGTCCCCACCCGCGAAGGTGTTGTCCCCGCGCACCCACCAGCCGCCGGGCCGCCGCTCGACGGCCCGCTTGACCACCAGCAGATCCTGCTGGAAGGGGTGCCGCAGGATCACCACGTCCCCGGGGCGCACGGGCGCCCCGTACTGCACGAGCAGCAGGTCGCCGTGGTAGAGCGTGGGCACCATCGAGGGCCCGGTCACCTCCACCACCTGCAACGGACGGCGCGTCACCCGCCCGCCTCCGGACACCTGTCGCCGCTCCGGCATCTTGGGCACCTCCCGCTCGTCCTCCGGCACATCGCCAGTACATCGCGCCGCGTACGGCTCCGTACATTCGGCCGACGGCCCGACACCCACCCCGGACTTTTGGCCTAAGCCCCTGGGGCAGCCGCGGAAAGCGGCGCTCCACGGAGTAATGTCCCACCTGAGAAGACGATCACGAGGAGGACAGCTCCATGCTTTCCCGCCTGTTTGCCCCCAAGGTGAAGGTCAGCGCCCACTGCGACCTGCCCTGCGGCGTCTACGACCCGGCCCAGGCCCGCATCGAGGCCGAGTCGGTCAAGGCCGTCCAGGAGAAGTACCAGGCCAACGAGGACGCGGACTTCCGCACCCGCGCGATCCTGATCAAGGAGCAGCGCGCCGAGCTCGCGAAGCACCACATCTCGGTGCTCTGGAGCGACTACTTCAAGCCCCCGCACTTCGAGAAGTACCCGGAGCTGCACCAGCTGGTCAACGACACCCTGAAGGCGCTCTCCGCGGCCAAGGGCTCGAACGACCCGAAGACGGGCCAGAAGGCCCTGGACCTCATCGCCGAGGTCGACCGGATCTTCTGGGAGACCAAGAAGGCTTGATCCCCCGTCGGGCCGCCTGAACCGCGCTTCCGCGGGTCCGGGCCGCCCACGCTTCCCGCACCCGGTCCGCAGGCCGCCGCACTCGGCGGCCTGCGGGCCGGGTGCGGTCGTCTGGCGGGCCAGTCGGGCAGGCGGGGGCTGGAGCGGTGCGGCGGGTGTTCGCCGGCGGAACGGGGGCTTTCTTCCTCGCTCCCTCTTGGCGGTTTGCCCGGGCATGGGCTACGGTCGCGACATAACGAGACGCAACGTTTCGTCTCATGCCTATCGGAACGGTGAGGTTCCTCATGGAACGCTTCGTCGACGTCGCCCCCGGCGTACGTCTCTGGGCGGAGGAGCACGGTGCGCCCGGGGCTCCCGCCCTCCTCCTGGTCATGGGTGCTCAGGCGTCCGGGCTCGGGTGGCCCGACGAGCTGGTGGAGGTGTTGGCCGTGCGGCACCGGGTGATCCGGTACGACCACCGGGACACCGGCCGGTCCACCGCCTCCTTCGACGAACAGCCCTACCCGCTCACCGCGTTGGCGGAGGACGCCGTCGCCGTCCTGGACGCGTTCGGGGTGGAGCGGGCGCACGTGGCGGGGATGTCGTTGGGCGGCATGCTGACGCAGTTGCTCGTCGCCGACCACCCCGACCGGGTCCTCAGCGCCACCGTCATCGGGGCCACCGCGCTCAGCTCCACCCCGTACACGGCACCGGACGGCCGCCGGGTGCCGCCGGAGGAGCTGCCCGGCGTCTCCCCGGAGCTGATGGAGCTGTGGTCGCGGCCCGTCGAGGAGCTGGGGCCGGAGGCCGAGCTGGAACGACGGGTCGAGCACTGGCGGGTGCTGGGCGGCGGTCTGATCCCGTTCGACCCGGAGTACGCCCGCGAGCTGGAGCGCCGGATCATCGCCCACACCGGGCACCACCGCGCCGGAACCGCGCACGCCCGCGCCGACTACTCCGGCATGGTGCGCACCGAGCAGCTCGCCGCCACCGAGGTGCCCACGCTGATCATCTCGGCCCCCGCCGAACCGGTCGCGCCAGCCCCGCACGCCGAGCACCTGGCCCAGGTGATCCGCGGCGCCCGGGTCGTCGAGATCCCCGGCATGGGGCACGCCCTGCCCCGCGAGGTCCACGCCCCGCTGGCCGCCGCGATCCTGGACCACACCGGGCAGAGCTGACCCCGGTCCGCCTCCCCGCGGGCCGGGCCGGGCGTTCCCGCGCCACCCTCCGCCGTGGGCCTGGAACACGGCCGCCCCCGACGGCCCCGCCCCGTCGTCCGGCAGAAGGGGCTCCTCGCTCCTCTTCCCGCCCACGCCCCCTCGCCTCGTACCCGGTGTCATACCTGAGAGCCACCCCCCAGGTGCGCTCCGCGGGGGGACGTCAACTACCGGACCCCTTCCATAACTTCTGTACCGCAACCACGCAACACCACCGGTACGGAAGGAACTCGCCCCATGGCGGACCGCCCCCGCAGACGTCGCATCCGTCGCACCCTGCTCGCCGCCCTCGTCACCTTCGCGGTGGCCGTGCCGGTATCCGGTGCGGCCCGGCCCGCAGCCGTGCCCGCCCCCGCGCCGACCGTCCTCGGGCCGCTGCGGGAGGCGAGCCCGGCGGCCCTCGCCCGGCGGTACGCGGTGAGCCGGCAGGACATCCGGGCGGCCGGGCGGGCGGCGGAGGACCACGGTGACCTGCGCCGGGCGGCCTCGCTGCGGGAGTTCGCCGCGCCGGGGCGGCAGTTCCTGTCCTTCGACGGGCGGGACGGCGGCCGGAGTGTGGAGGTCGTCGGGGAGCTGGCCACCGCCCGGCGGATCGCGGTGCTGGTGCCCGGGGCGGACGTCGGCCCGGACACGTACGGGCGGCTGAGGCGTGACGCGTCCGCGCTGCGCGGGGAGTTGGGGGCGGGCGGGGCCGTGGTGGCCTGGCTGGGCTACCGTTCGCCGGCCACCGTCAGCACCGCCGTCCTCACCACCGAGCGGGCCGAGGAGGCCGCACCGGCGCTGCGCGCGCTGGTGGACGGGTTGCGCGCGGTGCGGCCCGCGGCCCGGATCAGCTTGCTCTGCCATTCCTACGGGTCGGTGGTCTGCGCCCGGTCCGCGCCGGGGACGGAGGCCGACGCCCTCGTGTTCTACGGCAGCCCCGGGGTCGGCGTGGAGGACGCTGTCGCGCTGCGCACGCGAGCGCGGGTGTGGGCGGGCCGGAGCGGTGGAGACTGGATCGCGCGGGTGCCCCATGTCCGGGTGCGGGTGCCGCTCGTCGCGACCGTGGGGTTCGGTACCGACCCGGTGGCGGACCGCTTCGGGGCCGAGGTGTTCGACGCGGGCGACGGCGGCCACAGCGACTACCTGCTGCGCGGCTCCCGTCCACTGGCGAACATCGCCCGGATCGTGGCGGGTTCCGAACCGCTGGAGGCGTCCCGATGAGCGGGCTCCCCACCCGGGTCGTGGCGGGCGCCGAACCCTCGCGGCCTCCCGCGCGCAGGGCCGTACGCGGGGGCGCCGAACCGCTGGGACACCCCGCCCGCAGGGCCGTACGCGAGGGCGCCGAACCGCTGGGACACCCCCTCCGCAGGGCCGTACGCGAGGGTGTCGCCCGGATCGAGGCCGCCACCCCGCCCGGCCGCGACCGGGCCGTCGACGCCCTGCGGGCCCTGGCGATCCTGGGCGTGGTGGGCGGGCACTGGCTGGTCACCGCGCTGGTGGCCGACAGCGGCACGGTGCGCGGGGCCAGTCCGCTGACCGCCATGCCCCGACTGGCCCCCGTCTCTTGGGTGTTCCAGACCCTCGCCGTGTTCTTCCTGGTGGGCGGGGTGGTGGCGGCCGGGGGCTGGGCCTCGGCCCAGAAGCGGGGCGTGCCGTACGGGCGGTGGGTGGGCGGTCGGCTGGCCCGCCTGTTCCGGCCGGTGGCGGCGGTGGTCGCGGTGTGGGCGCTCGCGACGGCCGTCATGCTGGTGGCCGGGGTGGGTGTGCCGACCGTCCGGGCGCTGGGCAAGTTGGTCTGGTCCCCGCTGTGGTTCCTGCTGGTCTTCGCCGCCCTGACCGCGCTGACGCCCCTGGTGGCGCGGCTGCACCCGCTGTGGCCGCTCGTGGTGGTGCTCCACGTCGACCTCGTACGTCTCGGGCTCGGCGGCCCCGACGAGCTGGGGTGGATCAACGTGGTGACGGGCTGGCTGGCGCCCTACTGCCTGGGCGCGCTGGTGGCCCGGGGCGGGCTGCGCGGCCGGGCGGGCCGCTGGGGGTTGCTGCTCGGCGGGGGCTCGGCGGCGGCCGGGCTCGTGCTGTGGGCCGGGTACCCGGCCTCCATGGTCGGTGTTCCGGGCGGAAGGATGTCCAACCTGGACCCGCCGTCCCTGGCCGCCGTGGTGTTCGGGCTGGCCCAGTGCGGGGCGGCGCTGCTGCTGCTCGGGCCGCTGCGCAGGGCGCTGCGCCGGCCCGCGCTGTGGGCGGCGGTGGCGGTGGTGAACCTGGGGGCGATGACCGTCTTCCTCTGGCACCAGACCGCGATGATCATCGTCACGGCGGGCGCGCTGCTCCTCGCGGGCGGCCCGCTGCCCGGGTTGCACACCGTGCCCGAGGGGCCCGGCTGGGTGGCGGCCCGGCTGCTCTGGCTGCCGGTGTTCGCCCTGGCGCTGGCGGGGTGCTGGGCGGCGTTCCGGGGCCACGAACAGGGCGGACGGCGTACGGGCGGGCCCTCCTTTCCCGTACAGGAGTCCGCCCCCGAGCGGAAGGGGCGGGCGCGTCGTGCCTAGTCTGAGGAAGAGCGGAGCCGAGGGGGCGGTGGGGGCGGTGGCGTCATCGAAGGCGGTACGCCTGCGGGCGGCGGTGCGCCGTGCGCCGCGCGCCCTGTACGAGGAGTTGTGGGCGGCTCCGGCGGACCGGGTGCCGCGTATGGAGGAACCGAACGTACCGGTGTGGCGGCCGGTGTTCCTGGTGCTGCTGGTGATCGCCTCGGCCGGCATCGCGGTGATCCGTACCGTGGAGCTCTCCCCGTACGGAGCCGCGGTCAGCGAGCTGGCGGTGCTGGTGGCCGTCGCCCAGAGCGGGGCGCTGGTGGCCGGGATGTTCCGGCCGGTGGGCGCCTGGTGGTCGATGTCCGCGCTGGCGGTCGTGGCGGTGCTGGTGACGGTGGCCGCGGCGCCCCGGGGCCGTCCGGACGGATGGCTCGACGGCCTCCCCATGAGCCCCGCCCTCCTGTATCCCACGCCCTGGGCGGGAGCCGTGCTGCAGGCCGGCGCCCTGTTCCTGCTGGCGCTGCGGGTGCCGCTCCGCCGCGCGGCGCTCGCGCTGGCGCTCTCGCTGGCGCCGACGCTGTTCGTCGCCCTGCGCACACCGCCGCTGCCGCAGGTGAGCCCGCCCGTCGCCGGGCTCGTGTTCGCGACCGCCGTGGTCGTCGGCGCCGCGCTGCGCAGCCTCCGGCTGGCCCGCAAGGACCTCGTCGTCCAGGCCGGGTTGACCGCCGAGGAGCGGGCCCGGCGCGCCCTGCTGGAGGAGCGCAACCGGATCGCCCGGGAGCTGCACGACGTGGTCGCCCACCACATGTCGGTGATCTCCATCCAGGCGCAGGTGGCCCCGCACCTGGTGGAGCATCCCACCGACGAGCTGCGGGAGAATCTGGCCGGCATCCGCGAGAACGCGCTCGAAGCCCTCGCCGAGCTGCGCCGGGTGCTGGGCGTGCTGCGGTCGGAGGACTCCCCCGCCCGGGGCGAGGACACCCGGCACGCCCCGCAGCCGGGGCTCGACGGGCTCGACGGACTGCTCGCCACCGTGCGCTCCGCCGGTCTCGCCGTCACCGCCTCCACCAGCGGCGAACCCCGCCCCCTGCCTCCGGGCGTCGAGCTGTCCGCGTACCGCATCGTGCAGGAGGCGCTGAGCAACGTGATGCGGCACGCGCCCGGGGCGAGCGCGGAGGTGGCGCTCGTCCACCGGCCCGCCGGGCTGACCCTCCGGGTCGTCAACAACGCGCCGGAACATCCGGCCGCCCCCTCCCCCGGCGTACGCCACGGTCTGCTCGGGATGCGCGAGCGCGCGGCGATGCTCGGCGGCGAGCTGGCCACCGGGCCGACGCCCGAGGGTGGCTGGGAGGTCACCGCCCTCCTGCCCGCCGCCGCTCCCCTCCCCGACGCCACGACCATGCCCACACCCGTGACCACGCCCACGCCCACACCCACGACCACGACCACGACCACCGAGGACGCCCGATGACCCCGCCCATCCGCGCCGTGATCGCCGACGACCAGATGATGGTCCGGCAGGGCTTCTCCGTCCTGTTGAACGCCGAGCCGGACATCGAGGTGGTCGGACAGGCCGTCAACGGGCTCGACGCGATCGACAAGGTCGCCGAACTCGCCCCGGACGTCGTCCTGATGGACATCCGCATGCCGGAGCTGGGAGGCATCGAGGCGACCCGGCGGATCACCTCCCCCGAGGGCTCCACGGTGAAGGTGCTCGTGCTGACCACCTTCGACCTCGACGAGTACGTGTACGAGGCGTTGCGCGCCGGCGCGTCGGGCTTCCTGCTGAAGGACGCCTCGGCCGATGAACTCGCCCATGCGGTACGGGTGGTGGCGGCGGGCGACGCGCTGCTCTCGCCGAACATCACCAAGCGGCTGATCGTGGAGTTCTCCCGGACGGCCGGAGCCCCGCGCCCGCCGCTCAAGGCGCGGATCGGGGAGCTGACCGAGCGGGAGACGGAGGTGCTGACGCTGATCGCGGGGGGCCTGTCGAACGCGGAGATCGCCCGGGAGATCATCGTGGCGGAGCAGACGGTGAAGACCCATGTGGGCCGCATCCTGGTCAAGTTGGGGGTGCGCGACCGGACCCAGGCGGCGGTGTTCGCGTACGAGTCGGGTCTGGTGCGCCCGGCCGGGCGCTGACCGCCCGGTGCGGCGCGGGCCCCGTTCCGTAGGATCGGCCCGTGACGACGGGGATGACGGGGACGACGGGGATGCCGCCAGGACCTGGCGGGGGCGGGGCGGGCACGCCGGAACGGGAGAGCGGCGCCGCGGCACCGGGTGCGGCGGGACAGCCGGGGGGCGGCCGGGGGGCTGACGCTCCCACCGAGGTCGAGCGCGAGCTGGCGGCGGCCCTGGCGGGCGGCGGCCGGGACGCGGTCCTCGACGTCCTCGCCCGCACCCGGCTCCACGTCCTCGTCCCCCGCCTGCACGCGGACGTCCCGGACTGGACGGCCCCGCTGCCCACGTTCCGGGACGGGGCGAGCCGGCGGATCTGCGTACCGGTGCTGACCCCCGGCCTGCTGCCGTCCTGGCACCCGGAGTGGGTGTTCCGGGCGGTGGACCTCGGCGAACTCGCCCGGATCTGGCCGTACGACGCACGCCGCCTCGCCGTGAACCACGGCACCCCTTTCGCCGCCCTGATCGACGCCGGGCCCCGGCGGCTGCGGTCCTGGCAGAGCGCCGACGCCCGGTCGGGTGCGGCCCGCCGGGGCCGGCTGCTCACCGACGCCGCCGGGCCCCTGCACGGGCCGCTCGCCCACGGCCTGGCGCTCGGCGCGCACCTCGCGGTCCACAACGGCCTCGTCTGGAACCGGCTGGGCGCGGTCTACCAGGACTACGCGACGGACCGGGCCCGGCTGCGCAACCCCTGGGGCGTCCAGCACCGGGCCGACTTCCGCAGGCGACTGGAGTCCCTGATGAAGTACCGGCTGGTGGGACGGGTCCAGGAAACGGTGTTGCGGGCCCGCCACACCCTGGCCGACCGGTTGGGGCGCACGCCGACGCGCGCGGAGTGGGCCGAGGCGGTGGAACGCGCGTTCGCGGCGCGCGACGCCGAGGACCGGGCGGAGGCGCACCGGGCGCTGCACCGCTTCGTCCGGTACGAGGAGCGCTTCCGGGCCGACGGGGTGCTCGCCCCGGGCCGGCGGATCGACACGCTCGCCGCCTTCGACCTGGGGCGGGCGGCCAACGTCGTGCGGCTCGCGCTGAGCGCCCGCCTCACCGAACCGCGGGAAGCCGAGCAGGACGTGCTGCGCCTGGTCGAACCGGCCCGCCGGGCGTATCCCTCCTGGGCCGACTTCTCCCTCGGCTACGCCCTGGCCCGCCTGGTCCACGGCGACGACGCGGACGGCACTCCCGGCGAGGAGTTGTTGTACCGGCAGTCGCTGGACCAGCACCACATCCTCACCCAGGACCCCACCAGCCCCTACCGGAACATCCCCTGGTCATGAACCCGAATCCGCCTTCCCCCACCCCTCCGGCCCCCGGCGCCCCGGCCCCGTGGGCGCCCGCCCCCTGGGTGCCGCCGTCCGAGACCGAGCAGCTCCTCCACGAGGCCGCGCTGCGCGGTGACGTACGGGGTCAACTGGCCGCGCTGGCCGGGGCCGAGCTGTACATCCCGGCCCCGCGGGCGGAGGCGGACGCCGACCCGGAAACCCTGGTCTGGCGCAGGCACGTCGATCCGGCGGGCTTCGTCTGCCGACCGCTCCTGACCCGGGGGATGCTGCCCGCCTGGCATCCGGACTGGGTCTTCCGCGGGGTGACGCTGCGGTGGGTCGCCGAGTTCGGCTGGTCCGATCCGCAGGTGTGGCTGGGCGTGAACGTGGGAACACCCGGTCAACTGCTGCTGCCCGCCGCCCCGGCCGATCTGGCGCTGTGGCAGCGGGCCTACGCGGAGAACGACCGGGCGCCGGGCAACCGCCTCGTCGCACTGCGGCACGGCGCGCTGCACGGGCCGCTGGCGTACGGCCTGGCCTGCGGGGTCCATCTGGCGATCGGGAACGGGGTGCCGTGGAACGAGATCGGCACCGTCTACCGCGAGTACGTCGAGGAACGCGAGCAGCTGCGCGACTCGTGGGGCATCACCGACCACGAGGGGTGGCGCAGCCAGCTGGACGCCCTGCTGGACGCGCGGAACAGCCCGCCGGAGCCGGACTTCGTGCTGCGCGCCCGCGAGCAGTTGACGGCGGCCATGGGCGAACTGCCCTCGGCCGATCTGTGGCGGGAGACGGCCGCCGGCCACGCACAGGACCTCGGGGCCGACGCCGCGACGGTCAAGGGCATCGAGGAGCTGGTGCGCCGGGTCGTGCGGTACGAGGCCCGGTTCCGCGCGGACGGGCTGCTGCCGCCGGACGGCCGGGTGCGCACGACGGTCGCGTACGACTACGGGCGGGCGGTGAACCTGGCGCGCTGGGGGTTGTCGGCACGGTTCTGCGGACCGGCGGACGCGGAGGCGGCGATCGTGTACGCGGGGGCGCTGAGCAAGTCGGCCCACCGTTCCTGGGAGGAGTTCTCCGCGGGGTACGCGCTGGGGCGGGTGCTGCGGTTCGACGACGAGGAGTACGGGCCGTTCTACGAGCAGAACGTCGTCGCCCACCGGCTGCTGGCCCAGAGCGAGGGCAGCCCCTGGAAGCACATCCCGTGGCGGTGAGGCGGAGGGCCCGGGGCGGCCGCCGGGGAGTCCGTCCCGAGGGGCCGGGGCGGCCCCGGCCGGCCGCCGGGGTGCGGGAGGCGGTGGGCCGGGGCGGGGCCGCCCGTCAGCCGCCGGGGAGCAGGTGGCGGTAGCTGTCCGGGTTCGCCGCCAGGAATGCGGCGAAGCCCGTCGCCGGGCGGCCGGTGAGGGTGGGCACCGCGTCGGAGACAGCGGCCAGCTCCCCGTTGGCGATGGCCTCGTACGAGGTGACCCAGCCGGCCACCTCCCACTCCGGGGCGCCGTAGCCGGCCCGGGAGGCGTAGGCCTCCTCCCGGCTCTCGGGGACGTAGACGACGGGCCGCCCGGTGGCCCGGCTCAGCTCCTCGGCCGCCTCGGCGAGGGTGAACGCCTCGGGCCCGGTGAGGTCGTAGGCCAGCCCGTCGTGGTCCGTGCCCGCCTCCAGCAGGACGGCTGCCGCCGCGTCGGCGATGTCCTCGTGGGTGACGGCCGCGACCCGACCGTCGCCCGCCGGTCCGCGGAGGACGCCGTCGGTCCCGGTCATGGCGGGCAGCCCGGCCTGGTACCAGTTGTCCCGCAGGAAGGTGTGGCGGACACCGGCCGTACGGAGGTGGGCCTCGGTGTCCCAGTGGTCGCGGGCGAAGGTGAACGTGGCGTCCGGGGCGGCCCCCTGGAAGGACACGTACACGATCCGCTCCACGCCCACCGCCACGGCCGCGTCGATCGCCGTGGTGTGCTCGCGGACCCGGTCGGGGCTCTCGTGGGCGGAGACGAGGAACAGGGTGTGGGCCCCGTCGAGGGCGCGGCGCATGGCCTCCCCGTCGCCGTAGGGAGCGGCGGGGGCGCGGTCGGCGCCGGGTACGTCGGGCAGGCGGGCGGGGTCGCGGCCGAGGAGCCGTACGGGCGCGCCGGTCCGGGCGAGCCGCCGGGCGACCCGGCCGCCGACCGCTCCGCTCGCTCCGGTCACCGCGGTGAGGGGGGCGTTCATGAAGTTGCGTCTTCCTCTCGTCGTTGGTGGCGCCAGTTCTCCAGGGGCCGCACCTCGACGACCGCCTCCACCGGGAGCGGTCCGTACAGGTGCGGGAACTCCTCCCCGCCGGGCTTCAACGCCTCGAACCGGACGGGGTCGGTGAGGCGGGCGGGGTCGACGACGAGGACCACCAGGTCCCGGCCCCCGGCGCCCGCCGCCTCCCCGTACAGCATCCGGGCCACGCCGGGGAGTTGGCGGGGCAGCGAGAGGTGGATGAAACCCTCCTCCCGCAGGGTGCGGCCGCGGGTGGACATCTCGTACGTCCCGGTCCTGCGGGCCGCCTCCCACAGCGGTGCTTCGGTGAGGTGCAGCAGAGGTTCGGTCATGGGTCCACGCTAGGGGCTGCCGCCCACCTGCCGTCGTCGCCCGACAGACGGCAGGCCGGCGACAGGTCCGGGCCGTGCCGGAGCGCGGTCAGTGGTCGCGGCGACGGGCCCTGCGCGTGGCCACGAGGACCGTACCGCCGGCGGCCACCAGCGCTGCCGCGATGGACCCGAGCACCCGTTCGCCGCCCCGGGCCCCGGTGCCGGGCAGTTCGCCGGGGTGGCTCGGCGAGGGCGTGGGGTGGGGAGTGTGGCCGGTGGGGGCCGGGGTGGGGTCGGTGGGACCAGATGTCGGGGCGGTGGGGCCGGGGGTGGGGTCGGTGGGGCCGGGCGTCGGGTCCGTGGGACCAGGGGTCGGGTCCGTGGGGCAAGGCGTCGGGTCTGTGGGCGTCGGCGTTGGCGTCGGGTCCGTGGGGGTGGGCGTCGGGTCTGTGGGCGTCGGCGTGGGATCGGTCGGCGTCGGCGAGGGCGTGGGATCGGTCGGCGTCGGCGTCGGTTCGGGGGTGCACGACGGCAGGTCGCCGTTGAAGGGGTACGCGTGGATCTCCTGGCCGCCCGACTGGCCCGCCGAGGTGTGGGTGAGGGAACCCGCCGTGTAGAAACGGCCGTTGGTGCCGCTCATGTCGAGCGTGGTGGTGCTCGACGGCTGGCCCACCAGCACGCTGCCCTGGAACTGCGCCGGGCCCGTCAGGGCGAGGTCGGTGGCGTCCGGGAAGTTCCACAGCAGGTTCTCGCGCAGCCCGGGGTCCGAGAAGGCCCCCATGTACGTGGCGATGCTGCGCGAGGCCCCGTAGACGTTGACCAGGACCGTCGCCCCGGCGGGGATGCCGGCGAAGACGATGCCCGTGTTGCCGCCGTTCGCGGCCGCCAGGTCGGCGTCCACGTCGAAGATCTGGAGCGCGGACCTGCCGTCCCCGATGAAGGTGGCGACGTCGCCGACCACCCGCCAGGTGCCTGTGGCCGTCCGGTGCTCGTCGCCCTCGTACGCGTAACACCGGCTGGCCTCGGTGAGCTGCGGGCGCAACCCGGTGTACGGGGCGGCCGCGTCCTCGTCGAAGCGCGGGGCCGCGGCGGGGTTCACCGTGCCCGTCAGCTCTCCCGCGTACGCGACGCGGCCGGAGTGCGTGCCCTCCTCGGCCAGGAGGCGCCGGCCCGCGGCGATGGTCACGTCCCCGCCCACCGTCAGGTAGTCGGAGCCGTCCGGCGGCGGCACTCGCGAACCGACGCCCGCGACGCCGACGTTGTAGACCTGCGAGGCCCCCGCCCGCTTCTCCATGTCGAACCGGCCGAGGGTGACGATCTTCCCCTCCGCCTCGGCCGCCGCCTGCCGGACCAGGAAGCCCCCGCCGACGTACACGTTGATGTTGCTGTCGTAGCCGAGGACCGGGCCGTTGTCGGGCTCGTTCCAGTTGGGCGGGCAGGAACCGCCGAGGCAGGGCCCCAGCCCGCCCGGGAGCGGATCGGCGCCCGCGGCCGGGGCCAGCACGCCCACCACCGCCGCGGCCGTCGCCCCTGTCACTGCTGCCCGGATCGCGTTGCCGCGCCTGCGCGCCTTCTGTTCCATGCCGCGCAATATGCATGGTCATCACTTTGTCGTTTTGTATGACACGCCGCGCTTATCCGATTCCGTAGACCTATAGGAGGTTTCTCCCCCGCGACACGCACGGAAAGGCCCCTCCGGCACCCCGCCTGTGCGCTGCGGCACCTCAGAGCCCCAGCAGTTTCGCCTCCCGTTCGGGGTCGAGGCCCAGGACGGGGCGGTCGGGCCGCCGGGGCGCCGTGCCGCCCAGGGCGCGCAGCCAGCTCCAGGTGTCCGCGACGGTCTCCTCGACCGGACGGCAGCGCAGCCCCGCGGCGTACGCCTTGGCGTGGCCGCCCCGGTGCAGCGTGTCGTGCAGCTCTCCCGGGGGCAGCCAGATCGGCAGGTCGCTCCAGGGCTCGACCCCGGCGGCGAGCAGGGTCTCCGCGTCGGTCCAGCGCAGCTCGGCGTCGGACCCGGTGGCCGCCACGCAGGCGGTCAGCAGCTCCCCCATGGTCGCGTGACCGGGCCGGCTGACGGTGTTGTACGCACCGTGCAACCCGCGCGCCGCCGCGTCCAGCATCCACCGGGCCAGGTCGCGGACGTCGATGTACTGGAGCTCCGCCCCGGGGGCGCCGGGGGCGATCACCGGTCCGCCCCGGGCGATCCGGGACAGCCACCAGGGCAGCCGCCCGATGTTCTCCCCGGGGCCGATGATCAGTCCGGCCCGCGCCAGCAGGGCCCGGTCCCCGAAGGCGTCGAGGGCCGCCAGCTCACCGCCGCGCTTGGCCCGGTCGTACGGCACGTCCCCGCCGTCGTCGGGCGAGGCGCCGCCCACCAGCGGGCCGTCCTCGTCCAGCCCGGCGGCGGCCGGGAAGGCGTACACCGAGCGGCTGGAGACGTAACCGAAGTGCCCGGCCCGGTCGGAGAGCAGCCGGGCCGCGTCCCGGACGGCGGCGGGCGCCCCGCTCCAGGTGTCGACGACCAGGTCCCACTCGCGCCGGCTCTCCGCGAGCGCGGCGAGCCCCCGGGCGCCGTCGGTCCGGTCCCCGGTCAGCGCGGTCGCCCCGGGCGGGGGCGCGTGCCGACCGCGGTGGAAGACCGTAACCTCCCAACCCCTTTCCAACGCGGCCTCGGTGACCGCCCGTCCGACGAATTCCGTACCGCCCAGCATCAGCAGCCTCATGGCACGACCCTGCCCCGCGGAGAACGGCGGGACAACCCGGCGACGCTGACGGCGTAACCGGGAACTCCCGGCGCGGGACGCGGAGTCCGGGGGCCCGGGAGTCAGGGCGTACGGGCCAGCGGAGAGCGGTGGCGCACCAGCCACTCGTGGTAGCCGCTCGCCCGTCGCGCCGCGTCCCGGTAGGCGTCCTCCAACTGCGCGTACACCACGCCGATGTCGGTCCCGGGCCGGAAGGCCAGCAGGAGGCGCACCGCGAGCGGGTCGCCCACCAGCGGGCGGATGACCATGTCGTCGCGCGGGCCCGAGGTCGGCTGGCAGGGGGCGACGGCCTCGCCGAGCACGACGAGGGAGGCGGCGGTGAGGTAGTCGCCGTGCAGGACCGGCGGGTTCAGCCCGGCCGCGCCCAGCACCCGGCGCACCCCGTCCCACTCGCCGTCCACCGTGGGATCGACCATCCACGGGTCGCCGGCCAGGTCCCCCAGCTCCACCACGCGGCGGCGGGCGGCCGGATGGTCCCGGGAGAGCGAGATGAACTGCGGTTCCCGTTCCACGAGTACGCGCTGCTCCAGCCCCTCGGGCACGGCGAGCGGGGAGCCCTCCACCTCGTGCACGAAGGCGACGTCCAGCCGGCCCGCCTCCACCGAGCGCAGCAGGGCGCGGGCGGAGACGTCGACCCGCAGGGAGATGTCGGTGCCGGGCAGGGCGACGCGCAGCCGGTGCAGCCAACCGCCGACGACCCGGCTCGCGGTGGAACCGATGCGCAGCCGGGGTCCGCCGGGGCGTGCGGCCTCCGCCTCCGCGAGCGCGTCGGCGACCAGGTCGTTCATGCCCTGGACGAGAGGGCGGGCCCGGTCGAGGACGGCCCGCCCCAGGGAGGTCGGGCGGCAGCCGGTCCGTTCGCGGCGGAAGAGTTCGGCGCCCAGCACGTTCTCGATCCGTCGCAGCTGGGTGGTCAGCGAGGGCTGACTCACGCCGAGCCGGCGAGCCGCCCGGTGCAGGCTGCCCGCCTCCGCGATGGCGCACAGCGCCCTGAGGTGTCTCACCTCCAGCTCCATGCAGCGGAGACTATGACCGCCGCCCACCGCGCACCAGATGCCGCAACCTCACCAAAGCGCCTCAATTCAGAGGGTGTTGGGCTGGGGGAGATGCGGCGATGCGGTGCACATGACGTGAACATGACGTGAAGGGGGGCGGCCGGAGCGCTCGGGGAGGGGGGCGGCCCGGGGATAGGGCGGCGCTATCGCCGTTCGACATCATCCCGTCGGCTGTGCGCTGCCCCCACACTCTTCCCCGTACCGCCCCGCGCCTCGTCCGTTCAGCGGACACCCCCACGGCGCGGGCTCGATCGGACAGGTAGGAGAAATCCCCCATGAGACACCTCAGGACCGCCGTCGCCACCGCCGCCGCCGGCCTCGGCCTCCTCGCCGCGCTGGGCACCGCTCCCGTCGTCGCCGCCTCCCCGGCCCCTGCCGCGGCCCCCGCCTCCACCACCGTCGCCGCGTACAACGGTTCGGGCGAGAACGCCGCCGCGAACCGCGCCTTCCTCGACGCGGTCATGAAGTCGGTCGCCGAGAAGCGCGCCGCCAACCCCGGCGCCCAGGCGGTCACCGTCACCTACAACGCGTCCAGGGCCCCGAGCTTCCGCAGCCAGATAGCCCGCAGCACCCAGATCTGGAACAGCTCGGTCACCAACGTCCGCCTGCAGGAGGGGTCCAGCGCGGACTTCACCTACCGCGAGGGCAACGACCCGCGCGGCTCGTACGCGAGCACCGACGGGCACGGCCGCGGGTACATCTTCCTGGACTACCGGCAGAACCAGCAGTACGACTCGGTCCGCGTCACCACCCACGAGACCGGACACGTGCTGGGCCTTCCGGACACCTACTCCGGCCCGTGCAGCCAGCTGATGTCCGGCGGCGGCCCCGGCCCGTCCTGCACCAACGCCATCCCGGACGCCAACGAGCGGTCCCGGGTGAACCAGTTGTGGCGCTACGGCCTGGCGGCGTTCGCCCGCTCCGCTTCCTGACCCGACGGGAGACGCCGGGACCGCCGACGGCGCCGCGGGCGGCGGCCGCGGTCCCGGCAGCCCGCACGGACGGTGGAGGGCCGGCCGGCCCTCCTCCCCGGGGCCGGCCGAGCCCTCCCACCGCGCGGCGGAAGGGCCCTTCCCGCACGGTGGAGGGCCCTTCCCGCGCGGCGGAGGGTTCTTCCGCGCGGGAAGGGCCCGCCGTACGGCCACCCGGCGCCCCCCGTCAGGCGTCGAGTTCGGCGCGGACGAGGGCGACCAGCTCGTCCTCGGTCATGCCCAGGTCGCGGGCGTCCGCGACCGCTTCGCGGACCCGTTCCAGCAGCCTGGCCCGCTGCGGCGAGGCGTTCGCGGTGATCGCCGCACCCCGTCCGCGCCGAAGTTCGATGAGCCCCTCCTCGCGCAGCCGCTGGTAACCGCGCAGCACGGTGTGGACGTTCACGCCGAGGGATTCGGCGAGCACCCGGGCGGCCGGCAGCCGCTCGCCCGGGGACACCGCACCCTCGGCCACCGCGCGCCGCACAGCGGCGGCGATCTGGTCCCCGAGCGGCACGGTGGAGGTCGGATCGACCCTGAAGAGCATGGTCAGCGCCCCGTCCGCCGCCGGTCGAGCAGCGTGTTGAGCAGGGCGGAGCCGGTGGCCGAGTCGTCGACGGTGACGGCGAACTCGCGCCCGCCCGCCAGGCTGACCACGATGGCCTCCCCCGAGCGGGTGATGACGCCGCTGCGGCCGGGGCGGATGCGGTAGCCCCACCCCCCGTACTCCGCTACGGCGTTGACGCGTCGGCTGTCGGCCCCCTCCATCCGCTCCAGCGGCACCCGCACGCGGGGCCTCGGCAGCAGGCCGGAGACGGTGAGGCCGCGCCGGTCCACGGTGACGTGGGGGCGGCAGAAGGTACCGGCCGCCAGGGCGAGGACGGCCAGCGGTCCGCCGATGAACCAGCTCAGCTCCCGGCCGGCCACGGCGGCGGCCGCCAGCAGGACCAGCACGGCGAGCGGGGCCCACCACGCGCCGGTCCCGCGCACCCAGCCGGCCACCTCGCCGTCCGCGAGCGCGATGTGCTCCCGGCCCGCCGGGCTCCCGTCGCCGGGCTCGTCGGCCACGGGGACCAGCCGGGACAGCAGGGCGCCGAGCGCCCAGGCGGCGGCCCCGGCGCCGAACGCCACCGCGACATGGCGGAGGGGGAAGCCGTCCGCCGGACCCCCCTCGGGGGCGTCCGCGTTGACGAGGGGGATGGCGATCAGCAGGTAGCCGAGGAAGGCCGCGAGGGCGAACCCCCCGCCGGCCAACCGCGCCCGGGCGCGACCGCGGAGCTCGCCGCTGACCGCGACGAAGGCCCACAACCCCCCGATGACGAGCAGCATGGGGAGCGTGCAGAGGAGATAGGCGGTGAAGCTCATGTACCGGTCGGCGGAGCCGTCGACGGCGAAGTGGACGGCCATCCGGTCGGGCAGGCGGTCCCGGACGGTGAGGTAGAGGACGAGGTCGACGAGGAACGCGACCAGGAAGGGCAGGGCCGCGAGCGCGGCACGGCCGAGGTTCTTGCTTGTCATGGAAAACCTCCGTTGTTCGCATGCTAGTAGAACAATGCGAAGAGAGCAACGGGCCGCATGACGACACACGTCCGCCCCGCACCGGACTGCGGTGCGGGGCGGACGGGGTGGCGGGGGGGGCGGCACGGGGAGGGTGGGGGGCAGGACGGTACGGGGGTGGAGGGGCGGGGGCACGGGGGCGGGGCGGGGGCCCGGAAGAGGCGGAGAGTGCGGCCGCTCCGGGCCGGTCAGGCGCGCTCCAGGGGGACGGCGTCCCCGCGGCGGGCGCCGAGCGCTTCGGCCGGCCCCGCCTCGAACTCGCGGCAGCTCCATATCTCCTGGACCGTTCCGGACCGCCGGTCCCACAGCTCCAGGACCCCGCCCTCGTCCGCCGCCGGGCCCCGGTAGGCGTCCCTGGCGTCCCGGAAGCAGGCGAGCGTGCCGGAGAGGCCGCGGCCGGGGGCCGGGAAGGGGCCGGAGAAGGCACAGGCGCTACAGGTCTGGAGCCGGACGCCTTCCGGCAGGCCCCGCCGGAGGGTGGCCAGGGCCGCGGTGAAGTCGCGTTCGGCGCGGGCCGATTCGTACACCGCGCCGTCGAGATGGAGGGCGAGGTGGAGGGCCGGGTCGTCCCGGCGCAGCGAGAGCAGGCAGCCGAGCGTGGCGTGGCGGAGCGCGCCCGCCACGAGGACGGGCAGCGGCAGGTCCCACTCCAGTACGCAGTCGGTGAGCGCACCGCCCACGGAGTCGGCCACGCCGCCCTCCGGCAGGACACCGGCGACCGGGCGCAGGCCGTCGAAGCTCTCGCCCTCGAAGTCGGCGCCGCGGACGCGGATCCGCAGCCGCTGCCCGTCCGTGGTGAGGACGACGGCCTCGGAACCCCTGGCGTCCCGGTACCAGCCGGACCACGACTCATCTGTCATGAGCAGGGACTGTAGCCCCTGCCCCGCAGGGGGCCCCTGGAGGGGTCCGCGCCCTCTTCCCGGGCGGCTCCCGCACTCCTCGACCGCCCGGCCGGATGTCTCAACCCGCCTGTGGATCCCGCCACATGGGGTACATGGGCGGCCCGTCGGGGAGGTCGACGGTACGACCGAGGAAGCGGAAGCCGAGCCGTTCGTACAGCCTCCGGCTCCGGGCGCTGCTCGCCTCCAGATAGGCCGGCAGGCCCTCCCGGTCGCAGCGCTCCAGCTCCGCCCCGATCATCTCCGCCCCGATGCCCTCGCCCTGGCGGTCCGGGGCGACGCCGATCATCAGCAGGTAGGTGTGGGCCTGCTCGTGCGGGTGGACGGCCCCGGTGAGCCTGCCCACCAACTCGCAGCGCTCGTTGTCCGGGTCCGCGACCCGCCGCATCAGGGCGGGGGTGGGGTCCTCCTCCTCGGGGGCCCCGGCGGGCACCGGCAGCCACAGGGCCACGGCGGCCCCGTCCTCGGCGATGTCGATACGGCCTTCGGCGAGGGCGACGTCGACGAAGACGCCGAGGAACCTGCCGTGCACCGCGCGGCGGTGGCCCTCGTCGGGGAACACCCACCTGCTGACCGGGTCGTGGTGGAACGCCTCCTCCATGACCGCGACCACCCGCTCCCGGTCGCGCCGCTCCGCCCGCTCGATCCGTACGCCCACGACCGGCCCGCCCCTCTCCGATTCCCCGTCAACCTACCTCCTGAATACTAGAGTTGAGTCTCAGAGCCCGGTCGTGCGCCGGGGGGGGCGGCCGACCGTGAGCCCCGGCCCGCCCGGTCACGCGGGCGGCTCAGCCGGTACGGCGAGGCGGCCCGGCCGGTCACGCGGGACGGGTCAGCTGGTACGGCGGGTGACGAATTCGGCCAGGGCCAGCAGGTCGCCCGCCGCACCCGGGTCGGGGACCGCCCGGGAGAGGTGGTGGACCGCGCGGGCCATCCGGTCGGCGGCGCCGGTCTGGGCCCAGTCCCGGCCGCCGGCCCGGTCCACCGCGTCGGCCGCCCGGCCCACCTCGGCGGCGGTGTTCATGGGGCCCCGGTAGAGCGCGGCCAGTTCGGCGGCGGCCGGGGTGCCGGAGGTGAGGGCGGCGACCACGGGCAGGGACTTCTTGTGGGCGGACAGATCGGCGCCCACGGGCTTTCCGGTGCGCTCCGGGTCGCCCCAGATGCCGATCAGGTCGTCGATGAGCTGGAACGACAGCCCGGCCTCCCGTCCGAAGCCGTCCATGGCGCGGACCGCCCGGTCCTCCGCGCCCGCGTAGAGCGCTCCGAGCGCGCAGGCGCAGCCGAGCAGGGCGCCGGTCTTGGCGGCCGCCATGGACAGGCACTCGTCGAGCGTGACCTCGTCGGGCCCGCGCTCCTCGAAGGCGCAGTCCGCCTGCTGGCCCGCGCACAGTTCGATGACGCAGGCGGAGAGGCGGGCGACGGCGTGTGCGGCGGCCGGATGCGCGTCCTCGGCCAGCAGCCGCTGGGCGAGGGCGAGCAGGGCGTCGCCGGTGATGATGGCGTCCGGGATGCCGAAGACCGCCCAGGCGGTGGGCCGGTGCCGGCGGGTGGTGTCCTCGTCGATGACGTCGTCGTGGAGCAGGGTGAAGTTGTGGGCGAGTTCGACCGCGACGGCGGCCCGGACGGCCTGGGCCGGATCGCCGCCCAGCGCCCGGGCGGCGGCCAGGACGAGGGCGGGCCTGATGGCCTTCCCCGCCTGGCCTGCGGCCGGGGTTCCGTCGGCGTTCTGCCAGCCGAAGTGGTACATCGCGATCCGGCGTATGCCGCCCGGCAGCGTCTCGACGGCCGCGCGCAGATGCGGGTCGACGACGGCACGGGTGCGCTCCAGGAGCGCCGCGGCCTCGTGCCCTTCCGTCGCTGCGTCCGTACTGGTCATGGTCACGGTCACTCCCTGGGGCGAGGCGGTGGGTGCGGGCCCGGGGGGGGGGGGGGGGCCCCCCCCCCCCCCCCCCCCGCGGGGCGCGCCGGGGCCCCCCCCCCCCCCGCCCGAGTACACCACACCCCGGGGGGGCCGGCTCCCCCGGGGGCGGGGGGGTTAA
>NZ_JBIRLM010000012.1:0-62816 GCF_044330565.1 Streptomyces sp. NPDC017448 | reverse complement strand
TGGGCTCCTGGCGCGCCGGGCCCTGGTGCCCTACCGCGGCGGGGCCCGGGGGGGGGGGGGGGGGGTGCCCGCCGGGGGGGGGGGGGGGGGGGGGGGGCCGGGGGGGGGGGACGGCCGCCGCCGTCCCGCCCCCCGGGGACTCGGATCAGTGCCAGCGGCTGACCTCGACGTTCTCCAGCACTCCGAGGGCGTCCGGTACCAGGATGGCGGCGGAGTAGTACGCCGTCACCAGGTAGGAGATGATCGCCTGTTCGTCGATGCCCATGAAGCGGACCGAGAGGCTCGGCTCGATCTCGTCGGGGATACCGGTCTGCTGGAGGCCGATGACGCCCTGTTCGGCCTCCCCCGTCCTCATGCAGATGATGGAGGTGGTGCGGGCGTCGGAGATGGGGATCTTGTTGGAGGGGAAGATCGGCACCCCGCGCCAGGCGGGCACGTGGTGGCCGCCGACGTCGACGCTCTCGGGGACGAGCCCGCGGCGGTTGCACTCGCGGCCGAAGGCGGCGATGGCCTTGGGATGGGCGAGGAACAGCTTCGAGCCGCGGCGGCGCGAGAGCAGTTCGTCCAGGTCGTCGGGGCTGGGCGCGCCGTCGTGCGGCTGGAGCCGCTGACCGTAGTCGCAGTTGTTGAGCAGGCCGAACTCCTTGTTGTTGATGAGTTCGTGCTCCTGGCGCTCGCGCAGCGCCTCGACCGTGAGCCGCAACTGCTGCTCGGTCTGGTTCATCGGCTGGTTGTAGAGGTCGGCGACCCTGCTGTGCACCTTCAGCACCGTCTGGGCGACGCTCAGTTCGTACTCGCGGGGCGCGGCGTCGTAGTCGACGAAGGTGTGCGGGACGACCGCCTCGCCCACGTGTCCGGCGGAGAGGTCGATCGCCGCCTCGCCGTAGCGGTTGGTGCGCTGCTGCGGGATGGAGAGCAGGCCGGCGAGGTGGCCCTGCAGGGATGCGGCGCGCTCCGCGAGGTTGTACACGTCGGCACGGCTCAGGGTGAGGAGCGTGCACGGGGTGACCGTCCGGGCGGTGTACTCCCAGACGGCGTCCCCGTCGACCAGGCTCTGGTCGCCGAAGTACGCGCCGTCCGCGAGGACTCCGAGGTCGGTCTCGTCCCCGTAGGGGCCGGCGCCGATCTTGGCGACCTTGCCGTGCGCCAGCAGGAAGACGCGGTCCGCCGCGTCCCCCGAGGCGGCGAGCACCTCCCCCGCGGCCACGTCCCGCTGCTCACACCGGCGGGCGAGCTCGGCGAGGACCTCTTCGTCGCCGAAGTCCCGCAGGGCGGGCAGTTCGCCCAGCTCCGCGGGGATCACGGACACCCGGTCCCCGGTCTGGACGAAGGTCACCCGCCCGTCGCCGACCGCATAGCTGAGCCGGCGGTTCACCCGGTAGGTGCCGCCCTGCACCTGCACCCAGGGCAGCATCTTCAGCAGCCACCGGGAGGAGATCTCCTGCATCTGCGGCGCGGATTTGGTGGTCGTCGCGAGGTTCCGCGCAGCCGCCGTCCCCAGACTCTGCTGCGGCGGCGCCTGCGTGTCGCGAACCTCTTCACCAACGGACATCTGACGTCCTCTCGATCTTGGGCTGACCTGCGTGCACGAGCCTTTCAGCGCGGAGCCCGGGCCGCCATTACACAAAAGAGTGCGACTAATCCCCCTTCAGGTGGGGCATGTTGGCCCGCATCGCCGGACAGCCCCTTTAATTTGCATCAAATATGCAACTTATCTACGCTGGGCCCATGCGGTTGACGAGATTCACCGACGTGGCCCTCCGCGTCCTCATGCGGCTGGCGGTCGCGCAGGCCGGGGAGGCGCCGACCACCCGCGAGGTGGCGGCGTCCATGCGGGTTCCGTACACGCACGCCGCGAAGGTCGTCGCCCGGCTCCAGCACCTCGGCCTCCTCGACGCCCGGCGCGGTCGGGGCGGCGGGCTCGCCCTGACCTCCGTCGGCCGCTCCGCGTCGATCGGCTCGCTGGTGCGGGAGCTGGAGGGACCGCAGGAGGAGGTCGTCGAGTGCGAGGGCGAGACCCCCTGCCCCCTCCGCTCGGACTGCCGGCTGCGCGGCGCCCTGCGCCGGGCCCAGGACGCCTTCTACGCGACCCTGGAGCCGCTCACCGTCGCGGATCTCGTCGCCTCCCCCACCGGACCGCTCCTCCTGGGCATCGGCAGCGGCCCGCCGCCCGTCCGGCCCGTTCCGCCCGTCCCGTCCGACCGACCCGCCCCGCCCGACCGGCCCTCCTGAACGCGCCCGCCGCACCGGCGGGCCACCCCCTGCCCAAAAATACGCATCATCCGTACCAATTAACTGTCCGGCACCACTTCCCCCTCACCCCGAGGAGCCCCTTCATGCTCTCCGACCGTTCCGCCGCCACCGTCCGTGCCACCCTCCCCGCCGTCGGCGCGGCCATCGGGGAGATCGCGGACCTCTTCTACGAGAAGCTGTTCGCCGCCCATCCCGAGCTGCTGCGGGACCTGTTCAACCGGGGCAACCAGGCCTCCGGCGACCAGCGGAAGGCGCTGGCCGGCTCGATCGCCGCGTTCGCCACCGCACTGGTCGAGCACCCGGACACCCGGCCGGACGTGATGCTGGACCGCATCGCCCACAAGCACGCCTCGCTCGGGGTCGTCCCGGAGCAGTACGCAGTGGTGCACACCCACCTGTTCGCGGCCATCGCCGACGTCCTGGGCGACGCCGTCACCCCCGAGGTCGCCGAAGCCTGGGACGAGGTCTACTGGCTGATGGCCAACGCGCTCATCGCCGTCGAGGCGCGGCTCTACGCCCAGCAGGGCGTGACGGCGGGCGACGTGTGGCGCACCTGGGAGGTGGCCTCCCGCGTCGAGGAGACCGAGGACGTCGCCACCTTCGTGCTGAGCCCCGCCGACGACACGCCCGCACCCGCCTTCCGCCCCGGTCAGTACGTCTCCGTACAGGTGGAACTCCCGGACGGGGCCCGCCAGATACGCCAGTACAGCATCGTGGGCGCCCCCTCCGACCGGCTGCGGTCGATCGCCGTGAAGCGCGTGCGCGGGCGGGGCACGCCCGACGGCGAGGTCTCCCGCCACCTGCACGAGCACACCCGCGCGGGCGACCTGCTGCGCCTCTCCGCCCCCTACGGCGACCTGGTGCTCGACGACCTGGACGCACCCCTGCTGCTGGCCTCCGCGGGCATCGGCTGCACCCCCGTGGTGGCGATGCTGGACCACCTCGCACAGGAGGGCCACCGGGGTCCGGTCACCGTCGTGCACGGCGACCGCTCGCCGGCCGACCACGCCCTGCGCACCGACCACGCCGGGCTGACGGAGAAGCTCCCGGACGCCGAAGCGCACTTCTGGTACGAGAACCCCGAGGACGGCCACCCGGAGAACCGCACCGGCCTCGTCGACCTGGAGGGCATCACCGTACGGCCGGGGACGCACGCCTACCTGTGCGGACCGCTCCCCTTCATGCGGGCGGTCCGGGCGCGACTGCTGGAGGCGGGGGTCCGGCCGGCCGACGTCCACTACGAGGTGTTCGGCCCGGACCTGTGGCTGGCCTCCTGAGGTGCTCCGCCCGGACCTGTGGCCGGCCTCCTGAGGTGTTCCGCCCGGACCCCTGGCCGGCCTCCTCCTGAGCCGGAGCCGGCACGGCCCCGCCCCCGCTCCGGCACGGCGGACGGGCGACAATGGGCGGATGACCGGCCCGCCCCGCCCCGACGCCCTGCTGCGCCCGCGGGTGCCCTCCCCGCTGCGGGAGGTCCACGACGAGCGCTTCGCGCGCCACGGCGTACGGCTGCTCCTCAAGCGGGACGACCTGATCCACCCCGAGCTCCCGGGCAACAAGTGGCGCAAGCTCGCGCCCAACCTGGAGGCCGCCGCCGGACGGACCGTGCTCACGTTCGGCGGCGCGTACTCCAACCACCTGAGGGCCACCGCGGCGGCCGGACGGCTGCTGGGCTTCCCCACCATCGGCGTCGTCCGCGGCGACGAGCTGGCCCGCCGGCCGCTCAACCCCTCGCTGGCCCGGTGCGCGGCCGACGGCATGCGGCTGCACTTCGTGGACCGTACGACGTACCGGGCGAAGACCGCTCCCGAGGTCCTGGAGGAGCTGCGGGAGCTGTTCGGGGAGGTGGTGGTGGTCCCGGAGGGCGGCAGCAACGCCCTGGCCGCACAGGGCTGTACGGCGCTGGGGCGCGAGTTGGCCGGTGAGGTGGACGTGGCGGCGGTGGCCTGCGGGACGGGCGGCACGCTGGCCGGGCTCGCCGCCGGCCTGGACGCCGGTCAGCGGGCGCTGGGCGTGGCGGTGGTCGGCGGCGGCTTCCTGGCCGGGGAGGTGGCGCGGCTCCAGCGCGAGGCGTTCGGCTCCCCCGCCGGGGACTGGAGGCTGGAGGAGCGCTTCACCTTCGGCGGCTACGCCCGCAGGGCCCCTGAGCTGGACGCCTTCGCCGCGGACTTCGAGGAGCGGCACGGGCTGCCTGTGGAACGCGTCTACGTCGCCAAGCTGCTGTTCGGGCTGGCCGCGCTGGCCGGGGAGGGGGCGTTCGCGCCGGGCGCCCGGGTGGCCGCCGTGGTCACCGGCGCCCCGGACGGCCCGCTTCAGGGGCCGTCCGCCTCCCGGTAGGCGGCGGCCTCCTCCAGGTCCAGCCTCCGCAGCAGCGTACGCAGCATCTCGTCGTCGATCCGCCGCTCGTCGCGGAGGCCGACGAAGACCTCGCGCTCGGCCTGGATCATCTCCCGCGACAGCCGCCGGTAAGTGTCGTCCGCCGATTCGCCGGTGACCGGGTCGGCGGCGCCGAGCCGCTCCCACACGGAGTTGCGGCGGCGCTCCAGCACGGTGCGCAACCGGTCCGCCAGGGGCGGCGGGAGACTGTTGCGCGGGTCGTCGAGCAGCTCCCGCAGCCGGATCTCGGCCGCCTCGGACGCCTCGTTCTGGGCCTGCGCCTCGATGAGCGTGACCGTCTGCGGGTCGGGGCCCGGCAGCTTCAGGGCGCGGACGAGGACGGGCAGGGTCAGGCCCTGGACCACCAGGGTGCCGATGACGGTGGTGAAGGTGAGGAAGAGCACCAGGTTGCGGGCCGGGAACGGGGTGCCCTCGTGCGTGAGCACCGGGATGGAGAAGGCGACGGCGAGCGAGACGACCCCGCGCATCCCGGCCCAGCCCACGATGAGCGGCGCGGTCCAGTCCGTGCCCGGTTCGCGCTCCCGTACGCGGCGCGAGAGCCACCGGGGCAGGTAGGTGGCGGGGTAGACCCAGACGAAGCGGACCACGACGACGGCCAGGAGGACGAGGGCCGCGTACCCGAGCGCCTCCCCCACGCCGAAGGGGCCGAGCTCCTTGAGGACGAAGGGCAGCTGCAGCCCGATCAGGGCGAAGACGGCGGACTCCAGGATGAAGGCCGTCATCTTCCACACGGCCGCTTCCTGGAGGCGGGTGGCGAAGTCGACCTGCCAGGAGCGGTGGCCCAGGTAGAGGGCGACGACGACCACGGCGAGGACGCCGGAGGCGTGCACCCGTTCGGCCGCCGCGTACGCCACGAAGGGGATCAGCAGGGAGAGCGTGTTCTGCAGGAGCGCTTCCTTGAGGTGGGTGCGCAGCCAGTGCAGCGGCACCATCAGCAGCAGCCCGACGCCGACCCCGCCGACCGCGGCGAGCAGGAACTCGCCGATGCCCTCGCCCCAGCTCATCCCCTCCCCCACGGCGGCGGCCAGCGCCACCTTGAAGGCGGTGATCGCGGTGGCGTCGTTCACCAGGGACTCGCCCTGGAGGATCGTGGTCACCCGCGCGGGCAGCCCGACCCGGCGGGCGATGGCGGCGGCCGTCACGGCGTCGGGGGGAGCGACGACCGCGCCCAGGACGAGCGCGGCGGTCAGCGGCAGCTGGGGGATCGCCCGGTGCGCCAGCCAGCCGACGGCCACGGTGGCGAAGAGGGTGTAGCCCACGGAGAGCAGGGCGACCGGCCGGATGTTGGCCCGCAGATCCAGGTAGGAGCTGTCGAGGGCCGCCGTGTGGAGGAGCGGCGGGAGCAGCAGCGGGAGCACGACGTGGGCGTCCAGGTGGTACGTCGGGACGCCCGGCAGGTATCCGGCCACCAGACCCGCCGCGACCAGCACGAGCGGGGCGGGCACGGGCGTGCGGCGGGCGGCCCCGGCCACCGCCGCGCCGACCGCGACCAGGGCGATCAGCGGCAGCGCGTCCATCACACCGTCCTCGGTTCCGTCGTAACCTGCCCATCATGAGCGAGTGCGCGCACACAGCGGATCTGCCACGCCCCGAGCCCGTGCCGCTCGGCGGGACGTGCCCCGAGTGCCTGGAGGCCGGAACCCACCCCGTGCAGCTGCGGCTCTGTCTGACCTGCGGGCACGTCGGCTGCTGCGATTCGTCGCCGCTGCGGCACGCCACCGGCCACTTCCGGGCGACCGGCCACCCCGTGATGCGGAGCTTCGAGCCGGGCGAGAGCTGGCGCTGGTGCTTCGAGGACGGTTCGATCGTCTGAGGCCTGGGTACGTCAATGCGGCGCTGGTTCTTCGCAATTGGCCGCCGCAGACCCCTAGCCACTGTCCGTACGCATGGACTTACCATGAGTGACGGGCGGAGGGTGGGGTCCGTACGACACGGCATCATGGATCCGATAACGTCGCCGGGCCGAGAACCGTCGACGGACCGCATGGCTCCGGGCGCCCTTCCCGGAACCTCGAAAGAGTTTGTGCCACCTTGGAGGTGAGGGTGTCCCAGATCGCAGGCGAGCCCGGGAGTCAGGACTTCGTGGAAGTCCGGCTGCCCGCTGCGGGTGCCTACCTGTCGGTGCTGCGGACGGCCACGGCCGGTCTCGCAGCGCGTTTGGACTTCACTCTCGACGAGATCGAGGATCTCCGTATCGCGGTCGACGAGGCCTGCGCGATCCTGCTCCAGCAGGCCGTGCCGGGCTCCGTCCTCAGTTGCGTCTTCCGCCTGGTCGACGACTCGCTCGAAGTGACGGTGTCGGCGCCCACCACGGACGGCCGGGCGCCCGAGCGCGACACCTTCGCCTGGACGGTGCTCTCCGCACTGGCGGGCAAGGTCGACTCCACGGTCGCGGACGACCGTACGGTCAGCATCAGCCTCTACAAACAGCGCGGCGCGGGCCCCGGGCCGGCGTGAGCGACGGAAACGGGGACGGTCCTGTGCGGGACGAGACTTTCCGGTCCGGGGCAGTGCACCCAGCGGGCATCCCGGAGCAGCAGGCCCGGCCGCATCCGGAGGGGCCCGAGCGCCCCGACGTCGCGGTGGAGGAGCAGTCGCAGGCAGAGCGGGCGGGCCAGATGAGCGAGCACGGGCACCACGATCCACACGACCGCAGCGGGGCGCGGGCCCTGTTCTACGAGCTGCGGGCGCTGCCCGACGGTTCGGCGGAGAAGGCCGAGCTGCGGAACCGGCTGGTGCGCATGCATCTGCCGCTGGTGGAGCACCTGGCCCGCCGCTTCCGCAACCGGGGCGAGCCGCTGGACGACCTGACCCAGGTCGCCACGATCGGGCTGATCAAGTCCGTGGACCGGTTCGACCCGGACCGGGGGGTGGAGTTCTCCACGTACGCCACCCCCACGGTGGTCGGCGAGATCAAGCGCCACTTCCGGGACAAGGGCTGGGCGGTGCGGGTGCCGCGCCGCCTCCAGGAGCTGCGGCTGTCGCTGACCACGGCCACCGCGGAGCTCTCCCAGCAGCACGGGCGCTCGCCGACGGTGCACGAGCTGGCCGAGCGGCTGGGCATCTCCGAGGAGGAGGTGCTGGAGGGCCTGGAGTCGGCCAACGCGTACAGCACGCTCTCGCTGGACGTGCCGGACACCGACGACGAGTCGCCGGCGGTGGCGGACACGCTGGGCTCGGAGGACGAGGCGCTGGAGGGCGTGGAGTACCGGGAGTCGCTCAAGCCGCTCCTGGAGGGCCTGCCGCCGCGCGAGAAGCGCATCCTGCTGCTGCGTTTCTTCGGGAACATGACGCAGTCGCAGATCGCGCAGGAGGTCGGCATCTCGCAGATGCACGTCTCGCGGCTGCTGGCCCGCACCCTCGCGCAGCTGCGCGAGCGGCTGCTCGTCGAGGAGTAGGGGCCGTACGGGTCAGGCGTCGGGGGCCGCGCCCGGCCCCCGGCGGATGCCCAGGTCCCGGGTGGTCGCCGGATTCAGCACGAGGACGAGGCCGGTGACGGCGACCACCGCCACGACGATCCCGAGGGGGATCAGCGCGCCCTGCGAGCGCAGCAGCGTCCAGGCCACCGGCAGGGCCATGATCTGGGTGATCAGCGCGGGCCCCCGGCTCCAGCCGCGCAGCAGCAGCAGCCCGCGGGCGGCGATCAGCGGGATCGCGCCGAGGGCGACCAGGGTGATGCCGACCGTCTCCGCCTGCTGGGTGCTCTCCAGCTTCCCGAGCAACCCCATGACCAGCAGGTAGAGGCCGCCGACGACGAGCGCCGCGCCTTCGAGGGCGCTGACGCCCGCGAGGGCCGTGATCCGGGTCGGCCGCTTTGCTGCGGAGGGCGCCGGGCTGGACGGGGTCGCTTCAGTGCTCACGCCTTTCAGGTTGGCATCCCCGGGGCCCGGAAGTGAAGCCGGGGTGGGCGGCGCCCCGGCGCGTTCGACGAGCGCGGGGCAGACCGTCACGTTGCGTGACGGTCGGGGTCGTCGTCCACCGTGACTTCGGCACGAACCGCCCGGTAGGTAGGCTGGCGGTCATGCGCGCACTCCTCGTGGTCAACCCAGCCGCCACCACCACCAGTGCCCGCACCCGTGACGTGCTCATCCACGCGCTGGCCAGCGAGATGAAGCTGGAGGCGGTGACCACGGAGTACCGGGGGCACGCACGGGACCTGGGCCGGCGGGCCGCGGACAGCGACGACATCGACCTGGTGGTCGCCCTCGGCGGGGACGGCACGGTGAACGAGGTCGTGAACGGGCTGCTGCACCGCGGTCCGGACCCGGAAGGGCTGCCGAAGCTCGCCGTGGTGCCGGGCGGGTCCACCAATGTCTTCGCGCGCGCCCTGGGGCTGCCGAACGACGCGGTGGAGGCGACCGGTGCGATTCTGGACGCCCTGGAGAAACGGACCGAACGCACGGTCGGGCTCGGCCTGGCGGCCGGCACCCCGGGCACCGAGGACGAAGCCGTTCCCGAACGCTGGTTCACTTTCTGCGCCGGTCTCGGATTCGACGCCGGAGTGGTCGGCCGGGTCGAACAGAAACGCGAGACCGGAAAGCGGTCGACGCACGCCCTGTATGTGCGCCAGGTGGTGCGGCAGTTCCTGAACGAAGCCCACCGCAGACACGGGACGATCACGCTGGAGGAGCCCGGCCGGGAGCCGGTGACCGACCTCGCGCTCTCCATAGTCTGCAACACCGCCCCCTGGACCTACCTGGGCAATCGTCCGGTCTACGCCTCGCCGAAGGCGTCCTTCGACACCGCGCTGGACGTGCTCGGACTGAAGCGGCTGTCCACCCCGGCGGTGGCCCGCTACGGCACCCAGCTGCTCACGTCGAGCCCCGAGCGGGGGCCTCGCGGAAAGCACGCTGTTTCACGTCATGACCTCACGGACTTCACCTTGCATTCAAAGGTCCCACTGCCCTTCCAGATGGACGGCGACCACCTGGGACTGCGTACGAGCGTGACGTTCACAGGCGTACGCCGTGCACTGCGTGTGATTGTGTGAGTGGAAGGGTCGAAAGTCCTTTAACTCGAACGTTTGGCCAGGGTTCCACCCCTAAGAAGTGCGCCTGTGACCTAGTCGACACCGAGGAATCAAAAAAAACTTTCCAGAAGGGGTTGTATCCGCCGCCGAGGTTTGCGAATCTCTACATGGCGATCGGGACGGCCCGCAGCATCGGCCTCCACTGAGAGTCAGAACCCCTCCTCACCATCACGTGACCACACCCAGTACTTCTGGGGGTCGGCCCGTCATCTACGGGGGGATTCGTGAAAGCGTTCACATTCACAAGCAACAAGCGTGTAATACCAAGGAGAGGTAGCAGCCATGGACTGGCGTCACAACGCCGTTTGTCGTGAGGAAGACCCCGAGCTGTTCTTCCCCATCGGCAACACCGGTCCTGCGCTGCTGCAGATCGAGGAAGCCAAGGCTGTCTGCCGCCGCTGCCCCGTCATGGAGCAGTGCCTGCAGTGGGCGCTCGAGTCCGGCCAGGACTCCGGCGTCTGGGGTGGCCTCAGCGAGGACGAGCGCCGCGCGATGAAGCGCCGTGCCGCTCGCAACCGGGCGCGCAACGCAAGCGCCTGAGCGAGAACCGCACCAAGCCACAGCCCGGCGGCGCGTACAGAGCGTACGCACAGCCCCGCCTTCGAGTCGCAGCGCGCAGTACCCCGGAGCGCATCGCAACGTGAGCATCACGGAGCGGGCCCGGACCGTCACCACGGTCCGGGCCCGCTTCGCTGTGTGCGCTCCCGTCCCCCGGCCCCGCCTTACTTGTCCGCGCGGACCGGGAGGTCCAGCACCACCTGGGTGCCGCGTCCGGGGGCCGGGACCATGCCGAACGTGCCGCCCAACTCCCCCTCCACCAGCGTCCGTACGATCTGGAGGCCGAGGTTGCCCGCCTGCTGCGGGTCGAACCCCTCGGGCAGCCCCCGCCCGTCGTCGGTGACGGTGATCAGCAGCCGGCCCTCGGTGGGCGATCCACCGCGCACGGCGGAGACCTCCACCGTGCCGCGCTCGGCCACGGCGAAGGCGTGCTCCAGCGCGTTCTGCAGCACTTCGGTCAGCACCATCGAGAGCGGGGTGGCGACTTCGGCGTCGAGGATGCCGAAGCGTCCGGTGCGACGGCAGATCACCTTGCCCGGGGAGATCTCCGAGACCATCGCGATGACCCGGTCGGCGATCTCGTCGAACTCGACCCGCTCGTCCAGGTTCTGGGACAGCGTCTCATGGACGATGGCGATCGAACCGACGCGCCGGACCGCCTCGTTGAGCGCCTCGCGGCCCTGCTCGGAGTCCATCCGCCGGGCCTGAAGCCGCAACAGGGCGGCCACCGTCTGGAGGTTGTTCTTCACCCGGTGGTGGATCTCCCGGATGGTGGCGTCCTTGGTGATCAACTCGCGTTCGCGGCGGCGCAGTTCGGTGACGTCCCGGAGCAGGACCAGGGAGCCGATGCGAACGCCCTTGGGCTTGAGCGGGATGGCCCGGAGCTGGATCACCCCGCCCGCGCACTCCACCTCGAACTCGCGCGGCGCGTAACCGCTGGCCACCTTGACCAGGGCCTCGTCCACCGGCCCGCGGGACGGGGCCAGTTCGGCGGTGGTGGTGCCGAGGTGGTGGCCGACCAGGTCGGAGGCGAGGCCGAGACGGTGGTAGGCGGAGAGGCCGTTGGGGCTGGCGTACTGGACGATCCCGTCGGCGTCGAGCCGGATCAGCCCGTCGCCCACGCGCGGGGAGGCGTCCATGTCGACCTGCTGGCCCGGGAAGGGGAAGGACCCCGCGGCGATCATCTGGGCCAGGTCGGAGGCGGACTGGAGGTAGGTGAGCTCCAGCCGGGAGGGGGTGCGCACGGTGAGCAGGTTGGTGTTGCGGGCGATGACGCCGAGCACCCGGCCGTCGCGGCGCACGGGGATGGACTCGACCCGTACGGGCACCTCCTCGCGCCACTCCGGATCGCCCTCGCGCACGATCCGACCCTCGTCCAGGGCCGCGTCCAGCAGCGGGCGGCGGCCGCGCGGCACCAGGTGGCCGACCATGTCGTCCTGGTAGGAGGTGGGGCCGGTGTTGGGGCGCATCTGGGCGACGGAGACGTACCGCGTGCCGTCGCGGGTCGGAACCCAGAGCACGAGGTCGGCGAAGGAGAGGTCGGAGAGCAGCTGCCACTCCGAGACCAGCAGGTGGAGCCATTCGAGGTCGGTGTCGCTCAGGGCGGTGTGCTGGCGGACGAGGTCGTTCATGGAGGGCACGTGTGGAGCGTACCCGGGGTGGCCGAAAGCGTTCGAACCGAGCGGCCCGGTGGGCCGTGCCGGGGAACGACGGCGCGGCAACCGCATGGACAGGCCCGGCGCCGGGCCCGAGAATGTCGCGCACACGGATGGACACGGGCAATTGGTCTAGTCCACAATGGGCAGCACGACCTCCACTCTCCCCGCACAGGAGAGTGGACCGAGGCACCCGGCGCTCTCTGCCCTGACTGCGCCGGCGCCTCCCGTGGCCGGGGGCACCGCACACCGCCGGCCAGGTAGCTCCGGGCTGCGGTGCCGGACGGGCTGAGGGTCCCGTCCCGGCGCCGCGGCCCGCGGGTGTTCCCGGGCCGGGCCGGCCGCCTCCCGCGCCGGTCCGCTTCCGGGGCGTACGGAGCGCGGGCCTCCCCTTCAGCGGGTCTCGGTGACCTTGGCCAGGGCGCGGGGCGCGTCCGGGTCCTGGCCCCGGGCGATCGTCACCTCGTACGCCAGCATCTGCAGCGGCAGGATCTCCAGGATCGGCTGCACCTCCTCCGCGACCCCTGCCGTGGGCAGCGAGAAGCCGGCCGACGCGGCTTCCACCTGGGCCTTGGGGCCGACCACGAAGAGGTCCGCGCCGCGCCCGCGCAGCCGGTCCAGCACCGGTTGGAGGGCCTCGCCGCCCCGGCCGTCGGTGACCACGGCGATCACCGGGGAGATGTTGTCGACCATCGCCAGCGGACCGTGCAGCAGATCCGCCCCGGAGTAGGAGAGGGCCGGGATGTAGCTGGTCTCCATCAGCTTGAGGGCCGCCTCCTTGGCCGTGGGGTAGCCGTAGCCCCGCGAGGTGATCACCATGCGCTCGGCGAAGCGGTAGCGGGAGGCCAGCGCCTTGACCTCGGCCCGGCGGCCCAGGATCGCGCCCGCGAGGTCGGGCAGCCCCGCGGCGGCCCCGGTGCCGTCGCGGCCGCCCAGCCCCTCCACGAAGAGGTACAGGGAGAGCAGGGAGGCGGTGTACGTCTTGGTGGCCGGGAGCGCCCTCTCCGGGCCCGCCATGATGTCGATGTGGTACTCGGAGACGGCGGCGAGCGCGGAGTCCGGGTTGTTGGTGACGGCCAGCGTGACGGCCCCGGCCTCCCGGGCGGCACGGGTGGAGGCCACCAGGTCCGGCGAGCCGCCCGACTGGCTGACGGTGACCACCAGGACGTCCCGCAGGTCCGGACGGGCGCCGTAGGCCGTCGTGGTGGACATGGAGGCCAGTCCGCAGGGCAGCCCGCAGCCGATCTCCAGCAGGTACTTCGCGTACAGCGCCGCGTTGTCGGACGTGCCCCGGGCGGCGAGCAGGACGAACCGGGGGTTGCGGGCGGCGATCTCGGCGGCCGTCTCGCGGATGCGGGGCGCGCCCTTCTCCAGGATGCGCCGCAGCACGGCTGGCTGCTCGGCCATCTCGCCGGACATGATGCGGCCGGGCTCGTCGCCCGGGCCGACCGGAGGGGCGGCGGACATGGGGGCCTCCTGGACTGTCGGCGTCGGCGTACGGGACGGCGCGGGCGCGGGTGGGCGATCGGCGCCGTACCGGACAAGTCGACCAGGCAATGGCCCCGACCGCCAGCGGACCGGGGCGACGCGGCGCCGATCTGCGGAGGGTTCACCGTACGGCTGCCCGATTCTGCTAAATTGGGAGATTGATTGGTCTATACCACCTCCTCCCCTAGTCAGATCGGCAGGCACAGCGTGGAAGTTGTCATCGTCCCGGACGCCACGGCAGGCGGCGAACTGATCGCGGAGGCCATCGCCGCACTGCTCGACCGCAAGCCCGACGCCCTGCTCGGTGTCGCCACCGGCTCGACCCCGCTGCCCATCTACCGTGCGCTCGCCGCGAAGGTCGCCTCCGGCGCGGTGGACGCCTCGCGCGCCCGGATCTGCCAGCTCGACGAGTACGTCGGGCTGCCGGCGGGCCACCCGGAGTCGTACCGCTCCGTGGTGCTGCGCGAGGTGATCGAGCCGCTCGGGCTCTCCGAGGCGTCCTTCCTGGGCCCCGACGGCTCGGCCGAGGACGTCCAGGCCGCCTGTGAGGCGTACGACCGGGCGCTAGCGGAGGCGGGCGGAGTCGACCTCCAGCTGCTGGGCATCGGCACCGACGGGCACATCGGCTTCAACGAGCCGTGCTCCTCGCTGGCCTCGCGCACCCGGATCAAGACGCTGACCGAGCAGACCAGGATCGACAACGCGCGCTTCTTCGACGACGACATCGAGCAGGTGCCCCACCACGTGATCACGCAGGGCATCGGGACGATCCTGGACGCCCGCCACCCGATCCTGCTGGCCACCGGCGAGGGCAAGGCGGAGGCCGTCGCCCAGACGGTGGAGGGGCCGGTCGCCTCGATCGTGCCGGCCTCGGCGCTCCAGCTGCACCCGCACGCGACCGTGGTGGTGGACGAGGCCGCGGCGTCGAAGCTGAAGCTGGCGGACTACTTCCGCGCCACGTACGCGGCCAAGCCCGCGTGGCAGGGGCTGTAGGGGCCGCCCCTCCCCCGGCACGGCTCAGGGCCGGGACACCGTCGCGGTGTCCCGGCCCTGAGCCGTGCGGTCAGACGGGCGCCTGCGGGGTGCGGCCCGCCCGGCGCGAGGCTCTGTCCTCGATCGCCGGACGGGCCTGTTCCCGGCCCTCGCGTCAGCCCGTCAGCGCTTCCGCCGCCGCCAGGCCGCAGACGCGGGCCGCACCGTGGGTGGCCAGGTGCAGCGCGCCCCGGGGGGCCGCCTGGGGCAGGCCCATCTCGACCACGACCGTGTCCGGGCGGGCCGCCAGCAGGGCGTCGAGCGCCGCGCTCATCCAGGCGTGCCGGTGCTCGTCGCGGACGACGGCGACGATGCGCCGCTCCCCCGCCGCGGCGAGGACCGCCTCCGCCGGAGCGGTGCTCCCCTCGGTGTAGGCGCCCGCCCCGGTACCGGGCAGGAGCCTCTCCAGCTCGGCGGCGACGCCCCACGGGGTCTCCGCGCCGACCGCGATGTTCGCCTCGGCCCCGAACGAGGCGACGTACGCCGCCCCGGTCAGCCGGTCGCCGGAGCCGGTCACCCGGAGTGCGCGGCGGGCGGCGACCAGGCCGATGTCGGAGCTGACTCCAGTGCCGGGCGCGGTCCCCTCCTGCACTGCCGCGCCCGGCCCCGGGACATCCCCCCGGGCCCTCCGCGTCCAGGACGCGAGGGCTCGTACACGGGCGGCCGCGTCGGCGAGCCGCTCCTCGGTCAGCTCTCCGTCGCGCACGGCGGCGACGAGGGCGTCGCGCAGCCGCAGCACCGTCTCCTCGTCGGCCAGGCCGCCGCCCACACAGATGGCGTCGGCGCCCGCCGCGAGGGCGAGGACGGACCCGCGCTCGATGCCGTACGTACCGGCGATGGCGTCCATCTCCACCGCGTCGGTGACGATCAGGCCGTCGTACCCCAGCTCCTGGCGCAGCAGGCCGGTGAGGATCTGCGGGCTCAGGGTCGCCGGGCGGTCCGGGTCGAGCGCAGGGAGAAGGATATGCGCGCTCATCACCGATTTGGAACCCGCGGCGATGGCCGCCCGGAAGGGCACCAGCTCACGGGCGTGCAGGGTGTCCAGGTCCACGTCGATGCGGGGCAGCGCGAGGTGCGAGTCGACCGCGGTGTCGCCGTGCCCGGGGAAGTGCTTGGTGCAGGCGGCGACGCCGGCGGCCTGGAGCCCCTCGATGTACGCGGCGGTGTGCCGGGCGGCCAGCCGGGTGTCGGCCCCGAAGGAGCGCACGCCGATGACCGGGTTGTCCGGGTTGGAGTTGACGTCGGCGGACGGCGCCCAGTTGAGGTTGACGCCGCACTCGGCGAGCCGGCGGCCCAGCTCCTGGGCGACGGCCCGGGTGAGGTGGACGTCGTCCACCGCGCCGAGCGCGAGGTTGCCGGGGAACGAGGAGCCGTGCGTGACCTCCAGCCGGGTCACGTCGCCGCCCTCCTCGTCGATGGCGACGAGGACGTCCTCCCGCTCGGAGCGCAGCCGGGCGGTGAGGGCGGTGAGCTGCTCGGGCGAGGTGATGTTGCGGCCGAACAGCCCGACGGAGGCCAGCCCCTCACCGACCCGGCGCAGCAGCCAGTCCGGTGCGGTGGTGCCGGTGAACCCCGGCTGGAGCACCGCGAGCGCGTCGCGCGTCAGGGTGTCCGTGGTGGAGACGAGGGTGGTCATGGGCCCGCACTATCCCTTCACGGCGCCGGAAGTGAGGCCAGCGGCCATCTTCTTCTGGATGATCATGAAGAACACGACGACGGGGAGGGCGATCATGGTCGAGGCCGCCATGAGGGCGCCGTAATCCGTTCCGCGCTCGGTCGTGAACGTCATCAGCCAGACGTTCAGCGTGTACTTGGAGTTGTCGTTGATCAGGATGTACGCGAAGAGGTACTCGTTCCACGCGTTGACCAGGGCGAAGATCGACGCGGCGGCGAGCCCGGGGGCCAGCAGCGGGAAGATCACCCGGCGGAACGCCTGGAAGCGGGTGCAGCCGTCCACCATCGCGGACTCCTCCAGCTCCACCGGGATGTTCACGACGAAGCCGCGGATCATGATGGTGGCGAAGGGCAGCGTGGAGACGAGGTAGACGACGATCAGGCCCCAGTACTCGTCGATCCCGCCCATCGCGTTGAGCTGGGCGTAGATCGGGATGAGCATCGCGGTGGGCGGCAGCATCTGGACCAGGATCATGATCAGGACCAGTGCCTTGCGGCCGAAGAACCGGAACCGGCCGATGGCCAGGGCCGCCAGGGTCGCGATGATCATGCCGCCGACCACCGCGGTGACGGCGACGATCAGGCTGGACTGGATGGCGGTGGCGAAGTTCGGCTGCTCGGTGGCCCGGACGAAGTTGTCGAAGGTGATCGACGTGGGCCACAGGGTCTGGTCGTAGCTGCGGATCTCGCGGTTGGGCCGCAGGGCGCTGATGACCAGCCAGTAGACCGGGAAGACCATGACCAGGGCGATGCCGAGGCCGAGGATGTCGAGGTGGAGCCGGCTCTTCTTGCGGTCGGGCCGCAGCGCCTGTGTCGTCTGGGTCGAGCTGCTCATTCGACCTCTCCCGTCTTCATGAGCTGGCGCAGGTAGTACACGGCCACGCCGGACAGCAGCAGCACCGTGATCAGGGCGATCGCGGTGCCCTGGCTGAAGGAGGTGGACTCGAACGCCTTGGAGTAGGAGTAGAGGCCGAGGGTCTCGTACTCCGGCTCGGGCTTGTTGCCGCGCAGCAGCCAGATCTGGCCGAAGACGTTGAAGTCCCAGATCACCGAGAGGGTGGTGACCATGGTGAACACCGGCTTGATGACCGGCCAGGTGACGAACTTGTAGATGCCGTAGGCGCTGGCCCCGTCGAGGGCGGCGGCCTCCTCCAGCTCCTTGGGGACCTGGGTGAGGGCGGCGTACAGGGTGACGACGACGAACGGGACGGCGCCCCAGACGACCAGCAGGGTGATGATGCCGAAGCCCTGGACGGGGTTGAGGTACCAGTTGTGTCCGAGCCAGTCCTCGCCGACGACCTTGGCGATCAGGGTGTTGATCAGGCCGTAGTCGGAGTCGGCCATGAAGCGGAAGATGGAGGCGGCCACCATCAGCGGCATGGACCAGGCGGCGATGAGGCAGGCGGTGAGCACCAGCCGGACCCACGTGGAGAGCCTGCGCATCAGCAGGGCGACCAGCAGCCCGATCCCCATGGTCAGGGTCACGCAGATGGCCATGAAGACGACCGTGCGGAAGGTGACCCACCAGAACTCGGAGTCGCCGAGGATGTTGGTGAACTGCTCCAGGCCGACCCAGGGGGCCGGATCGCCGGTCCACAGCTCGCGGCGGCCCATGTCCTGGAAGGACATGATGACCGTCTTGCCGAGGGGGTAGAGGTAGACGGCGGCGATCGCCACGATCGCCGGGAGGATCAGGAAGTAGGGGAGGAGTTCGCCCTTCTTCCGCTTCCTCTTCTGCACCCGGGGCGCGTCGTCGTCGGGGGACGACTTGCCGATCGCCTGCGGGTCGGGTGGTACGGGGACCGGCGGCCCGGCGGCCTTGGTATCAGCGGCAGACACGTGGCTGACCTTCCATCGCGGGTCCGGGGCGGGCCCCGGAATTCACGGCGTTCACTTGCGGGAAAGGAGCGGGGGCCCGGCGATGCCGCCGGGCCCCCGCCTGGCGATCGGAAGGTCAGGATTCCTTGTTGATCAGCGCGTTGATCTTGTCGTCGGCCTTCTTCGAGGCGTCGGCGACGGAGGCGCCCTTGACGATCTCCAGGAGCATGTTCTGGAGGATCTCCTCCTTCTCCACGGAGGCCCAGCCCGGCGCGATCGGCGTGAACCAGGCGTCCGGCACCGCGTTGGCGATGGCGGCGGTCTCCGGCTTCTGCTTCAGCGGCTCGAGCTGCTTCTCGTTGTTGGGGAGGATGTTCTTCGACGCGAGGACCTCCATGGACTTCGCGTTGGTGAAGAGGGAGATCCACTCCTCGCCGAGGTCCTGGACCTTGGACTTGGAGATCGTCGCGAGGTCCGAACCGCCGATGAAGGACGGGAGGGCCTTGCCCTCGGGGCCGGGCATACCGGCCGTGGCGATCTTGCCGTCGAGCTTCGGGTTGCCGTTCTCGCCCGTCGTGACGCTGCCGGCCTCCCACGCCTGGCCGTAGATGACGGCGGCCTTCTCGTTGGCCATGACGTTGGCGTGGTCCTGCTCGTCCTTCGTCACGTCGGCCTTGTTGTACTTCTTGACCAGGTCGACGAAGTGCTGGATGCCCTTCTGGGCCTCCGGGGTGGAGAGCGCGGCCTTCCACTCCTTGCTGCCCTCGTCGTACGTGGCTATCTGGCCACCGTAGGCGGCGACGTAGGACATCGCGGCGTACCAGTAGCGGCCCGGGAAGTAGAGGGAGGAGGCGCGCTTGTCCTTCTTGCCCAGCTCCGCGGCGACCTTGTCCATCGCGGCGAGGAACTCGTCCTCGGTCTGCGGGAGGGCGTCGCTGCCGGTGCCGGCCTTCAGCATGTCCTTGTTGTAGACCGCCAGGCGGGCACTGGCGTAGTAAGGAACGCAGTAGGTCTTGCCCTCGAAGGAGCACGTGTCCTTCAGACCCTTGATCCAGGTGTCCGAGTTCTCGTACTTCTTGGGGTCGATTTCTCCGAGCGCACCATTGAGGATGTACTGCATGGTCTCGGTGTTGCCGAGTTCCACGACGTCCGGGAATTTGTCGCCGCCGAGGGAGGTGTCCAGCTTCTTGACCTTGTCGGCCCACTGCTGGTACTGAATCTTCACCGTGACGCCGGGGTACTTCTTGTTGAACTCGGCGTTGACGTCCTTGACCAGCTCCGGCCAGGTGGACTGGGCCTCGCCCATGAGCCAGACGGTCAGGGTCTCCTTGCGGTCCTTCGGGTCGGCGGACGAATTCTTGTCGTCGGAACCACACGCCGCGACCGAGACCAACATGCCCGCGACACCGATTGCCGCGATGAGCTTGCGCTTCACGTCAAACCCTCCTCAGGGATGCTGCAACCCCACCCACCGCGAAGACATTCGACGAGTTCTGCTGGGGCTGGACCTGGTCTTTAATGGTTTAGACCAGTACCCGGAGCTTGGCCTAGACCTTTAGGGGTGTCAAGGGTGTATAAGAAGTGCACTCGCGTCCGTTATAGGACCGACACCTAAGGGAGGGCGAAGACCCGTGACCGGACCGTGCCACCATGTGAGCCGCGACAGACGGAGGAGCCGGTGACGGCAGTAACGCAAGTGTCGGGAAGGCGGGCCATGAGTGCCGACGGGGGCAGTACGGGGAGCGAGACCGGAGCCGGTACGCGCACAGCGCGCGTGCCGAAGTACTACCGGCTCAAGCGGCATCTCCTCGACATGACGGACACCATGCCGCCCGGCACCCCGGTGCCGCCCGAACGCACCCTGGCCGCCGAGTTCGACACCTCGCGCACCACCGTGCGCCAGGCCCTCCAGGAGCTGGTCGTCGAGGGCCGCCTCGAACGCATCCAGGGCAAGGGCACCTTCGTCGCCAAGCCGAAGGTCTCCCAGGCCCTCCAGCTCACCTCGTACACCGAGGACATGCGCGCCCAGGGCCTGGAACCGACGTCCCAGCTCCTGGACATCGGCTACGTCACGGCGGACGACACCCTCGCCGGGCTGCTGGACATCTCGACGGGCGGCCGGGTCCTGCGCATCGAGCGGCTGCGGCTCGCCAGCGGCGAGCCGATGGCGATCGAGACCACGCACCTTTCGGCCAAACGCTTCCCGGCGCTGCGCCGTTCGCTGGTGAAGTACACCTCCCTCTACACCGCGCTCGCCGAGGTGTACGACGTCCGGCTGGCCGAGGCGGAGGAGACCATCGAGACCTCGCTCGCCACTCCGCGCGAAGCGGGGCTGCTGGGCACCGACGTGGGGCTGCCGATGCTCATGCTGTCCCGGCATTCGGTGGACGGCCGGGGCGAACCGGTGGAGTGGGTGCGCTCGGTCTACCGGGGCGACCGCTACAAGTTCGTGGCCCGCCTGAAGCGGCCGGCCGACTGAGGACGTCCAGCGCGCGACCAGGCGGCGGCCCGGGGCTTCCCGCCCCGGGCCGCCGCCTTTTTTTCGGTCGCCTCGGCCGGAGCGGGTCCGGGCGGCCCGCTTCCCGGGAGGAGGACCGGGGTGGGCCGGTGGCCGGGAGGGGCCCCGGTGAACCGCTCCCCCCTCCCGTCCGTGTCCTTACCGCGGAACTTCGGTGGAGACATCGGCGATACGCGACCGGTATGCGGACAGGGGTTCCGGAGAGCGGCCGTACCCCTTAGATTTCGCGCACGCTACGACAGTGATCACGCGAGGGGACGGATCGATATGCCGGAATCGCCCACACCAGCACCACCGGTTCCACAGCCGTCGGGACGGCGGTCGCCGACCCCGAAGTCCATCGCCGTCTGGAGCCTGGTCGCCCTGGCCGGCGCCGTCGGCTGGGCCGCCCTCGCGCTCTCGCGGGGCGAGGAGGTCTCCGCCGCCTGGATGCTGGCGGCGGCCCTCGGTTCGTACGCCATCGCGTACCGCTTCTACTCCCGGTTCATCGCCAACCGGGTTCTGAAAGCCGACAAGAACCGCGCGACCCCCGCCGAACTGCTGGACAACGGCGTCGACTTCCATCCCACCGACCGCCGGGTCCTGTTCGGCCACCACTTCGCCGCCATCGCCGGGGCGGGGCCCCTGGTCGGCCCGGTGCTCGCCGCGCAGATGGGCTACCTGCCCGGCACGATCTGGCTCGTCGTCGGCGTCATCTTCGCCGGGGCCGTCCAGGACATGGTGACGCTCTTCTTCTCCACCCGCCGCAACGGCCGCTCGCTCGGCCAGATGGCGCGCGACGAGATAGGGCCCGTCGGCGGGATCGCCGCCCTGGTCGCGGTCTTCATCATCATGATCATCCTGCTCGCGGTCCTCGCGCTGGTCATCGTGAACGCGCTCGCGCACTCGCCGTGGGGCGTGTTCTCCATCGGCATGACGATCCCGATCGCCCTCTTCATGGGGGTCTACCTGCGCATCCTGCGGCCCGGCAAGGTCAGCGAGGTCTCTTTCATCGGCGTCGCGCTGCTGCTCCTCGCCATCGTCTCGGGCGGCTGGGTCGCCGAGTCGTCGTGGGCGGACTTCTTCACGCTGGAGCCGGGCACGCTGGTCATCTGGATGATCGTGTACGGGTTCCTCGCCTCCGTGCTGCCCGTGTGGCTGCTGCTGGCCCCGCGCGACTACCTCTCCACCTTCATGAAGGTCGGCACGATCGGGCTGCTGGCCCTGGGCGTGGTCGTCGCCCTGCCGACCCTGAAGATGCCCGCGGTCACCGAGTTCGCCTCCAGCGGCTCGGGCCCGGTCTTCGCCGGTTCGATGTTCCCGTTCGTCTTCATCACCATCGCCTGCGGCGCGCTCTCCGGCTTCCACTCCCTGGTCTCCTCCGGCACCACGCCGAAGATGGTCCAGAAGGAGACGCAGATCCGGATGATCGGCTACGGCGCCATGCTGGTCGAGTCGTTCGTGGCGATCATGGCGATGATCGCCGCCTGCATCATCGACCCCGGCCTCTACTTCGCCATCAACGCCCCCGCCGGCGTGATCGGGGACAGCGTCCACTCCGCCTCCCAGGCCGTGGCGAACTTCGGGTTCACCATCTCCCCGGACGCCCTGGCCCAGGCCGCCAAGGACGTCGAGGAGGCGAGCCTGCTCTCCCGGACCGGGGGCGCGCCGACGTTCGCGCTCGGCATGTCGGAGATCTTCTCCGCGGTGGTCGGCGGGACCGCGATGAAGGCGTTCTGGTACCACTTCGCCATCATGTTCGAGGCGCTGTTCATCCTCACCACCGTGGACGCCGGCACCCGGGTCGGGCGCTTCATGCTCCAGGACATGCTGGGCAACGCCTACAAGCCGTTCCGCGAGGTCAGCTGGAAGCCGGGCGTCTGGTTCGCCAGCGCCGTCGTGGTCGGCGGCTGGGGCTACTTCCTCTGGGTCGGCGTGCACGACCCGCTGGGCGGCATCAACCAGCTCTTCCCGCTCTTCGGCATCGCCAACCAGCTGCTGGCCGCCGTCGCACTCGCCGTCTGCACCACTCTGCTGGTCAAGTCCGGCCGCCTGAAGTGGGCGTGGGTCACCGCGGTCCCGCTCGCCTGGGACGTGGCGGTCACGCTCACCGCGAGCTGGCAGAAGATCTTCTCCGACGACGTGAAGATCGGCTTCTTCGCCCAGCGCGACAAGTACCAGGCGGGCATCGACGCGGGCGAGGTGCTGGCCCCCGCGAAGAACATGGACGACATGCGGACCGTCGTCACCAACTCCACCGTCGACGGGGTGCTGAGCGCGCTCTTCGCGCTCCTCATCATCGTGGTGCTCGTGGACGCCGGGCGGGTCTGCTACAAGGCCATCCGCGACCCGGAGAGCGTCAAGCTCCACGAGACGCCGTTCGTCGAGTCCAGGCTCGTCGCCCCCGCCTCGCTCTTCGCGACCAAGGAGGAGAAGGCCGAACTGGCCGCCGCCGGCGTCGGCCCCGAGGGCGGGCTGCGCAAGGAGGCCGCGGGGACGGGGAGCCGGACATGACGGTCGCGGACGTACGGCGGGTGGCCGGACGCATCCGCTGGTACGTCCGTGAGCTGACCGGCGAATCGGTCTACGACCGGTACGTGGCGCACGCCCGGGCCCACGATCCGGAGACGCCCGTCCTGTCCCGCCGCGCCTTCGAGCGCGCCCGCATGGACGCCCGCGAGGCGGACCCACGCGAGGGCTTCCGCTGCTGCTGAGCACCGCGGGCCGGTGCTGCCGAGCATCGCGGGCCGGTACTGCTGAGCACCGCGGGCCGGTGCTGCCGAGCGCCGCGGGCCGGTCGAGGGGTCCTGGATTCCGGGCCGTCGCCCCTTCTTCGGTGGAGGGGGCGGCGGCCCGGTCCGCCTGCCCGGACCATGCGTCCTTCCGGGGCGCCGCCCGTTCACCGTACGAAAGGATGCGCCCATGACACCGCATCGCCGGGCGCCCCGGTTCCGACCCGTCCGCACGATCACCACGGCGGCCCTGGCCCTGGCCCTGGCCGCCTCGGCGGGCTGCGGCACCGAGCCGCCGCCCGACGCGCGGGCGGCGGGCCCGAGCGGTTCTGCCGTCCCGGCACCGGACCGGGCGGAGCTGGAGGCGCGGGCGCGGGCCGTGCAGACCGTCCCGGAGCACGTGTGGGTGACCGAGGCCGACGGTTTCGCCCTGGCCCGCCAGTCGGTCGGGGTGGTCGGCGACGACGGGTTCGGCAGCGCCTACACCTCGCCGGACGGCGGCCGCATCCAGCTGTCGGTGGAGCGCCGCCCGCACGCCGTGGCCGACTGCACGGACACCTCCGCGCACCCGGCCGGCCGGAAGCCCCCCGCCACCTGCGAGCGGGACGGCGACCAGTGGTACAGCGCCACGGAAGCGGGCCACGCGTACGCCCGGGAGAAGGGCGGCCTGGTGGTGACGGTGAGCGGAACACGCCAGGAGGTGGACCGGGCGACGCTGCGCGCGGCGGCCCTGGCCGCCCACCGCGCCGACGACCGCGAACTCGACGAGGTCCTGCCGCCCGCCGCCCCGGCTTCGGGGCAGCAGCCGGTCGAGCGCGGCGACCTGCCCCCGGCGGGCGACGGCGCCCCGAACAACGGCGTGGGAGCGAGCGGCTGACGTGACGTACGCCGCGCCGGGTACGCCGTGACACAACATGTGGGGGCCGCATCATCCGGCGGCCCCCACATGTATGCTCGACCTCGCTGTCGCCGCAGGGGAATCCGGTGCGAATCCGGAACTGTCCCGCAACGGTGTGATCAGTGCGCTTCTGCGCACCTGCAAGTCCGAAGACCTGCCGACAGCGCGTCCGGCTCGACCGAACCGGACGCCAGACGTCCGGGCCTCGCGGATGGGCCGGTGGACGCCGTCAGCCGTGCCGCCCTGCCCGGGTTTCGCGCTGCCCGGCTTCTCCGCCTTCCGCCGGCCCCTGCCGAGCGAGGGAAAGCCCTGTGACCATCGCGCCCGCCGATCCGGTTTCAGCCACCGGATCCGCTGCCTCCACCCCGTCCGGAACAGGCACGAACGACGGACCCGGGACCGCCCTGCTGCGGACCCTGACCGGCCTCACCGCCGATCTTCCCGACACCGACCCCGGACGGGTCGCCGCCGCCGCGCTGCGCGGACGCAACGCCCGCTCCGACGAGGCCGAACTGCGCACGCTGGCCACCGAGGCCGCCGCGGGGCTGATCTCCGAGGACCCGGCGTACTCCCGGCTCGCCGCCCGGCTGCTGACCCTCTCGATCGCGGAGGAGGCCGCGGGCCAGGGCGCGACGTCCTTCTCCGCCTCGGTCGCCGTGGGGCACCGCGAGGGCCTGATCGCGGACCGTACCGCCGCCTTCGTCGCGCTGCACGCGGAGGCGCTGGACGAGCTGGTCGAGCGGACGCTGGCCGAGGGCGCGGACGACCGCTTCGGCTACTTCGGCCTCCGTACGCTGCACAGCCGCTACCTGCTGCGCCACCCGCACACCCGCCAGGTCGTCGAGACCCCGCAGCACTTCCTGCTGCGGGTGGCGGCGGGCCTCGCCGAGGACGAGTCGGTGCGGGCGCTGGAGGAGGTCACCGCGCTCTACGGGCTGATGAGCAGGCTGGACTACCTCCCCTCCTCCCCCACGCTCTTCAACTCCGGCACCCGCCACCCGCAGATGTCCTCCTGCTACCTGCTGGACTCCCCCAAGGACGAGCTGGACTCGATCTACGACCGCTACCACCAGGTGGCCCGGCTCTCCAAGCACGCGGGCGGCATCGGCCTGTCGTACTCCCGCATCCGCGCCCGGGGTTCGCTGATCCGGGGCACCAACGGGCACTCCAACGGCATCGTGCCGTTCCTCAAGACGCTGGACGCCTCGGTGGCGGCGGTGAACCAGGGCGGTCGGCGCAAGGGCGCGGCGGCGGTCTACCTGGAGACCTGGCACGCGGACATCGAGGAGTTCCTGGAGCTGCGCGACAACACCGGCGAGGACCAGCGGCGTACGCACAACCTGAACCTGGCGCACTGGATCCCGGACGAGTTCATGCGCCGCGTCGAGGCGGACACCGAGTGGTCGCTGTTCTCCCCGGCGGACGTGCCCGAGCTGGTCGACCTGTGGGGCGACGCGTTCGACGCGGCCTACCGGGCGGCCGAGGCCGGGGGGCTGGCCCGCAAGTCGATGCCGGCGCGTGAGCTGTACGGCCGGATGATGCGGACCCTCGCCCAGACCGGCCAGGGGTGGATGACGTTCAAGGACGCCTCCAACCGGACCGCCAACCAGACCGCCGAACCGGGCCGGGTCGTGCACTCCTCGAACCTGTGCACGGAGATCCTGGAGGTCACGAACGACGGCGAGACGGCCGTCTGCAACCTGGGCTCGGTCAACCTGGGCGCGTTCGTCGCGAACGGCTCGATCGACTGGGAGCGCCTGGACGCCACCGTGCGCACGGCCGTGACCTTCCTGGACCGGGTCGTCGACATCAACTTCTACCCGACCGAGCAGGCCGGGCGCTCCAACTCCCGCTGGCGGCCGGTCGGCCTGGGCGCGATGGGCCTCCAGGACGTCTTCTTCCGGCTGCGCCTGCCCTTCGACTCCCCCGAGGCCCGCGCGCTCTCCACGAAGATCTCCGAGCGGATCATGCTGGCCGCGTACGAGGCGTCCTGCGACCTGGCGGAGCGGTCGGGTCCGCTGCCCGCCTGGTCCGAGACCCGGGCGGCGCGCGGGGTGCTGCACCCCGACCACTACGCCACCGAGCTGAACTGGCCGGAGCGCTGGGAGACCCTGCGCGCCCGGATCGCGAAGACCGGCATGCGCAACTCGCTGCTGCTGGCCATCGCGCCGACCGCCACGATCGCCTCGATCGCGGGCGTGTACGAGTGCATCGAGCCGCAGGTCTCCAACCTGTTCAAGCGCGAGACGCTCAGCGGTGAGTTCCTCCAGGTCAACGCCTACCTGGTGGACGAGTTGAAGCGGCTCGGCGTGTGGGACGCCCGCACCCGTGAGGCGCTGCGCGAGGCGAGCGGCTCGGTGCAGGGCTTCGCCTGGATCCCCGAGGACGTGCGGGCGCTGTACCGCACGGCGTGGGAGATCCCGCAGCGCGGCCTGATCGACATGGCGGCCGCCCGTACGCCGTTCCTCGACCAGAGCCAGTCGCTCAACCTGTTCCTGGAGACGCCGACGATCGGCAAGCTCTCCTCGATGTACGCGTACGCCTGGAAGCAGGGGCTGAAGACGACGTACTACCTGCGTTCGCGTCCGGCGACCCGGATCGCGCGCGCCGCGTCCGGCGGGGCCTCGGCCGCCGCCCCCGTCCCCGTCCCCGTCCAGCAGGCGCCGGCCCCCGAGGCGGACGCCGTCGCCTGCTCCCTGGAAAACCCCGAGTCCTGCGAGGCCTGCCAGTAATGAGCTCCACCGAAGAGAAGAACCTGCTCGACCCGGGCTTCGAGCTGACCCTGCGCCCCATGCGCTACCCGGACTTCTACGAGCGCTACCGGGACGCGATCAAGAACACCTGGACCGTGGAGGAGGTCGACCTCCACTCGGACGTCGCCGACCTCGCCAAGCTGTCCCCGGGCGAGCAGCACATGATCGGCCGGCTGGTGGCGTTCTTCGCGACCGGCGACTCGATCGTCTCGAACAACCTCGTGCTGACGCTGTACAAGCACATCAACTCCCCCGAGGCGCGGCTGTACCTGTCGCGGCAGCTCTTCGAGGAGGCCGTGCACGTCCAGTTCTATCTGACGCTGCTGGACACCTACCTGCCCGATCCGGACGACCGGGCGGCGGCGTTCGACGCGGTCGAGGAGATCCCGTCGATCCGGGAGAAGGCGCAGTTCTGCTTCCGCTGGATGGACTCGGTGGAGAAGATCGAGCGGCTGGAGACGAAGGCGGACCGCCGTCGCTTCCTGCTCAACCTGATCTGCTTCGCGGCCTGCATCGAGGGGCTGTTCTTCTACGGGGCGTTCGCCTACGTGTACTGGTTCCGCTCGCGCGGTCTGCTGCACGGCCTCGCCACAGGCACCAACTGGGTGTTCCGTGACGAGACGATGCACATGAACTTCGCGTTCGAGGTCGTGGACACCGTCCGCAAGGAGGAGCCGGACCTCTTCGACGACGCGCTCCGGCAGCAGGTCACCGACATGCTGAAGGAGGCCGTGGAGGCGGAGCTGCAGTTCGGCCGCGACCTGTGCGGCGAGGGGCTGCCGGGCATGAACACCGAGTCGATGCGCCAGTACCTGGAGTGCGTCGCCGACCAGCGGCTCGCCCGCCTGGGCTTCCCTACGGTGTACGGCTCGGAGAACCCGTTCTCCTTCATGGAGCTGCAGGGCGTCCAGGAGCTGACGAACTTCTTCGAGCGCCGCCCGTCCGCCTACCAGGTGGCCGTCGAGGGCTCGGTCGGGTTCGACGACGACTTCTAGCCCCCGGGGTTCCTCAGACCCCGGCCCAGCTTCCGGGCCGGGAGCGCCGTGCGGCCGTGACGGGCCGCGCGGCGCTCCGCGTTCGCGGGGGCGCGGGCTCCCGCCGGCCCCGTTCCGCCTCCCGCAGTTGGCGGTCGATGCGGCGTTCCCGGGCGACGCCGAACGCCACGGGGGCGAGGACGAGGGCGAAAAGTGCTGCTACGACCAGGTAGTTCAGGAATGTGTTCATGCCTCTACTCTGGCCCGCCGGGACAAGAATCATCAGTGGCAGGACTGCCATGGGACGTCAAATAGCTGCCACACTCACTCCATGCCGAACAATGTCGCCGTCCTGCTGCTGGACGAGGTCCACCCCTTCGAACTCGGCGTGCTGTGCGAGGTGTTCGGCCTCGACCGCAGCGACGACGGTCTGCCGGTGCACGATTTCGCGGTGGTGTCCGCCGAGGGCCCCGAACTGCGCACCCACGCGGGCTTCACCATCAGCACGCCGTACGGCCTGGAGCGGCTGGAGGAGGCCGACCTCATCGCCGTCCCCGCCAGCGGGCACGTCATGGACCGGGAGTACCCCGAGGCGGCCCTGGACGCGCTGCGGCGGGCCGTGGAGCGGGGTGCGCGGGTGCTGAGCGTCTGCTCGGGGGCGTACGTCCTCGGCGCGGCCGGGCTGCTGGACGGCCGCCGCTGCACCACGCACTGGCGGCACGCGGCCGAGCTGGCACGCCGCTACCCGAAGGCGGTCGTGGAGCCGGACGTGCTGTACGTGGACGCGGGCCCGGTGGTCACCTCGGCCGGGACCGCCGCCGGGATCGACGCCTGCCTGCACCTGATCCGGCAGGAGTACGGCCAGGAGACGGCCAACACCCTCGCGCGGCGGATGGTGGTGCCGCCGCACCGGGACGGCGGCCAGGCGCAGTACGTCGACCGCCCGCTGCCCCGGAGCGCCTGCGACACGGTCGGCTCGACCCTGGCCTGGATGGAGCAGCACCTCGACCGGGAGATGACCGTGGAGCAGTTGGCCGCACAGGCGCACATGTCGCCGCGCACCTTCGCGCGGCGGTTCCAGCAGGAGACCGGGACGACGCCCTACCGCTGGCTGCTGCGGCAGCGGGTGCTGCTCGCCCAGCACCTGCTGGAGACCTCCGACCGGACGATCGACACGATCGCGGGTCAGACGGGGTTCGGCACGGCGGCGACGCTGCGGCACCAGTTCGTACGGACGCTGGGCACCACGCCCAACGCCTACCGGCGCACCTTCCGGGGCCCGTCGGCCACGGCCGTGCCCGACGTCGCCTGAGCGGGGCCGCACACGACGGCGGGGCCCGGCGCCGACGACCGGCTCCGGGCCCCGCGAAGTCGTGCTCAGCCGTTCGGGACGACCTCGTAGCGCGGCGTGCCCTCTTCCATCTGGCGCAGCGCGTCCTTGCGCTCCCGCTTGGAGAGCCGGTCGATGTACAGGTAGCCGTACAGGTGGTCCGTCTCGTGCTGGAGGCAGCGCGCGAAGTAACCGGTGCCCTTGACCCGGATCGGGTTGCCCTGCGCGTCCTGTCCGCGCACCACCGCGTAGTCCGGGCGGGCGAGCGAGGCGTACGCGGTCGGGACCGAGAGGCAGCCCTCGTTGGAGTCGTCCAGCACCCGCATCTCGGGGGGCAGCTCCTCCAGGACCGGGTTGCAGACGACGCCGGTGTGGCGCACCCCGTCGTCGTCCGGGCAGTCGTAGACGAAGACCTTCAGGTCCACGCCGATCTGGTTGGCCGCGAGGCCGACGCCCTCGGCCGTCTTCTGGCTGGCGAACATGTCGTCGATGAGCCGCGCCAGCTCGTCGTCGAACGCGGTGACGTCCTTGCACTCCTTGTGCAGGACCGGGTTGCCCACGACCGTGATCGGACGGGAGGTGCCGCGCGCGCGGTGGGCCGCCTCGCGCTCCTCGCACTCCTCGGTGTCGACGACGAACCCCTCGTCGTCCACGTCGATCCGCCCGTCCGTCTCCTGCTGCGACATGTCCGCCGTACGCCTTCCTGCAAACCCTGAACTCGGTGATCCCGCCGCATCCCGTCCGGAACCGGGAAGCGCGGGAGGAGCAGCACCGCGACCGGTGCGCGTACAGCCTACGGGCAGCGGTCAGCAGACTTCTTCGAGATCCCGCCACTCACGGCTGTCCGGGCTGTCGGCGACCCAGCCGTCCAACAGTCCGCGCACCAGCCCGGCGGGGGCCGCGAGGCCGCACTCCCGCTCCGGCACCCACAGGCCCCCCGCCCCGGCCGTGCGGTGGCCCAGCGGCCCGGGGTGGCCCGGCTCACTGTGGTCGTGCGGGTCCAGGTGCTCCCCGTCGCCCTCGTCGCTCTCCATCCGGCTCTCCGAGCAGGCCCGGCACAGCAGCCGCACGGAGGAGGACCAGTCCTCGGCGGCGAACCCCGCGTCCGAGGCCAGCTTCTCCAGCGCGTCCCGGTCCTCCTCGGTGGCCGCCTCCAGCAGCACCACCCAGGTCGGCACCGGGGAGGGGGCCCACAGCTCGATCTCGTCGAACACCGGGTACGCGGGCCCGGCGGCGGTGACCCGCTCGCCGTTGGGCACTCCGTCGTGCAGGACGACCTCGCCCCAGCGCCGCCCGGAGGACGGCAGCGGGATCGAGAGCACTTCGATCCGGGCCGGGTCGAGCCGGCGGCCCCAGACCACCTCGGCCTCGCCCTCGGGCGAGAGCCGCACCGCGGCGCTGCCCAGCTCCATGCCGGACGGCTCGGTGGTGGCCGCGCTGTGCTGGCCGCCGCCGGGGACCTTGAGCCCGTACGCCTGCCAGGCCCGCCGCGCCAGCGGCCAGTCCTGGAGCGCGGTGGCGGCGATGCCCACGTTCCACCAGTCCGGGGCGCCCGACTCGCGGTCGAGGAGCGCGACGGCCCGCAGCCCCGCCGCCCTCGCCTGCTCCCAGTCGTGCCGGAACTTGTGCAGCAGCGCCAGATTGAACCAGGACTCCGAGAGCCACGGCTCCAGATCCGCCGCGCGCGTCAGCAGCGCCCCCGCGTCCTCGTACCGGCCGTCGCCGATCAGCGTGAACGCGCGGTCCGTGGCCTGCCGCCAAGAGGCGGACGGCCGATGCCGTACCTTCCCGAAGATCCTCACGATTCCCGCCTGTCCCGACTGGACACCCTCGACATCCGCTCTGCTTTCGCATCCAACCATGCCCGGCCGGACGCCCGCTCATTACCCATGGGTTACCCAGCTCCGGCCGGGGCCAGACCGCCTCGCGCGAGGACGCGCCCCAGGGCCTCCGCCCCCTGCGGCCGGTGGTCGTACCCGGTGCCGAGCGTGAGCTGCCGGAGCGCGCCGGGCGGCCCGCCCACGCCTGCCCCGCACAGCTCGTCGTACGCGTCGGCCGCCCTGAGGATTCCGGCGGCGGGCAGGTGTTCCCGGACCGGAATCGGCCTGGCGGACCACCGCCGCGGCGACCGCCGGACCGGCGGACCACAGCCCCGCCGGGGGCGGCACGGGGCCAGGGGGCGGCGGCGCGGACGAGGGTGGGCGGGGAGGCCCGGCGGGGAGCGGACGGCGGCCGTTCCATCCGCCCGGCCGGAGCGCCGGGGACGGCAGCCGACCGCATGAAGGCGGCGGGGAGGGGCCCGGGGGGAACAGCCCGGCGGCGACCCGTACGGAGCCTCCGGCACGGGACCGGCGTCCGGCCGTCTCCCAGCCGGGGCCGAGAGCGGCGGTCACGGCCGCCGCGCCCCACGGGGCCGGGGCGCCGGGGGCGTACGCGGGGAGGGTGCACCGGATCGCGCCGGGAACGGCGGCCAGGATCACGACGCGCGCCGCCCCCGGTGTGCCCCTCACGCCCTCACTCGCCCCCGCATGGTCGATGGACGCGCCACGCTAGCGAGTTGGAGTGTTCACCGAGCCGTTACGGAGCCGATTAGCACCTTCGGGTGACTATTCGGCGGCGGTGGCGGTCCGGTCCGCGTCCTGCACGGCCACGTCCTGCTCGGGCACGGCCTCGCCCGCCCGGATCAGCTCGATCCGGCCCATCACCTTGGAGCGCAGGTCGGTCGGAACGTCGTCCTGCCCGCAGCAGCGCTTGACCAGCTTCTTCACGGCCTGTTCGAGGCCGTACTTCTCCAGGCACGGGGAGCATTCCTCGAAGTGCACCTCGAACTTGGTGCAATCGCCCTCGGGCATCTCCCGGTCGAGAAACTCGTAGAGGTGGTCGAGGACCTCCGAGCAATCCGTCTCGTGCGGCTCTCCGCAGCTCATGAGGCCGAGCCCTTCCGATCGTCCGAACCACCGGCGCCGGCCGCGACGAGCCCGCGCTCGCGCGCGTAGTCCTCCAGCATGCCGCGCAGTTGGCGACGGCCGCGGTGCAGCCGGGACATCACCGTACCGATGGGTGTCCCCATGATGTCCGCGATCTCCTTGTAGGCAAAGCCCTCGACATCGGCGAGGTACACGGCGATGCGGAACTCCTCGGGAATCGCCTGGAGCGCCGACTTCACGTCGGAGTCCGGGAGATGGTCCAGGGCCTGGGACTCGGCCGAGCGCAGACCGGTCGACATGTGCGACTCGGCCCGCGCGAGCTGCCAGTCCTCGATCTCCTCGGCGGCGCTGCGCTGGGGCTCCCGCTGCTTCTTGCGGTACGAGTTGATGAAGGTGTTGGTGAGGATGCGGTACATCCACGCCTTGAGGTTGGTGCCCTCACGGAACTGGTGGAAGGAGCCGTACGCCTTGGCGTAGGTCTCCTGGACCAGGTCCTCGGCATCGGCCGGGTTGCGCGTCATGCGCAGCGCCGCCGAGTACATCTGGTCGAGAAAGCCCAGGGCGTCCCGCTCGAAGCGCGCGTTGCGCTCGGCCGGCGTCTCCGGTGCACGGCCGTCGTCGGTCCCTGTGTCGGTCCCAGTGACCGGACCCACCTCCTCCAACGATGTGGCGGGACCGAGACCGGACCCGCTCGCATCGGAGAATAGTCGACCTTGCTTGCGGACGGCCTGTCGATCACCACCGCCCACGAGCCGCTCGGGGGTGGTCCTCGCCGCGGGCAGCACGGTCCACTCCAGGTCAGCGGCGTTCGAGCGACTGGGGCAGATGGTCGAACCCATGCGACGGACTCCCTCTCCACGTACGACGTTGTTGCACCGACGTCCCGAACAACAGCGCCCCCGGGCGGGGCATTCCCGGGGTCGGCGGCGCCTCCTCCGGGCGGGGCCCGGGCGGTCATCCGAGGGGCGCGAGCCATCCGGCGACCGCGTCGGTGAGGACGCCCATCGCCTGTTCCTCCGTCAGCCCGGACTTCTTGGGCACCGCGAACCCGTGGTCGCCGTGGGGCACCTCGGCCAACGCGTACCGGCCGGGAGGGAACTCGCCGGGCCGGCCGAAGGGGTCGCCGCCGCCCTGCACCACCAGCGTGGGTACGCCCGTGCCGAGCAGTTCGGCGGCGCGGGACTTCTCGGGCCTGCCCGGCGGGTGGAGCGGGAAGGCGAGCGCGAGCACGGCCGCCGCGCCCAGTCCGGCCGCGGTCCGGCAGGCGACCCGGGCCCCGGCGCTGCGGCCCCCGGCGACGACGGGCGGCCCGGCGGCGGCCAGGGCGGGCCACACTCCGCGCCACCCGGCGTCCAGGGTCTTCGGGGCGGGGGCCACCTTCTTGCCGGCCACCCGCCAGGGCTGCTCCACCAGGGCGACGGTGACGCCGCGGCCGGGCAGGGCGCGGGCGAGGGCCTGGAGGTCCCGGGCCTCGATGCCGCCGCCGGCCCCGTGGCTCAGGGCGAGGACGAGGCGGGGCCCGGCGGTGGTGGCGGGAACCCAGGTGATCCGGGCCTCACCGGCGTCGGTGACGACGTTCTGCGTACGGGGTCGACGGCTCACCGCCCCATCCTCCCCCGTGCGCGAAGCGGAACGGCGCGCGGGCCCGCCTGCCGCTCAGAACAGCGTGGACTCCTCCGGGGCGGCCAGTTCCTCCAGCAGCTCCGGCCCGTTGTTGCGGACGTTGCTGACGGCGGTGGCGACCGGGTAGGCGCGCATCAGCCCGCCCGGCGGCGGCTCCAGCAGGGCGCGCAGTTCGTCGACGCCGGTGTGCGTGGGGTCCAGCCAGGTGTCCCAGCGGTCGGGGGTGAGCATCAGCGGCATCCGGGGGTGGATGTCGGCGAGCACCTCGGGCCCCTCTGCGGGGGCGACGGCCAGCGGAGTGGTCTCCGCCTCGGTGGTGATCACCGAGCACGTGGCCCACCAGGCGTTCTCGTGGTCGCCGGGGAGGGTCGCGTCGCGCCAGAACTCGTACAGCCCGGCCATCGCGAAGACCGAACCGTCGGCGGGGGTGACGAAGTAGGGCTGTTTGCGGGGCCGCTTCTTGCCCTTCTCCTCCTCCAACTGCCGCTCCTGCGCGCCGGTGACCCACTCGTAGTAGCCGTCGGCGGGCAGGATGCAGCGGCGCTGGGCGAAGGCGCGGCGGAAGGAGGGCTTCTCGTGGACGGTCTCCGCGCGGGCGTTGATCAGCCGGGCGGCGCCGTCGGGGGTCTTCGCCCAGGAGGGTACGAGCCCCCATCTCAGGGCGCGCAGCTGGCGAACCGGACGCGGGTCGTCGGCGTCCTTAACAGGACGCTCCAGAACCGCGTAGACCTTCTTGGTCGGCGCCACGTTCCAGTCCGGCTCCAGGGTCTCGGTGGGTTCCCACTTCTCGACGCCGAAGAGTCCGGTCAGGTCCTCGGGCTTCCGACTGGCTGCAAACCGTCCGCACATAAGTGCCAGACTGCCACGACCGCCCACCCCGACCGCAAGGAGTCGCCCGGCCGATGAACAGCAGCGAATTGGGCGATCTGTGGGATCGCGTCACCGGCACCCAGCCCGCCCCCGAGCAGTGGCTGGTGGTGGTGACGGCCGTCCTGGCGCTGATCGCCGTCGTGCCCGACCCGCTGTGGCGGCTCGCCCGCAACACGATCACCATCGCGCACGAGGGCGGCCACGGCCTGGTGGCGCTGCTCACCGGACGGCAGCTCTCCGGCATCCGGCTGCACTCGGACACCAGCGGGCTGACCGTGAGCCGCGGCAAGCCGACGGGGATCGGCATGATCCTCACGGCGGCGGCGGGCTACACGGCCCCCTCCCTGCTGGGCCTGGGCGGCGCCTGGCTGCTCACCAACGGCAGGATCACGCTCCTGCTGTGGGTGGCGACGGCGCTGCTCGCGGTGATGCTGGTGATGATCCGCAACGTGTACGGGGCGCTCACCGTCATCCTGACCGGCGCCACGTTCCTGATGGTGTCCTGGCTGGCCTCGTCGGACGTGCAGTCGGCGTTCGCGTACGCGGTGGTGTGGTTCCTGCTGCTGGGCGGGGTGCGGCCGCCGTTCGAGCTCCAGTCCAAGCGGCGGCACGGCGGGGCGCCGGACTCCGACGCCGACCAGTTGGCCCGGTTGACGGACGCCCCGGCGGTGCTGTGGCTGTTCCTCTTCCACGCGGTGTCGCTGTGCTCGCTGACCGGCGGCGGCCGGTGGCTGCTCGGCTGGTGAGGGCCGGCCGACCGTCCCGGTCCGCCCCCCTGGCTGGCTACGGGATGGTTTGCGCACTTTTCGCCAGGAACCAGGCGGGTGCGGAACCACTAAAGTAAGGGCCATGACCGAGAGTTCCGTGCACCCTGCCCTGTGGCCCGCTCCCCACGCGAGCGGCGCCGTCGACGCGACCGTCACCGTGCCCGGATCGAAATCGGTCACCAACCGCGCCCTCGTGCTGGCCTCGCTGGCCTCCGAGCCGGGCTGGCTGCGCCGCCCGCTGCGCTCCCGCGACACCCTGCTGATGGCCGACGCGCTGCGCGCCATGGGCGTCGGCATCGAGGAGACCGTCTCCTCCTCGTCCGCGAGCAGCCCGTCCGCCGCGGCCTCCCCGGACGCCACGGGCGAGGCGTGGCGGGTCATCCCGGCGGGGCTGCACGGCCCGGCGACGGTGGACGTCGGCAACGCCGGCACGGTGATGCGCTTCCTGCCGCCGGTCGCCACCCTCGCCGACGGCCCGGTCCGCTTCGACGGCGATCCCCGCTCCTACGAGCGCCCGCTGACCGGCGTGATCGAGGGGCTGCGGGCGCTCGGCGCGCGGATCGACGACGACGGGCGCGGGGCGCTGCCGCTGACCGTGCACGGCGGCGGGGCGCTGGTGGGCGGCCCGGTGTCGATCGACGCCTCGTCCTCCTCGCAGTTCGTCTCGGCGCTGCTGCTGTCGGCCCCGCGCTTCAACCACGGCGTCGAGGTCCGGCACACCGGGACCACGCTCCCCTCGATGCCGCACATCCGGATGACCGTCGACATGCTGCGCGCGGTCGGCGCCCAGGTGGACGAGCCGGAGACGGGCGGCGAACCGAACGTCTGGCGGGTCTCCCCCTCCGCCCTGCTCGGCCGGGACCTGACGATCGAGCCGGACCTCTCCAACGCCCAGCCGTTCCTGGCGGCGGCCCTGGTGACCGGCGGACGGGTCACGATCCCCGACTGGCCCGAGCGCACCACCCAGCCGGGCGACGCACTGCGCGAGATCTTCACCGCGATGGGCGGCAGCTGCGAGCTGACCGAGCACGGACTGACCTTCACCGGTACGGGCCGTATCCACGGCATCGACGTGGACCTCGGCGAGGTCGGCGAGCTGACCCCGGGCATCGCGGCGGTCGCGGCGCTGGCCGACTCCCCCTCGACGCTGAGCGGGGTGGCCCATCTGCGGCTGCACGAGACGGACCGGCTGGCCGCGCTGACCAAGGAGATCAACGAGCTGGGCGGCGACGTCACCGAGACGGCGGACGGGCTGCACATCCGCCCGCGCCCGCTCCACGGCGGCGTCTTCCACACGTACGACGACCACCGGATGGCCACCGCGGGGGCGATCATCGGTCTGGCGGTGAAGGGCGTGGAGATCGAGAACGTGGGCACGACCGCCAAGACCCTGCCGGACTTCCCGGCCCTGTGGACCGGAATGCTCGGGGCCTAGACCCATGCGCCGCTACGGGAAGAACCCCGACGAGGACGACATCCGCGTCCGCCCCAACCGCAAGGGCAACCGCCCGCGCACCCACATCCGGCCCAAGCACGAGGACGCCGAGGACGGCATGGTCCTCACCGTCGACCGGGGCCGGCTCACCTGCCTCGTCGAGGGCCGGACCGTGGTGGCGATGAAGGCCCGTGAGCTGGGGCGCAAGGCCGCCGTGGTGGGAGACACCGTCTCCATCGTCGGCGACCTCTCCGGCGAGAAGGACACCCTGGCCCGGATCGTGCGCATCGCCCCGCGCCGTACGGTGCTGCGCCGCACGGCGGACGACGACGATCCGTACGAGCGCGTGGTCGTCGCCAACGCCGACCAGCTGGCGATCGTCACCGCCCTGGCCGACCCGGAGCCCCGGCCGCGCATGATCGACCGCTGCCTGGTCGCGGCGTACGACGGCGGCCTCTCCCCGCTCCTGGTGCTGACCAAGTCCGACCTGGCATCGCCGGACGCGTTGCTGGAGGCGTACACCCCGCTCGGCGTCCCGTACATCGTGACCAGCCGTGAGGAGCTGGAGACGGGGGGCGCGGCGGAGCGGGTCCGCGAGCAGTTGGCGGGCAAGATCACCGCCTTCGTCGGGCACTCCGGGGTCGGCAAGACGACCCTGGTCAACGCCCTGGTGCCGGAGGACCGGCGGCGGACCACCGGCGATGTCAACGCGGTCACCGGCCGGGGGCGGCACACCACCACCTCGGCTCTCGCGCTGCCGCTGCCCGGCGACCGGGGCTGGGTGGTCGACACCCCCGGCGTGCGCTCCTTCGGGCTGCACCACGTCGACCCCTCGCGCGTCATCCACGCCTTCCCCGACCTGGTGCCGGGCACCGAGGGGTGCCCGCGCGGCTGCACCCACGACGAGAACCAGCCCGAATGCGCTCTGGACGCCTGGGTGGCCGAGGGGCACGCCGATCCGGCCCGGCTGGACTCCCTGCGCAGACTGCTCGCGACCCGGGAGCGGCGCGAGGGCGACTGACGGCGCGAGGACGGCTGACGGAACCAGGACGGTTGACGCCGCGAGGACGGCTGACGGGACCGTCCGGCCGGAGTCGGCCGCGGCCGCCCGGGCATGTTTGCGTGCTTCAACGACCGGTAAAGGCATAATCGCACCGAGCGGGACGAAGCCGTCACCTACGCGGGAGGCAACTGACGATGGCGTGGCTGCTGGTCGTGGTCGCAGGACTGCTGGAGACCGGCTTCGCCGTGTGTCTGAAGCTCTCCCACGGATTCACCCGGCTCTGGCCGACGATCGCGTTCGCCTCGTTCGCGCTGGGCAGCTTCGGTCTGCTGACCCTGGCGCTGAGGAAGCTGGACGTCGGCCCGGCGTACGCGGTGTGGACCGGCATCGGGGCGGCCGGGACCGCGATCTACGGCATGGTCTTCCTCGGCGACGTGGTCTCCACTCTGAAGCTGGTCTCGATCTCGCTGGTGATCGTCGGCGTGATCGGCCTCCAGCTCTCCGGTTCGGCGCACTGAGCCCCGGCCGGCTTCCCGTCACCGCCCGCTCCTATCCCAGGGGCCGGGCCGCCTCCCGGACCAGCCGCAGCGCACCGCTGTCCGCCGCGTCGTCGCCCGGTACCGGGACGACCACGCAGGACAGCGCGAGCCGTAACGCGATCTCGCAGCGTCCCGCCGCGCCCCCGGGCGTGGCGTCCGCCGTCCGCGCCCGCACCAGCGCGAGCAGCTCCTCGGGGGTCGGCGGCGGCTGCCCGCCCGTACGTCCCCGGGAGCCCGGCCGGCGGTCCGGGCGGGGCAGCCCGTCCGCCCAGTGCCCGGTCAGCAACGCCTTGACCAGCACGTCCTGCCGGGCGGCCCGCAGGGTCCAGAGGGCGACGGCGGCCGGGCGGTCGGGCCCCGGGGCGCCCAGCGCGCGGTCCACCCCGGCGAGGTAGTCCTCGGCGGCCCGCCGCAGCAGGGCCCCGGCCAGCCCCTCCTTGGTGCCGAACGCGTTGTAGAGGGTCTGCCGGGAGACCCCGGCCAGGGCGGCGACGTCGGCCATGCGCACGGCGCGCCAGGGCCGGTCCTCCAGCGCCCGGTGGGCGGCCTCCAGCAGGGCCTGCCGTGCTCTCCGCATCGCCGCCACCCCCTGCCCCGGGATTCCTGCGGTTCAGAGTTGACCCGCTCGTGGGGGCTGTCAAGGGGGCGCGGAGAAGGCGGCGGCCGGGGGCGCGTTGGCCCGCGCACGACGGCCCTGGATACTGTGACGGCATGCCCGACTACCACGATGATCTGCGCCTCGCCCACGTACTGGCGGATGCCGCCGACGCCGCGACCATGGACCGGTTCAAGGCTCTCGACCTGAAGGTGGAGACCAAGCCGGACATGACCCCGGTGAGCGAGGCCGACAAGGCCGCCGAGGAACTGATCCGGGGCCACCTGCGTCGGGCCCGCCCCAGGGACGCGATCCTCGGCGAGGAGTACGGGGTCGAGGGAAGCGGTCCGCGCCGCTGGGTGATCGACCCGATCGACGGCACCAAGAACTACGTGCGCGGCGTGCCGGTGTGGGCGACGCTGATCTCGCTGATGGAAGCGGGCCCGGGGGGCGACTTCCAGCCGGTGGTGGGGCTGGTCTCCGCGCCGGCGCTGAACCGGCGCTGGTGGGCGGCGAAGGGCGCGGGCGCCTTCACCGGCCGCAGCCTCACCTCCGCAAGCCGGATGCAGGTGTCGAAGGTGCACCGGATCTCCGACGCCTCGTTCGCGTTCTCCTCGCTCTCCGGCTGGGAGGAACAGGGCCGCCTCGACGGACTCCTGGACCTCACCCGGGCCTGCTGGCGGACGCGGGGGTACGGGGACTTCTGGCCGTACATGATGGTGGCGGAGGGCTCCGTGGACCTCTGCGCCGAGCCGGAGCTGTCGCTGTGGGACATGGCGGCGAACGCGATCATCGTGCAGGAGGCGGGCGGTCGTTTCACCTCGCTGGACGGGGTGGACGGCGTGGACGGCGGGAACGCGGCGGCCTCCAACGGCGCGCTCCACGACGACCTGCTGAGCTACCTCGACCGGCGGTCCTGACACCGCCCGGTCCGGCTGCCCCGAACTGCGGCCCTGACACCGCCCGGTCCGGCTGCCCCGAACTGCGGCCCTGACACCCCTCCGCCGGGCTGCCGGGGCCGGTGCGCTTCCGGGTTTCCCGGCACGGCTCTGCCGAACCCCGGGTGCGCGGGCCTGTCCGAAACCACCCGGTTCACGCGGCGCGTGGGGGCGCGGCATGAGATGTCCGCACGCCCTCCCCGCACTTCACCCACCTCTTGTCGGCCCGCCCCGAGGGTGCGACTCTGGGACTCCCCCGCTTGTGAACTTGTGAATCGACTCACAGAGTGGGTTCACCGAGGAGGTGGCTCGTTTCATGCTCGTCCGTGACGCCATGAGCACGGTGGTCCTCACCGTCGGCCCCACCCATACGCTCCACCAAGCGGCCCGGCTGATGTCGGCCCGCCGGATCGGAGCGGCTGTCGTCCATGATCCGGACACCTTCGGGCTCGGCATCATCACCGAGCGCGACATTCTCGACGCGGTCGGGGCGGGGCTGGACCCCGCCCGGGAGACCGTATCCGCCCACACCACCACCGACGTCGTGTTCGCCGCGCCGGCCTGGACCCTGGAGGAGGCCGCGGAAGCCATGACGCACGGCGGGTTCCGGCACCTGATCGTGCTGGACGGCGAGGGCGCGGTGGGCATCGTGTCGGTGCGCGACATCATCCGCTGCTGGTCGCCCGCCCGCCGTCGGCGCCCGGTCGCGGCCGCCGGCTGAGGCCCGCCGCTCCCGGCCGTCCCGCCACCCGTCTCCCGTACCCCGACGACCGGTGGGCCGGACCCCCGTGAGGGAGTCCGGCCCACCGTCGACGGCAAACGCCCGGTCAGCCGCGCAGGGCCTGGACCGCGGCTTCCAGCCGCTTGCCGAAGTCGCCGTCCGCCTGGCGGAAGTTGTTGATCGCGCGCTCGGCGATGTCGTCGCGCGAGACCTTGGCGATGAACCCGGCGAGGTTGTCGATCAGCCGGGCCTTCTCGTCCTCGGAGTAGAGCCGGTAGAGGTTGCCCGCCTGCACGAAGTCGTTGTCCTCGGCGTGCACGGGGGCCTCGGTGTTGCCGGTGACACCGGTGACCGGGACCGGCTGCCACAGCGGCCGGTCGGTCTGGGCGGGGCCGCCGAAGCTGTTCGGCTCGTAGTTCTTGGCGCCCTGGTGACGGCCGTCGTAGAGGTAGCCGTCCCGGCTGTTGGTCCGCGCCTCGGTGGCGTGCGGGCGGTTCACCGGCAGGTGGTCGGCGTTGATGCCGACGCGGTAGCGGTGGGCGTCGCCGTACGCGAAGAGGCGGCCCTGGAGCATCTTGTCCGGGGAGGGGCCGATGCCCGGCACGAAGTGCGCGGGGCTGAAGATGGACTGCTCGACCTCGGCGAAGACGTTCTGCGGGTTGCGGTTGAGCTCCAGCTTCCCGATCTCGATCGGCGGGTAGTCCGCGTGCGGCCACACCTTGGTGAGGTCGAACGGGTTGAAGCGGTAGGTCGCCGCCTCCGCGGCGGGCATGATCTGGACCTGCACCGTCCAGGAGGGGAAGTCGCCCCGCTCGATCGCCTCGCGCAGGTCGCGCTGGTGGCTGTCGGGGTCCTCGCCGGCGAGCCTGTTGGCCTCCTCCTGGGTGAGGTTCTTGATGCCCTGGTCGGTCTTGAAGTGGTACTTGACCCAGAAGACCTCGCCGGCCTCGTTGTTCCACTGGTAGGTGTGCGAGCCGTACCCGTTCATGTGGCGCAGCGTGGCCGGGATGCCGCGGTCGCCGAAGAGCCAGGTCACCTGGTGCGTCGACTCGGGCGACAGCCCCCAGAAGTCCCAGACGTTGTCCGCCTCCTGCGATCCGGTGTACGGGTCGCGCTTCTGGGTGTGGATGAAGTCGGGGAACTTGATGGCGTCCTTGATGAAGAACACCGGGGTGTTGTTGCCGACGAGGTCGTAGTTGCCCTCCTCGGTGTAGAACTTCAGCGCGAATCCGCGGGGGTCGCGCACGGCGTCGGCGGAGCCGAGGTTGCCGGCGACGGTGGAGAAGCGCAGGAAGGTCTCGGTCTGCTTGCCGACCTCGGAGAGGAACTTCGCCCGGGTCCACTGCGAGACGTCACGGGTCAGCGTGAAGGTGCCGTACGCGCCGGCGCCGCGGGCGTGCACGACCCGCTCCGGGATGCGCTCGCGGTTGAAGTGGGCGAGCTTCTCCAGGAGCGCCTGGTCCTGGACGAGAACCGGACCGCCGGGGCCCGCGGTCTCACTGTTCTGGTTGTCGGCGACCGGCGCGCCGGCCTCCGTGGTGAGCGGTCCCTGCGTCACGTGCGCCTCCTGCGTCATGTCCTGCGCTTCGGTGATCGGCCCGCCTCTGTCGCGGGGTCGATGGTCAGCGCAGCCTGTCCCTTGGCCTATGCCGGTCTCGATCCTACAATGGACAAAGTCCAAGTCAAGCGAGCATCCAAATCAGATTTCCATCCAAGATCACCGTCCATCCAGGATCATGGAAGATCCAGAATCACCGCACGTCCAAAGTCACACCCGATCGGGATTCCTTCCCTCCACTGTTAGGCTGGGCCCCATGAGCGACCTGCTGGAACGACTTCGCGGACGCGGCTGGCGCATGACGGCGCAGCGGCGTGTCGTGGCTGAGGTCCTCGACGGGGACCACGTGCACCTGACGGCGGACGAGGTCCACGCGAGGGCCGTCTCCCGGCTGCCGGAGATCTCCCGCGCCACCGTCTACAACACGCTTGGGGAGATGGTGTCCCTCGGCGAGGTGCTGGAGGTGTCCACCGACCGCCGGGCCAAGCGCTACGACCCGAACGCCCACCGCCCCCACCACCACCTGGTGTGCGGCCGGTGCGGCGCGATCCGGGACGTGCACCCCGCGGGCAACCCGCTGGCGGACCTCCCGGCGGACGAGCGCTACGGCTTCATGGTCTCCGACGTCGAGGTCACCTACCGCGGCCTCTGCCCGGACTGCGCCCCCGCCGCCTGAAAGCGGCCCCGGCCGGGCCCTCCCGTGGAGACGGGCGGGCCCGGCTTCGCGCGTTCACCGTGCTCCTCGTCGGCCACCGCGGGCCTTCCCGGCCGCCGCCTCCCGGCCGCCGCCTCTGCCTCTCGGCCTCCGGACATGGCGAAGGCCCGGATCTCCAGGAGATCCGGGCCTTCGTCTTTTCAGTAGCGGGGACAGGATTTGAACCTGCGACCTCTGGGTTATGAGCCCAGCGAGCTACCGAGCTGCTCCACCCCGCGTCGGTGAATGCAACGTTACGTCAGCGGGTCGGGCGATGCAAATCCCTTCACGGCGCCCCGGCCGGGGCGCCGTTCGCCGCCGGTCACGGCGCCGGGCGGCCCGGCGTCACGCGGTCAGCTCCTGGTGGAGCGCCTCGCGCAGCCGCGCCGCCCGCTCGGCCACCTCGGCCGGCCCCAGCTCCACGGCCCGCGCGCACCAGCGCTGCCCCTCCGTCAGCTCGCCCCGGCGGGCGGCGAGGAGCGCCAGGCGCAGCGCGGCGCGGCCGTGCCCGGCCCCGGCGGCCCGGGTCCACCACAGCGCGGCCTCGCGTTCGCTGCCCTCGCGGGCCAGCAGCAGCCCGAGGTTGAAGGCCCCGTTGCGGCTGCCCGCCTCGGCGGCCTCCCGGTACCAGTGGGCGGCGCTCTCCACGTCCCCCCGGGCGGCGGCGAGCATGCCGACCCGGACCTGGGCGCGGCGGTGGCCCTGCTGGGCGGCCCGCTCGTACCACTCCTCGCACTCGGTCTTCTCCGGCATCGGCTCGCCGAGCGCCGGAGGCCCCGGGGGCGGCTGGCGCGCGTCCAGCACCCCGGCCAGCCGGAAGGCCGCCTCCGCGCTGCCGCCGCCCGCCGCGCAGCGCAGGTGCCGCTCGGCCTCCTGGTCCTCTCCCTCACGGAGGAGGGCGATGCCGACCTGGAGCGCGGCGTCGGTGTGCCCCGCTGCCGCGGCCCGCTCGTACCAGCCGAGCGCCGTACGGTCCTCGTCGCGCCCCGCATGCAGGATGCCCAGGTTGAAGGCGGCGTCGACGCTGCCCGCCTCGGCCGCCTTGGAGAACCAGGGCTCGGCCCCGGTGTGGTCGCCGGCCTGGAGGAGCAGGACCGCGAGCGCGTTGGCGGCCTCGCGGTGCCCGGCGTACGCGGCGCGGCGGTACCACTGCTCAGCCTGCGGGATGCGGTCCTGGGCGGCGCAGAGCAGCCCGAGGTTGTACGCCCCGTTGACGTCCCCGGCGTCCATGGCGGCCCGGTACCAGCGCTCGGCGGTCTGCTGCTCACCGCGTGCGGCGTGCAGGGCGCCGAGCGCGTTGGCGGCGTTGCCGTCGCCGTCCTGGGCGGCGCGCAGCCACCACACGGCGGCGCTCTCCTCGTCGCCGGCGTCGCGCAGCAGGAACCCCAGCGCGCAGGCGGCGCGCGCTTCGCCCGCCTTGGCGGAGGTGAGGTACCAGCGCCCGGCCTCCTTCAACTCGCCGCGTCGCTCCAGGATCGCACCGAGGTGCAGGGCGGCGCGCCGGTGGCCCCGGGCGGCGGCCTGGCGGTACCACTGCTCGGCCTCGCCGACCCGGCCCGTGGCGGGCCCCGCCACCGGCCCGTCGCCGTCGGCCGCGCCCTTGCCCGCCGCGCCGTCCGCGGGGGGAGCGGGCGCGACGCCCGGCAGGCTCAGCCCCGTCCCGGTCCGCACCGGGCCGCGGCCGAGGCCGAATGCCTCGTGCGGGTCCTCGACGGCCTTGCGCTCCAGCGCGCGGGCCAGCCGGTAGGCGGCCTCGCGGTGCCCCTGTTCGGCGGCGGCGCGCAACCAGCGCTCGGCGCCGACGTCGCTGCGGTGCTCCAGGAGGTCGGCGAGCGCGTACGCGCCGAGCGCGTGGCCCTGCTCGGCGGACTGCCGCAGCCAGTACTCGGCGCCGGGCTCGTCGCCGCGCTCGCGGAGGTGCCGTCCGAGCGCGTGCGCGGCGGCGGCGGAACCGGCCACGGCGGCGATGCGCCACCAGCCGGCGGCCTCGTCCGGGTAGCCGCGCTGGTGCAGCAGGACGCCCAGGTTGTTGGCGGCGGCCCGGTCGCCGTCCGCGGTGGCGGCGCGCAGATAGCGCTCGGCGCCGTCCAGGTCCCCCCGGCGCAGCAGCAGGGCGCCCAGGACGCTCATGGAGGCGGTGTCCCCCGCGTCGGCGGCGCGTCGGTGGCGCGCCTCGCTCTCGGCGTGGTCCGCGGCGTCGACCGCGTCGGTGGTGGCATCCTCGGGGACGGCGCCCTCGGGTGCGGGTCCGCCCTCGGGCGCGGCGCCCTCATCGGACGGGACCGCCTCGTCGGACGAGGTCGTGCCGAGATCGCCGGTCCGCTGGACCGGTGTACCCGCCCCGGCGATGGCAGCGGCGAAAGCCGCGTCTACCGCGCTCTCCCCGTCGTGGCCGCGCTGCCGCACAAACCGCCCTGTCTCCAACAGAGTTGCCCTGTCCCCCATAAATACCATCGTCGCACCACCTGTAACCCGCGTACACCTCGTATATCGCGGACAGTGAGGTCACTACAGCGTTTTGTCGACATGCCCACAGAGAGACAAGTCAAACACGTCCGGACCCCACTGCTGCCCACCGAACCGCGCTTCACGCCCACCGTGTGAAATCGACACGGCACCCTCACCCCAGGCATGGCGAAGGCCCGGATCTCCAGGAGATCCGGGCCTTCGTCTTTTCAGTAGCGGGGACAGGATTTGAACCTGCGACCTCTGGGTTATGAGCCCAGCGAGCTACCGAGCTGCTCCACCCCGCGTCGTTGTGTTCAAACACTATCACGACGCGGGGTGGACTTTTCTCAGCTGCCCTGGTCGGAGCCCTTCTCGGCCCCTTCGGACTCCTCCGCCGGGGCCGCGGACTTCTCGGCGCTCGCGGGTGAGGCCGAACTCTCCGGCTCGGCGTCGCCCGCCGGCTTGTCGCCGTCGGCCTTCTCCCCCTCGCCGCCCGCCTTGGGCTGCGCGGCGGCGGCCCGCTCCAGCGCCTCCTGGAGCGCGTCCTGCGCCTTGCCGTAGGCCGGCCAGTCCTGCTCCTTGAGCGCCTTCTCGCCGTCCTCGTACGCCTTCTGGGCGTCCGCGATGGCCTTCTTGAGCGCCGCGTCACCGGTGGCCGGGGGCTCGTCGGTCTCGCCCGGCGGCTCGCTCGGGTCGGGCGGCGTCGTGTCCGCGTCGCCGTCGACCCCGAAGACCGCGTTGAGGGCGTCTCCCAGGCTGTTCTCGAAGACGATCTTCGATCCGTACGAGGCGGCGACCTTCCGCAGCAGCGGGTAGTTCTGGTTGCCGCCGCGCGTGTAGACCGGCTCGATGTAGAGGAAGCCGCCCTCCAGCGGGACCGTCAGCAGGTTGCCGTACTCGATGTCCGAGTCGGTGCCCTTCAGGTTCCTCACGAACTCGGCGACGTCGTCGTTGCCGTTGAGCTCGCTCTGCACCTGGCCGGGGCCCTTCACCGTGGAGGTGACCCGCAGCAGCCGCATGGTGCCGTAGTCCTTGCTGGCCGCGTCCGCGTTCACCGCCATGAAGGCCCCCAGGTTGGGACGGCCCCGGGGGGTGAACGTGGTGGTCAGCGAGAACTCCTGCGCCTCCTGGCCCGGCATCTTCATGCTCAGGTAGTACGGCGGAACGGAGCCCGGCTCCTTGTTGGTCGGGTCGTCCGGCACCTGCCACGCGTCGGAACCACTGTAGAACTGCGCGGGGTCCTCGACGTGGTAGCGGGTCAGCAGCTCGCGCTGGACCTTGAAGAGGTCCTGCGGATACCGCAGGTGGTCCATCAGCGCCTTCGGGATGTCGCTCCGGGGCTCGACCGTCCCCGGGAACGCCTTGCGCCAGGTCTTGAGGACCGGGTCCTCGGTGTCCCACTCGTACAGCTTGACCTTGCCGTCGTACGCGTCGACGGTGGCCTTCACCGAGTTGCGGATGTAGTTGACCTGGTTCTGCTGGGCGACGACCGCGCGCTGGTTGGTCGTCAGCGAGTCGGCCGTGGTGTCGCCGAGCGTCGTCCGGGACGCGTACGGGTAGCCGTTGCTCGTGGTGTACGCGTCGACGACCCACTGGATCCGGCCGTTCACGACCGCCGGGTAGGCGTCGCCGTCGATGGTCAGCCACGGGGCGACCGCCTCGACGCGCTCCTTGGGCGTGCGGTTGTACAGGATCCGCGAGCCCTCGCCGATGGCTCCCGAGTACATGATCTGCGGCTCGCTGAACGAGACCGCGTACGCGGCGCGGTTGAAGCCGTTGGAGAGGCTGACCCCGCTGTCGCCCTTGTAGCTGGTGGTCTTCTCGCCGTCCTCCTCGTAGTCGAGCTCCTTCTGGGGCCCGCCGACGATGGAGTACTGCTCGGTCTTCTCGCCGTAGTAGATCCGCTGCTCGTACCTGCCGAACTCACCGGTGGAGGGCAGGCCCGACTCGGTGAAGTCCGGGGACCCCGTCGGGTTGGTGCCGGTGGTGGTGCCGCGGGCCGCGATGGCGCCGTAGCCGTGGGTGTACGTGAAGTGGTCGTTGATCCAGTTCCGCTTGGGGATGCCCTGGATGTTCAGCTCACGCAGCCCGATGACGGTGTCCTGCTCCTTGCCGTCCTCGTCCTTGTAGCGGTCGACGTCGAGCGTCTTGGGGAACTGGTAGTAGTTCCTCCGCTGCTGGAGCTGCTGGAAGGCCGGCGAGACGACGTTGGGGTCCATCACGCGGTAGCTGGCGGCGGTGTTGGCCGCGGCCCGCAGCTTGGTGTCGTCCTCCGTGGCCGCCTGTCCGTCGTAGTCGTCCACCTTGGCGTCGTCGATGTCGTACGCGTCGCGTGTGGCGTCGATGTTCTTCTGGATGAACGGCGCTTCCTTGGCCTGCTCGTTCGGCTGGACCTGGAACTTCTGCACGATCGCCGGGTAGAGCCCGCCGATCAGGATCGCCGAGAGCACCATCAGGCCGAAGCCGATGACCGGGAGCTGCCAGGTGCGGCGCCACAGCGTCGCGAAGAACAGCACGGCGCAGATCGCGGCGATGCAGAACAGGATGGTCTTCGCCGGGAGGTAGGCGTTGGCGTCGACGTACCGCAGACCCGTCCAGTTGTCGGTGGCCTTGAAGTCACTGGACTTCACGGCCAGTCCGTACCGGTCGAGCCAGTACGCCACGGCCTTCAGGGAGACGAAGATGCCGAGCAGCACCGAGAGGTGGCCGGTGGCCGCCCCGGTGGCGCGGGCGCCGGGGCTGGTGATGCGCAGTCCGCCGTACAGGTAGTGGGTCAGCGCGGCGGCGATCAGCGAGAGCACGGTCGCCGCGAAGCCGAAGCCCAGCAGGAAGCGGTACCACGGCAGGTCGAACGCGAAGAAGGCGACATCCAGCTTGAACTGGGGGTCCTTCTGGTTGAACGGCACGCCGTTGATGTACAGCAGCCAGGTGCGCCACTGGCCGGAGGAGGAGGCTCCGGCGATCAGTCCGACGAGGGCCGTGACGGCGAGCAGCACCCACTTCTTGTAGGGGGCGATGCTCATGCGGTAGCGGTCCAGGCTCTGCTGCTCCAGCGACATCGCGCTCAGCGGCGGCCGGAGCCGGTGCGCGAGCCAGATGTTCACGCCGACGGCGATCGCCATCAGCAGTCCGAAGACGAGGAACAGCCCGATCTTGGTCCACAGGGTGGTGGTGAAGACGGATGAATACGCGACCGACCTGTACCAGAGCCAGTCCGTCCAGAACCCCGCGAACATGACGAAAGCCATGGCGAGGACCGCCAGGACACCCAAAGTCATGAGCAGGGTTCGGGCACGCCGGGACGGGCGGCCGACTCTGATCCGTGGCCCGGTCGGGCCTCCGCCGCGGTCCGGCATCTGGAAAGCCAACGTGCGCACCTCGAAGTTCGCGGTCGTGTGGAGCAGGCCCAGGGATCGTAGAGCCCACCTATGCAACTTACTGAGGCTTTACCTAGTTCCCGTTCCCGGGGCGGAAGGAGGCAGGATATTGCCCATGCCCAACGTTTCCCCCGCAGGACCCCCGATGGCCGCGAGTCCGCTCACCGTCGCCGTCCTCGAAATCGACGCCTATGCCTCCACCCTCGGCTGGGACCAGCCGGCCCGGCTGTTCGCCCTGGTCGACACCGCGCAACTGCGCGTCCAGGAGCCCGGTCTGGCCGCTCAGCTGGGCCTGGAGGACCCCAACTCCTCCGTCGCCGCGCTCACCCCGATCGAACAGGACGAGCTGCCGCCGGGTACCGCGCTCGACGACTTCCTCGCCACCATCGCCTGGCCCGACGCGGTGGTCGGCTGCGCCATGACGGTGGAGCGGCTGATGCTGCCGCCGTCCGCCGAGGCCTCCGTGCCCGAGGGACTCAGCGACCAGCAGCTGACGAAGTGGGTGGCCGGCCACCCCGACCGGCAGGAGGTGCGGATGACGGTGGCCGTCCTGCGGGACGGGGCCCGCGAGTCCGCCGTACGGCTGCGCGAGAAGGATTCGCCCACCGAGGTGCTGACCGGCGCCGGCCTGGTGCCCGGTCTCGCCGAGGCGCTCGCGGCGACGTTCGAGTCCTGAGCCGGCCGCTGCCCGGGAGCCCTCGCGGGCCCCGGGCGGCGCGGTCGTCAGCCGGTCGAGCAGCTGGGCAGGCCGGCGGTCTTCCCCGCGCGGATCAGCTCCATCGACTCCGTGGCGTCCTCGATGGTCTTGACCCGCACGAGGGTGAGCCCGTCGGGCGTGTCGGCCGCGGCCGACGCACAGTTGTCGTCGGGCGTGAGGAAGTAGCGGGCCCCCGCCTCGCGGGCGGCGACCAGCTTCATGGTGATACCGCCGATCGGGCCGACCTCGCCCGCGTCGTCGATGGTGCCGGTGCCCGCGACGAACGTGCCGCCGGTCAGGTCGCCCGGCGTGAGCTTGTCGATGATGCCCAGGGAGAACATCAGCCCGGCGCTGGGGCCGCCGACGTCGGCGAGCTTGATGTCGATCTCGAACGGGAACGTGTGGTCGGTCCCGGCCCTGATGCCGACGATCGCCCGGCCCTCGCCGCCCGCCTCGCCCTCGCCCTGGGCGGGGGCCTTCACCGTCTTGACGGTGATCTTCTCGCCACCCTCGGGGGCGCGGCCGGCCTTCTCGGCGGCGGCGGCCTCCTTCGCCGGGACGATGGTGAAGGTGACGTTCTCGCCGGGGCGGTGCTCGGTGACGAGCTTCGCCACGTCGTCGGGCTCCTTGACCGCCGTGCCGTCGACGGCCTTGATCACGTCGCCCGCGTGCAGCTTGCCCTCGGAGGGACTGCCCTTGACCACCGTGGAGACCACGACCTGCGTGGCGACCGGGATGTCCAGTTGCTTCAGGGCCGCCACCTTGGCGCTCTCCTGGGACTGGCTGAACTCCTCGGCGTTCTCCTGGGTGGACTGCTCCTCGGTCTTCCCGTCCGGGTAGAGCGTGTCGTGCGGGACCACGACGCTGTCGTGGGCCAGCCAGCCGTAGACGGCCTCGACGATGTTCATCCGGTACTCCGCCCCGGTGACGCGGACCGTCGTCATGTTGAGATGGCCGGAAGCCGGGTACGTCTTGCGACCGGAGATCTGCAGGACGGGCTCGCCGCGCGCGTCGCCCAGGGTGTTCACCGTCGGTCCGGGGGACATCTCCGCATACGGCACTTTGATCAGCACGCCTGCGCAGAGCAGCGCGATGAGGACGAGGGTGGAGGCGAGCATCGTCGCGGTGCGGCGTGGCATGGAACGACAGTACGGGAAGGGCCTGTCAGTGCACCGCCGGGGCCGGGCCGTCCGGGGGCGACCGGAACGCGGCGGCAGGCGTCACGCGGCGTGCGTCGGTCTCAGGCGGCCTCGGAACCGGAATGCGATTTGGCCATCGCGTCCCGGAAACGGGCGTAGCCGGCGAGTTCGGTGACATCGCCGGTCGTGCGATCGCGGGCAGCCCAGCCCGCCCATATCGCACCGCCGACAGCAGCTATGACAGGAATCAACAGCCACGCGAGTGCCGCCATCACGACCTCCCTACCCATGAGCGACCGGGTACCCCGATCAGCAGATTAACGATCCGGAAGACCAACGCTCATGGCGGGGGGGCGGTTACGCAAATCGGGGCTGATGCGTCTCCGTACGGTTTGCGATCAGCAGGCTCCGACCCATTCCTCCGTACCGTCCGAGAACCGCTGGTGCTTCCAGATCGGCACCTCGTGCTTGAGGTCGTCGATGAGCTTGCGGCAGGCGTCGAACGCCTCGGCGCGGTGCGGGCAGGCGACGGCGACGACGACGGCCAGGTCGCCCACCGCCAGTTCACCCACTCGGTGGACGGCCGCCAGGGCGCGGACCGGGAAGTCGGCGGCGACCTTCTCCGCCACCCGGCGCAGCTCGTCCTCGGCGGAGGGGTGGCAGGAGTAGCCGAGCGCGCCGACGTCCTGCCCTCCGTCGTGGTTGCGGACGGTGCCGACGAAGAGCGCGATGCCGCCCGCCGCGTCGTCGCCGACGGCGCGGAACACCTCGTCGACGGAGAGCGGGGTGTCCCGGATCGCCAGCAGCCGGACGGGGTCGGCCGCCGCGTGCTCGCCGGGGTGGTCGTGGATGGGTGCCATGCCCCCATCGTGCCGTACGGCTCCGACAACCTGGAATTGCCTCTTCCACCGGCGGCGGGACGACCCGTTTGGAGTCTCCTACAGGCGTCGTCGGGCGGATCAGATACGGCGGCGGGCCTTGCGGGCGCGGCGGACGACGGCGGCGGCGCCGAGGAGTGCGACCGTGGCTCCGGCGGCTCCGGCGGCGGTGGCGTCCTTGCGGCCGAGGCGTCGGCCGGCGACGGTGTGGCGGCCCTCGACCTCTTCGAGGAGGGCGCCGAGCACCTCCTCGTTCGTCCATTTCGGGCGCCAGCCCGCGTCGTGCAGCCGGCTGACGCTGACGACCCAGGGGTGCATGGTGTACGCCAGGTCGCCCGCCGGGGACGGGGTGAGGCCGATCCGGTGGAGGCGGGCGGCGGCCCCGAGCGCGACGGCGGAGGGCAGCTCCATCCGGCGTACGCCGCTCAGCTCCTCGACCTCGACTTGTTCCAGCCAGCCGTCGCAGCCCACCGCGAACTCGCCGTCGATCTTCTCCAGCGCGGCGTACTCCAGCGCCGTCACCAGGTCCTCGACGTGGCAGAACTGCCAGGTGGGGCGCGAGCCGGCGACGACCAGGAGGCGCGGGGACTCGAAGTAGCGGGTCAGGGCGGTGTCGGTGCCGCCGACCAGGACGGCGGGGCGCACGACGGTCACGTTGAGGCCGGGGTGGGCGCGGGGGGCCCGGCGGCCGAGCCGCTCGATCTCCAGGAGGTCGCCGACGCCGGTGGCCTCGGCGGTGGCGCGCAGCTCGGCGTCCTCCGAGAGCGGCACGTCGTTGTCGGCGAGCGCTCCGTAGACCATCGCCGAGGTGCACAGCACGACCCGGTGGACCCCGGCGGCGGCCGCCGCGGTGAGCACGGTCTGAGTTCCCCGTACGTTGTACGCGGTGCGGGCGGCGGGGTCGGTCTCCAGGTCGAGATCGAGGGCCAGGTGCACGACGACGTCCGCCCCGCGCAGTTTCTCGGCGATGACCGGGTCGCGGACGTCCAGGATGTGCCAGGTCGCCTCGGAGACCTCGCCGCGACGCTCGTCGATGGCGATGACCTGCTTGATCTCGTCGGATGCGGCGAGGCGGGCGGTCAGCAGATCGCCGATGCCGGTGGCGGCGCCGGTGACCGCGACGACGGGGCCCCGGTTCCTGCGGCTCCTGGGACGTTTCTCTTCGGGTGCGCTCGCGGGCGAGGGGTCGGTCGGGTTTCGCGCTGCGCGAACCTGCGGATCTGGGGAACTCACCGGGCGTCTCCAGCGGTTGTCTTCAGTACGTACCCGACGTGACGCGTACGTACCAGGTGGCGTCCATCCTGCCGCAGGCCGGGAGCCGACGGAGCACTGAGGCCCGAAGCGGGCGTGGTGTCTACGCTGGGTGGTGATGTCGGGCAGTCGCCGTCGGTTCGAGCCGGCGGCCCTACGAGCCGAGGAAACCCGTGAGTGACACCCCATTCGGATTCGGCCTTCCGCCGGAGGAGCCGGAGAACGGCGACGAGGGCAAGAAGAAGGACCCCACCGAAGGTGGGCAGAGCGCGGGCGGGCCCGGAAACCCGTTCGGATTCGGGCCGGGGGCGGGCGGGGACAACCCGTTCGCCGCGATGTTCGGCTCGATGAACCCGAACGATCTCGGCGCCGCCTTCCAGCAGCTCGGCCAGATGCTGAGCTACGAGGGCGGTCCCGTGAACTGGGACATGGCCAAGCAGATCGCCCGCCAGACGGTCTCGCAGGGCACGCCGGACGGTTCCAAGGACGCCAGTGTCGGCTCCTCGGAGCGCACGGCGGTCGATGAGGCGCTGCGGCTGGCGGACCTCTGGCTGGACGGCGTCACCTCGATGCCCTCCGGTTCGGTCTCCACCGTGGCCTGGAGCCGTGCGGAGTGGGTCGAGGCGTCGCTGCCCGCCTGGCGGCAGCTGGTCGACCCGGTGGCCGAGCGGGTGGGCCTGGCGATGGGTGATGTGCTCCCCGAGGAGATGCAGGCCATGGCGGGCCCGCTGATCGGCATGATGCGCTCCATGGGCGGCGCCATGTTCGGCCAGCAGATCGGGCAGGCCGTGGGCACGCTGGCCGGCGAGGTGGTCGGTTCCACCGACATCGGGCTGCCCCTGGGCCCGGCGGGGAAGGCCGCGCTCCTTCCGCTGAACGTGGAGAAGTTCGGCAAGGACCTCAGCGTCCCGCAGGACGAGGTCCGGCTGTATCTGGCCCTGCGCGAAGCCGCCCACCAGCGGCTCTTCGCCCATGTGCCGTGGCTGCGGTCGCACCTGTTCGGGGCGGTCGAGGCGTACGCCCGCGGGATCAAGGTCGACACCAGCAAGCTGGAGGACGTGGTCGGCCAGTTCGACCCCTCGCAGCCGGAGCAGCTGCAGGACGCCCTTCAGCAGGGCATGTTCCAGCCCGAGGACACGCCCGGGCAGAAGGCGTCCCTGGCCCGCCTGGAGACGGCTCTCGCCCTGGTGGAGGGCTGGGTGGACGCGGTGGTCCACGAGGCCGCGAAGTCCCGGCTGACCTCGGCGGACGCGCTGCGCGAGACGATGCGCAGGCGCCGCGCCTCCGGCGGTCCGGCCGAGCAGACGTTCGCCACGCTCATCGGCCTCCAGCTGCGCCCGCGCCGGCTGCGGGACGCGTCGCGCCTGTGGGCCTCGCTCACGGACGCGCGGGGGCTGGAGGGCCGGGACGCGCTCTGGGCCCACCCGGACATGCTGCCGACCGCCGGCGACCTGGACGACCCGGACGGCTTCGTCCACCACGAGCAGGCCGACTTCTCCGAGCTTGACAAGATGCTCGGCGAGGCGGCGCAGGGCTCGGCCACGCCCGCGCCGGAGAAGCCGAAGCCCGCCGAGGGCGAGGGCGAGGACGGCGGCGCAGAGGCCGCGGACGAGGACGGCCGCGACCGGTGACCCTGCACGACGACGCCGTCCTCGTGCTGAAGGGGTACGCCCCCCAGGACGCGGCCGGTGGCCAGGCGGAGCTGCGCCGGCTCTACCTGGACCATCTGGCCGAGCACGACGACGGCATGTGGAAGGCGTGCGGGGCCGGGCATGTGACGGCCAGCGCCCTGGTGATCGACCCGTCGCGGGAGAAGGTGCTGCTGACCTTGCACCGGAAGCTGCGGATGTGGCTCCAGATGGGCGGCCACTGCGAGCCGCAGGACGCCACCCTGGAGGCGGCGGCGCTCCGTGAGGCCGCGGAGGAATCCGGTGTGACGGGGCTGGCCCTGCTGCCCGGCGGGCCCGTCCGGCTGGACCGGCACCCGATCCCGGCGCCGTGCAACTGGCACCTGGACGTGCAGTACGCGGCGCTGGCCCCCGCCGGGGCGGCGGAGCGGATCAGCGAGGAGTCCCTGGAGCTGCGCTGGTTCGCGTACGAGGACGTGCCCGGCGTGGCCGACGCCTCCGTCGTACGGCTGCTGGAGGCGGCGCGGGCCCGGCTGTAGCAGCCGGTCGAACGGCCATGGGCAAGGGGCGGCCTCTGTGGAGGCCGCCCCTTACCGTCGTGTGCCGCCGCGCCGGTCAGTTCCAGGCGTTGTTCTGGTTCTGGCCGTGGGAACCCTGCTGGCCCATGCCGAACTGGGCGCGGGCCCCCTGGCCGATCTGGGCGTTCTGCGGGGGCATGACCTCACTCGGCTGGACCAGCGCGAAGCCCTGGCCGAGGAAGCTCAGCTCCCAGCCCTCCCCCGTGTTGCCGCGACGCCGGAAGACGCCCGAGGAGTGCGTCTGGGCCTGCATCTGCACGCGCAGGGAGCTGGACCAGGCGACGATCGCGTCCGCGTCGACGTTGACGTACTTGTCGGGCGTGACCTGCATCATCAGCGGCTGGCCCGAGGTCATCAGGGCGACCTTGCCCGTACCGGAGATGTTGAGCTGGTACTTGCCGCTGCCGGAGATCCCGTACTGGCTGTCCACGGCGATGACCTCGGTGTGGAGCGAGGAGTCGAGCGCGAGGACGTAGGAGCTGTCCACCGTCATCCCCTCGCGGTCGACGTCCACGACGTGGATGTACTGGGCGAGGTTGGCGAGGTAGACGGTGCCCTGGCCGGACACGCGCATCAGGTCGAGGCCCTCGCCGGTGCGCGCCCGGGCCCGGCGCTGTCCCTGGGACTGGTATTCGCCGTCGAAGTCCATCAGGCCCTGGTAGGCGACCATGGCGCCCTTGCGGGCGAGGACGTCGTCGTGGCCGGTCAGCGCCACCCGCAGGAGCTGCGGGTTCTGGATCGCGTACCGGTCCTGGCTCTGCTGCTCGGTGTGGCTGAAAAGCGGACTCTGCATGGTGTGGACTCCCTCCCCCTCAGTTCCGGATCCGCAGGCGGTCCGTGCTGTCCTCGCTCGGCTGGACGACGACGATGCCCTGTCCGGAGAAGGCCATCTGGTACGCCTCACCACTGCCCCGGCCGATCAGCGAGCCGGCCTTGAAGCTGCGCTTGCCCTTCACCTTGAGGTTCGGGGACCAGGCGACGAGGGCGTCCGGGTCGACGTACGTCTCGTCCTCGCCGCGCCCGCAGTCGACGACGATCGGGGTGCCCCGGGAGGTGATGGCGACCCATCCGGTGCCCTGGACGACCACGTTCCACAAACCCTGTCCGGCGAACTTGGCCAGCCCCTTCACCTTCTCGACGCCCCAGGTGAGGTGGGCGTCGAAGGCGAGGAGGTTGGTGCCGTTGACCGAGATGGAGTCGTTGTCGAGGTTGATGACGACCACGTCGGCGCCGTAGTCGGCGAGGTAGAGCAACCCGTCGCCGGAGCACTTCATGACGGGGGCGCCCTCCCCGGTGATCCACTGGGAGGCGATCTGCCGGACCGCGGGCGGGTTGGGCTCGTACTGGATGAAGCCCTCGTACGCCACCATGGAGCCGGTGCGCGCGAAGAGGTCCTGCCCGGAGGCCATGGCGACCTTGAGCATGGCCTTGCCGTGGTTCTCCATCCGGGCCGTGACGGGGGTCGGGGCGTAGCCCGCGAGTTGCTGGTTCATGACGGGCTCCCTCAGACCTCGTAGGGCTGGACGACGATGAAGTTGCCGGGGGCTCCCCGAAACTGGAGGTTCACGGTCTCCCCGCTGTGTCCGGGGTACGCGTTGCGGCGCAGCCGGACTTGGCTGGAAACGATCACCTGAGAGGCGGCCGACCAGGCGACGACGGCGTTGCAGTCGGCGAACGTGGTGGGCGTGACCGGCAGGACGACCGGGGTGCCGTGCGTCTTCACGACCACCGTGCCGGTGCCGTGGAACTGCATGGTGAACAGGGCGCCACCGGGGATGCCGTGTCCCTCGACCCGGCGGATCTCGTACTGGAGGGACTCGTCGAAGGCGAGGACGTTCTCGGCGGAGACGCAGATGGCGTCGCCCTGCAGTTCGATCGGGTGCAGTTGCGAACCCTCCTCGGCCAGGAAGACCTGGCCGCGGCCGGTACAGCGCATCAGCTGCATCTCCTGGCCGGTGGCGTTCCCCACGGCTCGGCCGACGAAACCGGCACCCTTGTAACCGAAGTCCACCTTGCCCTGGTACATCACCATGCTGCCCTGGCGGGCCAGGACCCCGGCTCCGCCCATGGTCAGGTCGACCCGCATGAGCTGCTGGTTCTGCGGGGTCCAGCGCTGGCCGGTCGCGGTCTCCTTGTACGGCTGCAGCGCCGCCTGGAGTCCGGCGCCCGCGGCCGGCACACCCTGGGGAACGCCTTGCGGCGCGCCCGGGGGCTGCTGGCCGTAGGGGGACGGGGCGGGCTGGCCGAAGGGCGCGGGCGCCTGCTGGCCGAAGGGCGTGGCGGGCGGGGCGCCCTGCCCCGGGGCCTGGCCGAATTGCGGTGGCTGCGGCTGGCCGTACGGGGACGGGGCCTGCGGAGCCATGGGCGGCTGCGGGGCCTGAGGGGCCAGGGGGGCCGCCATCGTCGGGGCCGCGTGCACGGGGTGCTGCGGAGCGGGCGGCGGGGTGGGAGCGGCCGGGGCGCCGAAGGACGGCGCGGGGTGCGGGGCCTGGGGAGCGGACGGGGCTCCGAAGGCGGGCGCGGGCTGAGGGGCGGCCGGGGCGCCGAAGGCGGGGGGCGCGGCAGCTTGGGCCGGCGGGGCGAAACCCGGGGCGGCGGGGGCCGCCGCGGGCGGGGCCTCCTCCTCGGCGACCTCGCCGCCGAAGTTCTTCAGGAGCGCTTCGAGACCGCCGTCGAAACCCTGGCCGACGGCGGCGAAACGCCAGACGTCCTTCAGGTAGAAGTCGCCGAGCATCACCGCGCGCTCGGTGGTGAACTCCGATCCGGTGAAGGAGTACCGCACCACCTCCTCACCGCCCGCCACGATCCGGATGTACCCCGGGCCGATCTGGGACATCTGCCCCGCGCCGTCGAGCGTCGCGGTGAAGGAGAGCTTGTGGATGGCCGGCGGAATGCGGTCGAGCGTGACGCGGAAGGACTCGGTGTCACCCGACTGCGCGCCGAGGAGCTGAATGGACTCCTCGGGCGATTTCGGCTGGTTGAAGAAGATGAAATACCGGTCGTCGGAAAGCTGCTCGTCGGCGTCGAGGCCGAAGCAGCTGATGTCGAAGGTCAGCCCCGGGGCCGCGATCTGCACGCCCACGTACAGATCCGTCCCTGGCGTGAGGTCACTGATCTTGGCCTTGTGGCCGCGTTGGAATTCCCTGGCCATGCGTAACGACCGTCCCCCATCCCGAAGGTAAATGCGTCGCGTCAGGCTAACCGCAAACGACGACAACGAGCCAAGCCGGTACACACCCGGTACAGAATCGGCGCACGAAACGGAACCGGTCGCTCCTGGGGCCCGGCCAACACCGCGATCGCGCGTGACAGGCGTCGCCCGGCAGGCGGCAGTGGGACGACAGGCCCTAACGGGCGGTGGGCAGCTGGGGCAGCTGGCCGGCCGCCACCACGCCTTCCAGATACCCCCGGGCGCGCTCGGTGCGGGGGTACGCCTCCAGCAGCCGCCAGAACTCCGGCCCGTGCCCCGGGACGAGCAGGTGCGCCAGCTCGTGGAGGAGCACGTAGTCGACGACGTACTCCGGCATCCCCTGCAACCGGTGCGAGAGCCTGATGCTGCCCTCGGCGGGGGTGCACGAGCCCCAGCGGGTGTTCTGGTTGGTCACCCAGCGCACCGACACGGGCCTGGCACGGCCGTCGAAATACTGGGCGGACAGCCGCGCGGCCCGCTCCGAGAGCTCGGTGTCGCCCGGGACGCGCCGGCTCTCCTGAGCGGCCAGCTTGTCCAGCATCACGCCCACCCAGCGCCGCTCCTCCGCCTGCGACATCCGGGCGGGGATCAGCACGATCGTGCGGTCGCCCTCCCGGTAGGCGGAGACCGATTTCCTGCGCCGGGTGCTCCTGCGGACCTCGACCGCGCTCGCCGCGGCGGCGCGGGCCGGGCGGTTCTCCGTGCGGTGCGGAGAGCTTCCGGCGCCGCGCGCGGGGTTCTCCCCGGCGAGGCCGGGCAAGGGGTCGGCAGCCACGTCACGACGTTACCCGCTGTGCACGGAAGAAGTCCCGTCCCGGGAACGGTTCTGCGGTGATCCACGGCAGAACCCTTCCGAGGCGGCCTGCGGCGGGGCCGGCCGGTTCCATGCACGGCGGGGCCGGGACGGGCCGGGACCGTGTGCGGCCGGGCGGGACGCGGCCGTGTAGGGCGGGGCCGGGACCGTGGACGACCGGGCCGGGACGCGCCGATCCACTGATTGCATGATGAGCAGACCGCCCCTGTGGACAACTTCGGGCACGGTTCGGCGCGGGCCCGCATGCTGGCGGTGGTCCTGCGGAAATCCGCCTGGCCCACCAGGACGGCGGGTGCGCCCGTGCCCATGACACCACCCGGGGGAGAAGTCATGTATCCGATGCTGAAGCCCGCACTCCGTCGCGCCTGGCGTGGACGGAACACCGTGCAGTTCGGTGTGACGCCCGCGCATGCCGTGGCGCTGGGTCCGGTGGACCTCGCCACGGGGAGCTTCCTGGAGCTGCTCGACGGCACGCGCGGTCTGCCGTTGCTGCGCGAGGAGGCCCGTGCCCTGGACTTGTCGGAGCGTCATGTCGATGTGCTGCTGCGCAGGTTGGCGGAGGCGGGGCTCCTCGACGACCCGAGGGCGGCGGGACCGGAAGCCGATGTGCTGCGTCAGCGGGCCGAAGTGATGGACCGGCAGCGCCCCGATGTGGCGTCGCTGTCGGTCGTACGTCCCGAGCCGGGCGGCGGGCTGCGCCGGATGGCGGCCCGGCGGGAGATGCGGGTCCAGGTGCGGGGGGCCGGCCGGGTCGGGGCGTCCATCGCCTCGGTGCTGTCCGGTGCGGGGGTGGGGCGGGTCGAAGTGCTCGACGGCGGCCGGGCCGAGCTGTGGGACGTGGCGCCCGGGGGCCTCCCCCAGGCGGCCGTGGGGGAGCGGCGCGATGTGGCGGCCCGCCGGCTCGTCCGCCGTTCGGCGCCCGGGCCTGGTCCCCGGCGGGCGGTGGGCGAGGCCGAGAGGCCCGGCAAGGCGGTGCCCGGCGCGGGGGCCGGCGCGTCTGGGAGGAGGGCGTCAAGGGCGGGGGCGTCGGGAATGAGGACGCCGGGAGCGGGCGTGCCGGGGGCACGGGTCGAGACGGGGGCCGGCCCCGCCCTCGGGGCCGGGGAGCCCGCCCTCTCCCTGATCGTCGTCGCCCCCCGGGACGGTCTGGCGGTGTACGCGCCCGCCGCGGAGACGGCCGGCCCCTGGATCGCGTCGGGCACTCCTCATCTGTACGCGGGGGTGATCGAGGCCACCGGAGTGGTCGGCCCGCTCGTGCTGCCCGGGGGCACCGGTTGCGCGGGGTGCCTGGAACTGCACCGTGCGGACCGGGATCCGCAGTGGCCCCGGATGCTGGCGCAGTGGCGTTCCGGGCGGCGGGGGGCGGTGCCCGCGTGCGATCTGGCGCTCGCCACGGCGGTCGCCGGGCTGGCCGCGGCGCACGCTCTGGCGTTTCTGGACGGGGACCTCCCCGCCACTACCGGGGCCCGCTGGGAGGCCGCTCTGCCCCTGCTGGACTGGCGGTCCGAGCCGATCGGCCCGCACGCGGACTGCTCCTGCGGGGCGGCCGGGGAGGTTGAGCGGGATCGGGCCGTCACCGGCGCAGGGGCGCAGGACACAATGGCGGGGTGACCGCCGTCGCCGGAGCGACACCGGAGACCGGAGCGGCACGGCAGTCTGGGAACTGGAGGGGCACATGTCTGATCTTCCCCGGAAGGCGGTAACGCGCACGGCCAAGCTGGCCGCGCTTCCGCTCGGCTTCGCCGGCCGTGCTACATGGGGCCTGGGAAAGCGCATCGGCGGGAAGTCCGCCGAGCTGGTCGCCCGGGAGGTGCAGCAGCGCACGGCGGACCAGCTGTTCAAGACGCTGGGCGAGCTGAAGGGCGGGGCCATGAAGCTGGGCCAGGCCCTGTCGGTCTTCGAATCGGCCCTGCCCGAGGAGGTCGCCGGTCCCTACCGGGCCGCCTTGACCAAGCTCCAGGAGGCAGCGCCACCGCTGCCCGCGCGCACGGTCCACGGGGTGCTCGCCGAACGGATCGGTGAGGACTGGCGGGACCACTTCCTGGAGTTCGAGGACACACCGGCAGCGGCCGCCTCGATCGGGCAGGTGCACCGGGCGGTGTGGCACGACGGCCGCGAGGTCGCCGTGAAGGTGCAGTACCCGGGGGCGGGCGAGGCCCTGCTCTCCGACCTCGCCCAGCTCAGCCGTTTCGCCCGGCTGCTCGGGCCGCTGGTCCCGGGGATGGACATCAAGCCTCTGATCAAGGAGCTCCGCGAGCGGGTCTCGGAGGAGCTGGACTACGCGCTGGAGGCACAGGCCCAGCGGGAGCACGCGGCGGAGTTCGCGGACGACCCGGATGTGCTGATCCCCCGGGTGGTGCACCAGTCCGACCAGGTGCTGGTGACGGAGTGGATCGACGGGATCCCGCTCTCCGAGATCGTCGCGGAGGGGACGGAGGAGCAGCGGGACCGTGCCGGTCAGTTGCTCGCCCGCTTCCTGTTCTCCGGTCCGGCGCGCACCGGTCTGCTCCACGCCGACCCGCACCCGGGCAACTTCCGGCTGCTACCGGTGAAGAAGGGCGATCCGGCCGGTGCGTGGCGGCTGGGGGTGCTGGACTTCGGCACGGTCGACCGGCTTCCGGGCGGGCTGCCGCGGAATATCGGCGACTCCTTGCGGCTGACGCTGGAGGGCGACGCGGCGGGGGTGTACCGGCTGCTGCGCGAAGAGGGCTTCGTCAAGGAGTCGATCGACCTGGATCCGGACGCGGTGCTCGACTACCTGCTTCCGATCATCGAGCCCACCCGGGTGGAGGAGTTCACCTTCAGCCGGAGCTGGCTCCGGGAGCAGGCGGCCCGGATAGCCGATCCGCGCTCCCCCGCCCACCAGCTCGGCAGGCAGCTGAACCTCCCTCCGTCCTACGTCCTGATACACCGGGTGACGCTGAGCACCATCGGGGTGCTGTGCCAGCTCGGCGCGACGGTCCGGATGCGCGACGAACTCGAAGCATGGCTGCCGGGGTTCCTCCCGGAGGAGACGGACCTGGAAGCGGAGTACGCGGAATCCGCTGAGGAGGAGGACGCCCCCGAGCCGAGGGGGGATGTCGTCGAGACGTAGGCGACTGCGGGAGGAGGAGCACCGGGACGCGGGCGGTTCCAGAACGTATGGAGAGCCCGGGGTACGGGCGGTCCCGGAACGTAGGAGAGCCCCGGGCGCGAGGGCTCCCCGACAGCAGGGGCCCCGGGACGCAAGGATTCCCGATGCGTGAGGGGCCCGGGGCGGCGGCCGGCCGGCCGGGCTGGGGACGAGTTATCCACACCGGTCGGCCGTGCTCGGGCGAGCGGCTGTGCTCGGGCGGTCGGCCGTGTTCGGGCGAGCGGCCGTTCCGACCGGGCAGGCTCGGGCGGTCACCGGCCCCGGGTGACCACCCGTACCGGCCTGACGGGTCGGGGTGGTTGTCCGGGTCGGCCGGTTCGGATCGCGGCCCGGGGCGCGGGCGGGCGGTCACCACCAGAGGGAGTCGAGGCGGCTCTCGATCGCGCGGATGTGGAGTCGCGCGCAGTCCCCACAGAAGTGGAGGCGGTCTCCGTCCTCTACCGAGCAGAGCCAGGTGGGCGGAGCCGTTTCGCCTTCGGCGGTAGCGCCGCAGCGGGCGCACACCGCGCTTCCCCCGGCGGGCGGTTCGGGGGGACCGGGTTGGACGGGCCTGCCGGGCCGCTCGGAGGGACCGGACTGGCCGGGCCGTTCGGAGTGTCCGGGGCGGCCGGAGGGGCCGGGCCGCTCGGAGGGACCGGGCCGCTCGGAGGGATCGGGTCGCTCGGAGGGATCGGGTCGGCCGGAGGGATCGGGTCGGCCGGAGGGGCCAGGCCGTTCGGAGGGTCCGGGTCGGCCGGAGGGGTCGGGCTGCTCGGGGGGATCGGTCTCCTCGTCCACCCTTTGACGATATCTCCGCAGCGGGGCGGCCGGCGCCCACACCCCACCGCGGGGGGGCCCCCCGGCCGGGGGGCCCCCCCGGGGGGGGGGGGTGGGGGGGGCCAGGTCGGCCCCCCCCTCCCCCCCCCCCCGGGGGCGCCCCGCCCGGCGC
>NZ_JBIRLM010000011.1:167250-227313 GCF_044330565.1 Streptomyces sp. NPDC017448 | reverse complement strand
GGCCCCTCCGGGCGCTTCCCTTCGTTTTCTTCTGTGTCCTGCTGTCTTGCGTTTCCGACTCTATCAGACTCTTTCGTGTCCGATTCCCGGTCGAAACGGGCCCCGCAATCCTGCCTTTTCGCTTTCCAGGTCTCCCGCTTCCGCGTTCTCCCTTTCCGGCGAGTCCGACTCTATCAGATCCTTTCGGGCCTGATTCCCAGTCAGCGGGATTTGTCTTCCCGGCCCTTGGGCCGTTCCGACGAGTGAGACTTTAGCGGATTCCTGCGCCCCGACGCTAATCGGGGTGCGTTCCTTCGAACGCGGATTCCTCATTTCGCATGGGCGCACGAAAAGACATGCGAACCGAAGTCGCGTGTCTGTCGTGGTTACTGCGGAATGGCTGTCCGGGGACCGACCGGGGTCGGCGCTCACGTCGGACAACTCGGAGCACACTACGGATGCGTCCTGGGCGTGTCAACCCCCGGCCGGACGCGCCTGCGGCCGGGGGCGGGCGGTGCGTCCGGTCGGGGGTCAGCCGTTGCCGGAGGCCAGGGCGCGGCTGCGGTCGCGGGCCGCTTCCAGGGCGGCGATGAGGGCGGCGCGCACCCCGTGGTTCTCCAGTTCCCGGATGGCGCTGATCGTCGTGCCGGCCGGGCTGGTGACGGCCTCGCGCAGCTTGACCGGGTGCTCACCGCTGTCCCGGAGCATGACGGCCGCGCCGATGGCGGCCTGGACGATGAGGTCGTGGGCCTGGGCGCGGGGCAGGCCGAGCAGGATGCCCGCGTCGGTCATGGCCTCGACCAGGAAGTAGAAGTAGGCGGGGCCGGAGCCGGAAAGGGCGGTGGCCGCGTCCTGCTGGGACTCCGGTACGCGCAGGGTCTTGCCGACGCCGCCGAAGATCTCCTCGGCGGTGGCCAGGTGCGCGCCGGTGGCGTGGCTGCCGGCGGAGATGACGGACATGCCCTCGTCGACGAGGACCGGGGTGTTCGGCATGACCCGGACGACCGGGGTGCCGGAGGCGAGCCGGTCCTCGATGAACGCGGTGGGGATGCCGGCCGCGGCGCTGATGACCAGCCGGTCGGCGGTGACGTGCGGGGCGAGCTCGTCCAGGAGCTTGCCCATGTCCTGCGGCTTGACCGCGAGGATGAGGACGTCGGCGTTCTTGGCCGCCTCCGCGTTGGTGACGGACTCGACCCCGTACCGCGTGTGCAGTTCCCGGGCGCGTTCGTCCCGGCGGGTGGTCACCAGCAGGTGGGCCGGTCGCCAGCCTGCCCGGATCATCCCGCTGAGCAGGGCCTCGCCGATCTTGCCGGTGCCGAGGACTGCGACTGTCTGGGTCATGCGTTCACCCTCCGGGCGGTGCTGGGCTGTGCTCTGGGCCGGACCGTGCTGCTCCCCGTCATCCTCGCATCGGCGTGTTCACGGTGTCCGGCGGCGGAGGGTGACCGCACCGAGGCAGAGGACGAGGAGGGCGCTGCCCGCGACCACGGCGATGTCGCGCACGAAGTCGCCGGTGATCCCGGTGTGGTGGAGGACCTGGTTCATGCCGTCGACGGCGTACGACATGGGCAGGACGTTCGAGACCGCTTCCAGAGCCGGATGCATCGCCTCGCGCGGGGTGAACAGGCCGCAGAGCAGGAGCTGGGGGAAGATCACGGCCGGCATGAACTGGACCGCCTGGAACTCGGAGGCGGCGAACGCCGAGACGAACAGGCCCAGCGCGGTGCCGAGCAGGGCGTCGAGCAGGGCGACCAGGAGCAGCAGCCAGGCCGAGCCGGCCACGTCCAGCCCCAGCAGCAGGACGGAGACGGCCGTGGCGAGCGCCGACTGGACGACCGCGACCGCGCCGAATGCGAGGGCGTACCCCCCGATCAGGCCGCCCTTGCCGAGCGGGAGGGACAGGAGGCGTTCGAGGGTGCCCGAGGTCCGTTCGCGCAGGGTGGCGATCGAGGTCACCAGGAACATCGTGATCAGCGGGAAGATCCCGAGGAGGGAGGCCCCGGTGGAGTCGAAGGTCCCGGCCGCGCCGTCGAAGACGTACCGGAGCAGGGTGATCAGCAGGACCGGGACGATCACCAGGAGCGCGATCGTGCGGGGGTCGTGGGTCAGCTGGCGCAGGACGCGGCCGGCGGTGGCGGTCATCGGGGGGCCTCCTCGGTGCGGGGTGCGGCGTCGTCCACCAGGTGGAGGAACGCGTCCTCGACCGTCTCCGTACCGGTGCGGCGGCGCAGGGCCTCGGGTGTGTCCTCGGCGAGGATGCGGCCCTCCCGCATGAGGAGGAGGCGGTGGCAGCGCTCGGCCTCGTCCATCACGTGCGAGGAGATCAGCAGCGCGGTGCCGCGGTCGGCGGCCAGGCGGTGGAAGAGGTCCCAGAGGTCCCGGCGGAGCACGGGGTCGAGCCCCACGGTCGGCTCGTCCAGGACCAGCAGGTCCGGAGCGCCGAGAAGGGCGACCGCCAGGGAGACCCGGCTGCGCTGGCCGCCGGAGAGCGCACCGGTGAGGGCGTCGGCGCGGCTCGTGAGATCGACGTCCCCGATGGCGCGGGCGACGGCGTCGCGGCGGGTGTTGCGGTGGGCGCGGCCGGGGTTCAGGACGGCGGCGAAGTAGTCGAGGTTCTGGCGGACGGTGAGATCGGTGTAGACGGAGGGCGCCTGGGTGACGTAGCCGATGCGGGGGCGCAGCTCCGGGCTCCCGGCGGGACGGCCCAGGACGTCGAGGGCGCCGGTGACCTTGGCCTGGGTGCCGACCACCGCGCGCAGGAGCGTCGTCTTCCCGCAGCCCGAGGGGCCGAGGAGGCCGGTGATGCGGCCGGGGCGGACGGTGAGGTCCACGGCGTGCAGGACGGTGCGGTCGCCCCGGACGACGGTGAGGCCGCGTGCCTCGATCGCGGGGTCGGGTGGGGGAGGAGGGGGAGACGTCCGCTCGTAATTCATCATGTGATGAATTCTTCTCGCAGCGGATCCGTCCGTCAAGGGGGTGGGGCGGGTGGAGTCGGAAAACGGCACGGCTCGCCGAGGGGGTGTCGGCGGGCCGGAGGGGAAGAGGTGCGGCTCGGGCTCGACGGACAGGGCGCGGCGCGCGGGACGTACGCGGGGCGTGGGCGCGCGGGACGTACCCGGGGCGTGGGGGCGCGCCGGCCCGGGGTGGGTGCCGCTCGGGGAGCGGGGGCGGGGAGTCCGGCAGGCTGCGGAACGTACGCGGTCAGCCGCAGGGGTGCGGGGAGCCTGGCGCCTTGGCGCCCTGACGACCTGACGACCTGACGACCTGGCGACCCGGCGACCCGGCGACCCGGCGACCCGGCGACCTGGCGACCTGGCGACCTGGCGACCTGGCGACCTGGCGGAACGTACGCGGTGAGCGGGGCGGGCGCGATGAGCGGGGCGGGCGCGGGAAGCCCAGCAGCCCCGCTGCTCGGCGGCTCGGCGGGCAGGGCGCGGCGCGCGGGACGTACGCGGGGCGTGGGGGGGGGCGCACCGCTCCGGGGTGGGTGCCGTTCATGGAGCGGATGCGGGGAGCTCGGCGGCCCGCGGACCGTACGGGAGGGAACCGGTCGGGCGCGGGGAGCCCGGCGGTACCTGTGCGGGGAACCCGGCGGCCCGGTGGAACGTGGGCGGGAAGCCCCACAACCCGGCGGCCCGGTGGAACGTGGGCGGGAAGCCCCACAACCCGGCGGGCCGACGGTACGTGTGCGGGGGGCCGGGCGGGGGCGGTGGGGTCAGCGGCGCTTCGGGCGCTTGCGGGTCGCCGGGTTCCCCGTGCGGGTCGATCGGCGCTTCTCGAACCGGTCGCGGGCCTTCTCGTACTCGGCGCGGCGCAGCCTCTCGCCCGGGGCCTCGGTGAGCGAGCGGACGAAGTAGGCGAGGAGCGAGCCGATGAAGCCGATCGACTTCAGGCCGCGCAGGGCGTCCTCGCGGTCCGGGTCCTTCGGGCGGGCGCCGAACCCCTCCCAGGTCTTGCGGAACGCGATGGCGCTGCAGACGGAGAACATCGCGATGACCAGCACCCCGACGAAGCCGCCGACGTCCGCGATCTCCAGCCCCTGGTAGGCGAAGCGCAGGACGAAGCAGGAGGCCGCCGCGGCGGCCAGCGAGCCGACGGAGACGCCGACGCGCCGGAGGCCGTAACCGCCGTCGTGGTCGACCCAGGTCGTGCCGAAGAAGCGGAGGGGCTCGGGTCGCGGGCCGGAGCCGGAGGGGGTGGTGGTCCCGGAGGGTGTTCCTCCGGCGGGCGGCGGGGTGCCGGGGGCTGCGCTGTTCTCGCTCACGCGGTCGATTATCCCCGCAGGCGCTGTCCGGCGGATCGGGGCCGGAGAGGACGCGGCCTCCGGTGCGGCGCGTCGCGAGGTGCCGGAGCGCCCTCGCCGCGGAGCGGTTCGGGCGTTCCGGCCACGCCGCGGGACGCCGTGCCCGATGTCGCGGACCCGGTGGAGATCGGTCGGGCGCCCCCGGGCCCCGGGCCCCCGGGGCGGAGCCGTCAGTCGCAGCGCGGTGCGATGTAGCCGTCGCGCCCGGTGTAGACGTAGGCGTCCGCGACGAACTGGCCGTTGGCGATGTTGTCCCAGAGGTTCGACGTGCCGTACGGGCCGGTGACCCACTCCCCCGGCTTCTGGCAGTAGATCGGGATCTTCTGGTCGTACGGCAGGGTCCTGACGATGCGGTAGCCGGTGCCCGGACCGGTGCGGACGTTGACCCGGTAGCCCGGGGCGATCGGATAGCGGGTGCCGGTCGCGGCCTCCGCCGCGACCGCGGCCGTCCCGGCGGGCCCGTCCACGGCCTCGGCCGCCGCCGGTTCCCGCGTGCTCTCTTCAACGCTCATGTGGTTCTCCCCCGTTGAGAATCGTGTACGCCGACGCGTACGACGCGCAGGCTAGCAAGCCCCGTGCTTCTCGAACGCACCATCCATTAGGCTCCGTGCGTCGCATGCGCACGAACACACGGGGGTGGGCGGATGCCGCCGCTGCGCGAGCCCGGAACGCATCCGGAAGCGGAGTTTCCGCAGTACGCCGGCGCCTACCGTCTCGAAGCCCGTCTCGGCTCGGGCGGCATGGGGGTCGTGCATCTGGCGCGCTCGGCCTCGGGGATGCAGCTCGCGGTGAAGGTGGTGCACGCGCCGTACGCGGCGGACCCCGAGTTCAGGGCGCGGTTCCGGCAGGAGGTCGCGGCGGCGCGGCGGGTCAGCGGGGCGTTCACCGCGCCCGTCGTGGACGCCGATCCGGAGGCCGGCCGGCCCTGGATGGCCACCCTCTACGTCCCCGGCCCCACGCTCGCCGAGCAGGTGAAGCGGAACGGCCCGATGTCCCCCGCCGCGCTGCGCAGGCTGACCGCCGGGCTGGCCGAGGCGCTGCGGGACATCCACCGGGCGGGGGTGATCCACCGGGACCTGAAACCGAGCAACGTGCTGCTGACCGACGGGGGCCCGAAGGTCATCGACTTCGGGATCTCTCGGCCGTACGACAGTGATCTGCGCACCGAGACCGGCAAGCTGATCGGCTCGCCGCCCTACATGGCCCCCGAGCAGTTCCAGCGACCGCGCGAGGTCGGACCGCCGGTCGACGTGTTCGCGCTGGGGGCCGTGATCGTCCACGCGGCGACGGGCCGGGGTCCGTTCGACTCGGACAGCCCGTACATCGTGGCGTACCAGGTGGTGCACGACCAGCCCGATCTGAGCGGGGTGCCCGAGGAGCTGGCGCCGCTGGTAGCCCGCTGCCTGGCGAAGGACCCGGCGGACCGGCCGACGCCGGACGAGGTGATGGAGGCGCTGCTGCCCCCGTCGTACGCGGCCGAGGCGTTCGTACCGGCGCAGCGGCGGCGGCCGGCGGTCGTGGCGGCGGTGACGGTGGCGGACGGGGAGCGGGACGGTGCGGAGGAGGACACGCATGTGCGCGGCGCGGCTCCGGCCCGCCGCCGGTTGCCGCGTGTCCGGCTGATCGTGGCGGCGGCGCTCCTGCTGCTGGTGGCGAGTGCGGGCGCGGGGGCGTACGCGGTGTGGGGCGGCGGTACGGGCCCGGGCCGGGCCGGTGCGGAGGGCCGGGCGGGGGCGGCGGGCGAGGGCGCGGCCACCCCGTGGCGTACCGCGCTGCGGGCCGGGGGCGGTACGCCTGTCTGCTCGGCCGGCGGTTCGCCGGAGGCGCTGTACTGCTCGGCGGCCGGAGCCGGCACGGTCAGGATCGACCCGGCGGACGGGCGCGTGCTGTGGTCGGCCCCCTCCTCCCCCTCGGCCCCGGAGGTCCGGGCCCCGATCGTGGCGGGCGCGGTCGTGCTGTCCGCCGGGCCGGAGGGAAGGCTGCGCGCCCTCGACCCGGTGGCGGGGGCCGCCGTACGGGGCGCCGCGCTGCCCGCGCGGCTCGGGGAGGTGTTCCCGGCGGGCGGCGCCCTGCTGACCGTCGCGGACGACGGCACGGTGACCGCGCTGGACGGGGCGAGCGGGGCGACCCGCTGGGAGAAGCCGCTGGTGGGGCACGTGCGGCCCGATTTCTCGCTCTACGACGGGGGCTCCGGGCTCGCCTACGCCTTCGAGCACACGCCGTCCGGCGCCTCGACCCTGGTCACGGCGGTGGACGCCGCGAGCGGCCGGGCCGCGTGGCAGCGGCGCCTGGACGGGGTGCTGACCCCGGTCTCCACGGCCGGGTCCGGGGACCTGGTGCTGACGGCGATGGACGAGAACTCCGACACCGCGGAGCTGGTCCGGTACGCCCCCGCGACCGGCGCGTCCACCCGTGTCGCGCTGCCCTTCGCCCTGGACGGGCCGCAGGTGGCGATGGCCGGGGACGCGGCGTACCTGCTGGGGCGGGGCGGTTCGCTGCTCGCCGTCGACACCGGGGCCGGAGGGGCGGGCGGTGGGAAGGCCGAGCTGTGGCGGCTGGAGACGGGGGTGGGGCGGGCGTCCGCCCCGGTGCTCGGGGAGGGCGGCCTGCTGTACTTCTCCGCCGCCGACGGGCGGCTGCTGGCGGTCGATACGGAACGGGGCGCGCTGGTGGGGCAGAGCCGGGCCCGGCTGAGCGGCGGGAGGCTCGCCCACGCCTCGGACCTGCCCGCGCCGGTGACGGTGGGGCGGCTGGTCGTGGGCAGCGCTCCCGACGGTTCGGTCTTCGCCCTGGACGGGGCGGACCCGGGGGCCTGGTGAGGAGGCCGTCCGGGTCCGCGTGCCGTCGCCCCGGGGGTCCGGTGAGCGCTCCGGGGCCGCGCATGCCGTTCGGAGGGGCGGGCCCGGCGGCTCCGGGAGAGCTCCGGGGCCGGGTCCGTCCTCCGGGAGGGAGCGCCGGGCTCAGCCCAGCTTGGTGACGTCGCGGACCGCGCCCCGGTCGGCGCTCGTCGCCATCGCCGCGTAGGCGCGCAGCGCGGCCGAGACCTTGCGGTCGCGGTTCTTCGGCGCGTACACGCCGTTCAACGCCTCGCGGCGGGCGGCCAGTTCGGCGTCGTCGACGAGCAGCTCGATGGAGCGGTTCGGGATGTCGATGCGGATCCGGTCGCCGTCCTCGACGAGCGCGATGGTGCCGCCGGACGCCGCCTCGGGCGAGGCGTGGCCGATGGAGAGGCCCGACGTGCCGCCGGAGAAGCGGCCGTCGGTGACCAGCGCGCAGACCTTGCCCAGCCCCCGGCCCTTGAGGAAGGAGGTGGGGTAGAGCATCTCCTGCATGCCGGGGCCGCCGCGCGGGCCCTCGTAGCGGATGACGACGACGTCGCCCGGCTGGATCTCCTTGCGGAGGATCTTGTCGACGGCCTCGTCCTGCGATTCGCAGACGACGGCCGGCCCCTCGAAGGTCCAGATCGACTCGTCGACGCCGGCCGTCTTCACGACGCAGCCGTCCTCGGCCAGGTTGCCCTTGAGGACGGCGAGGCCGCCGTCCTTCGAGTAGGCGTGCTCGACGTCGCGGATGCAGCCGCCCGCCGCGTCCAGGTCGAGGGTGTCCCACCGCTCGGACTGGGAGAAGGCGGTCGCGGAGCGGACGCAGCCGGGGGCGGCGTGCCACAGCTCGACGGCCTCGGGGGACGGGGAGCCGCCGCGGACGTCCCAGTTCTTCAGCCACTCGGCGAGGGTGTCGGAGTGGACGGAGTGGACGTCCTCGTTGAGCAGGCCGCCGCGGTGCAGTTCGCCGAGGAGGGCGGGGATGCCGCCGGCGCGGTGGACGTCCTCCATGTAGTACGTGCCGCCGGGGGCCACGTTGGGGGCGACCTTGGAGAGGCAGGGGACGCGGCGCGAGACCTCGTTGATGTCGTCCAGGTCGTACGCCAGCTCCGCCTCCTGGGCGGCGGCCAGCAGGTGCAGGATCGTGTTGGTCGAGCCGCCCATGGCGATGTCCAGCGCCATCGCGTTGTCGAACGCGGCGCGGGTGCCGATGGAGCGCGGCAGGACCGTCGCGTCGTCCTGCTCGTAGTAGCGCTTGGTGATCTCGACGACCGTGCGGCCGGCGTCCTCGTACAGCGCCTTGCGGGCGGTGTGGGTGGCGAGGACCGAGCCGTTGCCGGGGAGGGAGAGGCCGAGGACCTCGGTCAGGCAGTTCATCGAGTTGGCGGTGAACATGCCGGAACAGCTGCCGCAGGTGGGACAGGCGTTCTCCTCGATGCGGAGGATGTCCTCGTCGGAGACGCTCTCGTCGACCGCGTCGCTGATCGCGTTGACCAGGTCGAGCTTGCGGACCGTGCCGTCGACGAGCGTGGCCTTGCCGGCCTCCATCGGGCCGCCCGAGACGAAGACGGTCGGGATGTTGAGGCGCATGGCGGCCATCAGCATGCCCGGGGTGATCTTGTCGCAGTTGGAGATGCAGACCAGGGCGTCCGCGCAGTGCGCCTCGACCATGTACTCCACGGAGTCGGCGATCAGGTCGCGGGAGGGCAGGCTGTAGAGCATGCCGCCGTGGCCCATGGCGATGCCGTCGTCCACGGCGATCGTGTTGAACTCGCGCGGGACCGCGCCCGCCGCCGAGATCGCCTCGGAGACGATCCGGCCGACCGGGGCGAGGTGGGTGTGGCCGGGGACGAACTCGGTGAACGAGTTGGCGACGGCGATGATCGGCTTGCCGATGTCCGCGCTCGCTACGCCCGACGCGCGCATAAGGGCGCGCGCGCCCGCCATGTTGCGTCCGTGGGTGACCGTGCGGGACCTCAGCTGCGGCATCGTCGCTCGCTCCTTCGGCAGGGGGCCTGCCTACGACAGGGAAGAAAAGGCTGCCTTCGACCCTACGCCCCGAATCCAAGATCTGGACAGACTGTCCGGAATGCGGGACGTGGTGGCCGAGGGGCGGGCGCCGGGCCGAGCCGGGACGGCCCGTTCGGGTCGCTGGGCGGCCCGCTCGGTCACTGGGCGGCCGGGCGCCCGGGCGGCGCCTTCCGGCCTCCCGGCCCTTCCCTCAGCGCTCCCCCAAGTATCGCTGGAGCGTGGGCGCCACCATCGCGACGATCTCCGCCGGGTCCGCCGAGGCGAGCGGTTCGGCCCGGAGCACGTACCGCAGCATCACGATGCCGAGCATGTGCGAGGCGGCCAGTTCGGCGCGGAGGGTCGGGTCCGGTACGTCCAGTTCGGCCGCGATCCGCTCCAGCAGCCGCCGCAGCACGAAGTCGCGCAGGACGTCCGCCGCCGCCTCGTGGGTGACCGCGGACCGCAGGACCGCGAGCAGGGGCGTACGGGTCGCGGGGTCCTCCCACACGGAGAGGAAGAAGGCCGCCAGCCGCTCCCCCATGCCTTCCGGCGGCCCGCCCAGCACGGCCGGAAGGACCAGGGCGGGTTCGAAGGTGACCTCGACGGCGGCGGCGAAGACCCCGTCCTTCGTACCGAAGTAGTGGTGGACGAGGGCCGCGTCGACCCCGGCGGCCTTGGCGATGCCCCGGACCGACGTCTTGTCGTAGCCGCGCTCGGCGAACTCCGTGCGGGCCGCCTCCAGGATGCGCGTACGGGCGCCGGGGCCCTCGGTGGCGGCCTTGCGGGAGGGGCGGCCCCGGCGGCGCGGGGCGGCCTCCCCGGTCCCGGCCTTCCCCGTCCCGGCCTTCCCCGTCCCGGCCTCCCCGGTCCCGGCCTTCCCCGTCCCGTTCGGCGGTCCGGTCTCCCCGTCCGCGTCGGCGGGCCGCGCGCCGGCGTCCCCGGTCACGGGCGGTGGATCCCGGAGGCCGGGTCGGCGGAGGCGGAGGCGGCCAGGTGGAGGCGGGTGAAGGCCAGCGCCTCGGCGAGGTCGGCCTCGCGTTCGGCGGAGGACATCGCGCGGCGGGTGTTGACCTCGATGACGACGTGCCCGTCGAAGCCCGTACGGGCCAGCCGCTCCAGCAGCTCCGCGCACGGCTGGTCGCCCCGGCCGGGCACCAGGTGCTCGTCCTTGGCGGAGCCCTTGCCGTCGGCGAGGTGGACGTGGGCGAGCCGGTCGCCCATCCGGTCCACCATGGCGAGCGCCTCGGTGCGGGCGGTCGCGGTGTGCGAGAGGTCGACCGTGAAGTGCCGGTAGTCGTCCTGGGTGACGTCCCAGGCGGGGGCGTACGCGAGCATCTCGCGGTCCCGGTAGCGCCAGGGGTACATGTTCTCGACGGCGAACCGGACGTCGGTCTCGTCGGCCATCCGCCAGATCCCGTTCACGAAGTCGCGGGCGTAGGAGCGCTGCCACCGGAACGGCGGGTGCACCACGACGGTGGAGGCGCCGAGCCTCTCGGCCGCCGCCTTCGCCCGCTGGAGCTTGACCCAGGGGTCGGTGGACCAGACGCGCTGGGTGATCAGGAGGCAGGGGGCGTGCACCGCGAGGATCGGCACCCGGTGGTAGTCGGAGAGCCTGCGCAGGGCCTCGACGTCCTGGCTGACGGGGTCGGTCCAGACCATGACCTCGACGCCGTCGTAGCCGAGGCGCGCGGCGATCTCGAAGGCCGTCGCGGTGGACTCGGGGTAGACCGAGGCCGTAGACAGGGCGACCTTCGCATCGGGGACGCGCACCACTGGTTCTGCCACCTGGACAGGGTACGGGCAGCGGTGCGCCGGGCCGAGGGCTCCCGGCGGAAAGTGATCAGGGCCATGGGGCGTTCCCCTACGTCACGCGGGCGGCACGTTCCGGCGGTACGTCGTCCGGACCGGGGCGGCACGGCTCGTTCCGGCGGTGCGCCCTCCGCCGCGGGCCGTCACCCCGGCAGCGCGGCCCGTTCGGCGGGGAGGTGGTCCAGGCGGCGCAGGATGACGCCCTCGCGCAGGGCCCAGGGGCAGATCTCCAGCTCCTCGACGCCGAAGAGGTCCATCGCCCCCTCGGCCACCAGGGCCCCGGCGAGCAGCTGGGCGGCCCGGCCCTCGGAGACGCCGGGGAGCCGGCCGCGCTCCTCGACGGTCATCGCCGCGAGCTTCGGCACCCACTCCTCCAGCGCCTTGCGGCTCAGCAAGCGCTGGACGTACAGGCCCTCGGCGGAGCGGGCGGCCCCGGCTATGCGGGCCAGCTGCTTGAAGGTCTTGGAGGTGGCGACGACGTGGTCGGGGCGGCCGGAGCGGCTGAACTCCCCCACCGTCCGCGCGATGCCGGCCCGCACGTGCCGGCGCAACGCCCGCACCTGCTCGGGCTGCGCCGGGTCGTCCGGCAGCCAGGCCCCGGTGAGGCGGCCGGCGCCCAGCGGCAGGGAGACGGCGGTGTCGGGCTCCTCGTCGATGCCGACGGCGATCTCCAGGGAGCCGCCGCCGATGTCCAGGACCAGCAGCTTCCCCGCCGACCAGCCGAACCAGCGGCGGGCGGCGAGGAAGGTCAGCCGGGCCTCCTCCTCGCCGCTGAGGACGGCGAGGTCGACGCCGGTCTCGATCCGTACGCGCTCCAGCACCCGGTCCGCGTTGGTCGCCTCGCGCACGGCGGAGGTGGCGAAGGGCAGGACGTCCTCGCACCCCTTGTCCTCGGCCGCCTGGACCGCTTCGGTGACCGTCGCCACCAGCCGGTCCACGCCGAGCGGGCCTATCGCGCCGTCCCCGTCGAGGAGTTCGGCGAGCCGGAGCTCGGCCTTGTGCGAGTGCGCGGGCAGCGGGCGGGCGCCGGGGTGGGCGTCGACCACCAGCAGGTGGACCGTGTTCGATCCGACGTCGAGGACTCCGAGTCTCATACGGGAACGCTACTGCGCCGCCGGGCACCGTCCGTGCGCCGGTCGGACTTACGCTGGGCGCGTGCCAAAGACGAAAAAGGCTAAGCCGGACAAAGCCACGAAGAAGCAGAAGGCGCCCCAGCCGGCGTCACGGGCGGAGGCGGGCGGACCGGACCCGGCCGACGAGAAGGGCGTCGACTTCGCGCGCGCCTGGGTGGAGTTCCCCGACCCCGCCGACGACGAACAGGTCTTCCGCTGCGACCTGACCTGGCTGACCTCGCGATGGACCTGCGTTTTCGGCAGCGGCTGCCAGGGCATCCAGGCGGGCCGCGCGGACGACGGCTGCTGCACGCTGGGGGCGCACTTCTCCGACGAGGACGACGAGAAGCGGGTCGCGGGGCACGTGGCCCGGCTCACCCCCGAGCTGTGGCAGTTCCACGACGTCGGCACGGAGACGGGCTGGGTCGGCGTCGACGACGACGGCGAACGCCAGACACGCCGCTGGGAGGGCTCCTGCATCTTCCAGAACCGGCCGGGGTTCCCCGCCGGGGCGGGCTGCTCGCTGCACATCCTGGCGCTGCGGGAGGGCAAGGAGCCGCTGGAGACCAAGCCGGACGTGTGCTGGCAGCTGCCGGTGCGGCGGACCTACGACTGGATCGACCGGCCCGACGACACCCGGGTCCTCCAGGTGACGATCGGGGAGTACGACCGCCGGGGCTGGGGCCCGGGCGGCCACGACCTGCACTGGTGGTGCACCTCCGCCACCTCGGCGCACGGGGCGGGCGAGCCGGTGTACGTCTCCTACCGCCCGGAGCTGATCGAGCTGATGGGCAAGGAGGGGTACGACCGGCTGGTCGGGCTGTGCGAGGAGCGGCTGTCCGCGCTGCTGCCGATGGCCCCGCACCCGGCGGACCCGCCGCTCCCGGCCCCGGTGAAGAAGAAGCGCTGAGAGGTCCCGGGGCGTGCGCCCGGGGCGCCCGGCGGGCGTGCGCCGAGGCGTGCGCCCGGCGTGGGGCCCCGGCGGGGGCCGCCGGGGCGCGCCCGCCGGGCTCGCGCAGTTCCCGCGTCGAGGGCGTCGCCCGGGCCGCCCGCCCGCGGGCCTCGCGCCGGCCTCACTCCGTCGCCGGGTCCGGGGCGGTCGGCGCCGGGTCCGTGGGGGCCGGGTCCGTCGGGCCGGTCGGGCCCGGGGTCGGTTCCGGGGGGTCTGTGGGGCCCGGCGGATCGGTCGGTTCGGGCGGGCCCGTGGGATCGGTCGGGCCGGGGCCCGGGTCCGTGGGCCCGGGGTCGGTCGGGCCGGGACCGGTGGGGCCCGGATCGGTCGGGCCGGGGGCCGTGGGGTCCGGGTCCGCGGGGCGCGGCGGGCGGGTGGCGGGGCGGGTGGGGGGTGGTGCGCCCGTCGTCGGGGCGACGCCCCCGTAACCGTCGATGAGCACGGCGGAGTCCGAGGGCGTCAGCGAGATCCGGGCCCGCCACGGCCCGACCGGCTGGGCGTGCCGGACCACCGAGACCGCGACCGTCGTGGACCGCCCCGCCGCCAGCGTGCCCGACGTACGGCTCAGCCGCAGCCAGTGCGCGTCCGCCGCCGCCGACCAGGTCACCGGCTGCCCGCCCGCGGCGGTCAGCGTGAGCGTCGTGACGGTCCCCGACGTACGGGCCGTCACCGTCAGCCGGGCACCGCCGTGGCGTGCGCCGCCGACGCTGACGACCTCGGCGGAGACGTCCGGGGTCCGGGCGCCGAAGCGGTCGCCGGGAGGGCTGCCGCCGGTCTCGGAGGGGTCGCCGTCCATCCCGCCCGCGCCGTCCACCTCGGTGGCGGTGACGGTCCTGCCGTCGTGGCCCTCGCCGGTCAGCGGCGCTCCCCGGTACGCGGCCCACAGGGCGATCACGGGGGCGGCGACCACCGTCGCGACGACCGTCGTCGTCACGACCCGGGCCCGCAGCCGGTCGCGGCGGGCGGCCTGGTCCTTGGGGTCGAGCGGGAACCCGGCCCGGTCGAAGCGCGGCCCGGCGGCCCGGGCGCGCTGGGCCTGCGCCATCGCGACGTACACGGACGGGCGGGGGGCCTCGACCAGGGGCAGGGCGGCGGCCGGGGCCGGGACCGCCCCGGGCCAGGGTCCGGCGGCGTCCGCCCGTTCGGCGGCGCGGCGGCAGCGGGGGCAGTCGTCGACGTGCCGGACCAGTTCGCGGCGCAGGGCGGCGGAGAGCAGCACCCGGCGGTCGCCGGTGAGCCGGGCGACGGTGGGGCAGCCGCCGGTCCCGACGACGGCGAGGGCCGCGCGGGTGCGCTCCACCTCGCAGGCCGCCCCGGCCAGCAGCTCCCGGGCGGCGGCCGGCTCCAGCCCGAGGACGGCGGCGACGGCGCGCGGGGCGAGCCGGTGGCGGACGGCCAGTTCGAGGGCTTCGCGCTGTTCCGGGGTGGTGCCCGCGGCTTCGGGCCAGGCGAGGGTGGCCAGCTCCCGTCGGCGGGCCTCGGCGGCGGGCGTCTCCGCGGGGGCGGGGACGGCGGCGTCCTCGGGGGTGGCGGGCGCCGGGTGCTCGGGCGACCCGGGCCCGGGCCCCGTGGCGGGCGGGGTGTGCTCCGGCGTGCGCCGCGCGGTGCGCGCCCCGTGGGGGGTGGGATCGGGCGCCTGGGCCGGGCGGGGCGGCCCGGCCGGACCGGAGGGGCGGCGGTGGGCCCGGCGGCCCCGCGCGCGCTCGGCGAGGGTGCGCAGACAGGCCCAGCGGGCCAGGGCGTACAGCCAGGACCGGCGCTCCTCCTCGGGGGTGGGCCCCCGGGCGTCCTGCCGGTCCGCGATCGCCAGGGCGGCGCCGAGCGCGTCGGTGGCCGCGTCGTGGTGGCAGAGCACGGAGAGGCAGTAGGTGAAGAGGCCGTCGAGATACGGCTCGTAGCGTGCGGGCGGGCGCTGGGCCGTGGTGCGGGCTGCTCGGCGATGCGCCCGGTGTGCGCCGGCGGTGTGCGTCGGGGTCTCCAGCCTGCTGCTCATCACCCGGCGACCGTAGGCAGAGGAGCGCACACCCCAAGCGCCCCTTGAGCACATTTAATCCTTACGGGTGAACGTATCCCTCGAAAGAGGACAGAGGCCGGGGAAACGGGCGTGCGCGCCCGGCGTGCCTCCGTGCGCCCTGCGTGCGAGGGGACGGCGCGCGCAGGGCGGGGGCGGAGGGGGGCCGGGCCGACCGCGCGGGCGGCGTTGTCATACCCCACCGATACGGTGACGCCATGGCTGCCCGTACGAAATCCGCGAAGGACCGCCCGTCCTACCGCTGCACCGAATGCGGCTGGACCACCGCCAAGTGGCTCGGCCGGTGCCCCGAGTGCCAGGCGTGGGGGACGGTCGAGGAGTTCGGCGGCGCACCCGCCGTGCGCACCACCGCCGCCGGCCGGGTCTCCACGGCCGCGCTGCCGATCGGCCAGGTCGACAGCCGGACGGCCACCGCCCGCTCGACCGGCGTCGGCGAGCTGGACCGGGTGCTCGGCGGGGGGCTCGTGCCCGGCGCGGTCGTGCTGCTGGCGGGCGAGCCGGGCGTCGGCAAGTCGACGCTGCTGCTGGACGTGGCGGCGAAGGCGGCGAGCGAGGACCACCGCACGCTGTACGTGACCGCCGAGGAGTCCGCGAGCCAGGTCCGGCTGCGGGCCGACCGGATCAAGGCGATCAACGACCACCTCTACCTCGCGGCGGAGACCGACCTGTCGACGGTGCTCGCCCATCTGGACGAGGTCAAGCCGTCGCTGCTGGTCCTGGACTCGGTGCAGACGGTCGCCTCGCCCGAGATCGACGGCGCGCCCGGGGGGATGGCCCAGGTCCGGGAGGTCGCGGGGGCGCTGATCCGGGCGTCCAAGGAGCGCGGGATGGCCACACTGCTGGTCGGCCACGTCACCAAGGACGGGGCGATCGCCGGTCCCCGGCTGCTGGAGCACCTGGTGGACGTGGTGCTCTCCTTCGAGGGCGACCGGCACGCCCGGCTGCGGCTGGTGCGCGGCGTCAAGAACCGTTACGGGGCGACCGACGAGGTCGGCTGCTTCGAGCTGCACGACGAGGGCATCACCGGTCTCACCGACCCCTCGGGCCTCTTCCTGACCCGCCGCGACGTGGCGGTGCCCGGCACCTGCCTGACGGTGACGCTGGAGGGCAAGCGGCCCCTGGTCGCCGAGGTGCAGGCGCTGACCGTCGATTCGCAGATCCCCTCGCCCCGGCGCACCACCTCCGGTCTGGAGACCTCCCGGGTCTCGATGATGCTCGCCGTGCTGGAGCAGCGCGGCCGGATCAGCGCGCTCGGCAAGCGGGACATCTACAGCGCGACGGTGGGCGGCGTGAAGCTCACCGAGCCCGCCGCCGACCTGGCCATCGCGCTCGCGCTGGCCAGCGCGGCCAGCGACACCCCCCTCCCCAAGAACCTGGTCGCGATCGGCGAAGTGGGGCTGGCGGGCGAGGTCAGGCGGGTCACCGGGGTGCAGCGGAGGCTGGCCGAGGCGCACCGTCTGGGCTTCACCCACGCCCTCGTTCCGACGGATCCGGGGAGGGTCCCGGCCGGTATGAAGGTCACGGAAGTCGCCGACATGGGCGACGCTCTGCGGGTCCTGCCGCGCAGGGCTCGCCAGGAGGCACCACAGGAGGACGGCGCGCGCCGGTAGACTTTGCCCTGGTCTCGCCCGCCCGTGGACAGGGCACGGTGGACGCGAGAGCACCGCAGACCTGTGACCGGAGGAGTGCAGTGGCAGCCAACGACCGGGCGACGACGCCCGGAAAGTCCGGCCAAGGCACCGGCAACGAGGCGTTGATGCGCGCCTCGTTGAGCGCGGTCGCGCCCGGTATGGCCCTGCGGGACGGCCTGGAGCGCATTCTCCGCGGCAATACCGGCGGCCTGATCGTGCTGGGCATGGACAAGACCGTCGAGTCGATGTGCACCGGCGGATTCGTGCTGGACGTCGAGTTCACGGCGACGCGCCTGCGTGAGCTGTGCAAGCTCGACGGCGCGCTGATCCTCGACAAGGACATGACGAAGATCCTGCGGGCGGGCGTGCAGCTGGTCCCGGACGCCTCGATCCCCACGGAGGAGACGGGAACCCGGCACCGCACGGCGGACCGGGTCTCCAAGGCGTGCGGCTTCCCCGTCGTCTCGGTCTCGCAGTCGATGCGGCTGATCGCGCTGTACGTGGACGGGGAGCGGCGGGTCCTGGAGGAGTCCTCCGCGATCCTGTCCCGGGCCAACCAGGCGCTCGCCACGCTGGAGCGGTACAAGCTGCGCCTCGACGAGGTGGCGGGCACGCTGTCCGCCCTGGAGATCGAGGACCTGGTCACCGTCCGGGACGTGACGGCGGTGGCGCAGCGGCTGGAGATGGTGCGGCGGATCGCGACGGAGATCGCGGAGTACGTGGTCGAGCTGGGCACCGACGGGCGCCTCCTCTCGCTCCAGCTGGACGAGCTGATCGCGGGCGTGGAGCCGGAGCGGGAGCTGGTCGTCCGCGACTACGTCCCCGAGCCGACGGCGAAGCGGTCGCGCACGGTGGCCGAGGCGCTGACGGAGCTGGACGCCCTGAGCCACACCGAGCTGCTGGAGCTGCCGGTGGTGGCGCGGGCGCTGGGCTACAGCGGCTCGCCCGAGACGCTGGACTCGGCGGTGTCCCCGCGGGGCTTCCGGCTGCTGGCGAAGGTGCCGCGGCTGCCGGGGGCGATCATCGAGCGGCTGGTGGAGCACTTCGGCGGCCTGCAGAAGCTGCTGGCGGCGAGCGTGGACGACCTCCAGGCGGTGGACGGCGTCGGCGAGGCGCGGGCGCGCAGCGTGCGGGAGGGGCTGTCGCGGCTGGCGGAGTCGTCGATCCTGGAGCGGTACGTCTGAGCTCACGCGGCGCGTACGGCGCCGCGCCGAGCCTCCCGGTGCTCCCGGGGCTTCCGGTGGGGCCCGCGCGCTCACCGGCCTGTCCGGGTGCCCCGGATCTCCGGGCCCGCCCGTGCCCGGAGATCCCCGAGCCCGCCCGCACCGCGAGTCCCCCGCCCGTCCGCGTGAACGGTTCCCGTCCTCGAACGCCGGACGGGCTGAAGAGAGTCGCCGGACGGGCCGGAGAGGGCGGACCGGGCGGCGGGGTTCAGTCCTTCGCGAGAACGAAGGACGCCCGCTGGACCGGGATGCCCGGGGCCTTCGCCTCCAGGAGGTACGTGCCCGGCCCCGCCTTCCCGGCCGGCGGCGTCGCACAGCGCGGGGCGGACGGCGTCCGGTTCCAGTCCACCGTGTGCACGACCGTCGCACCCGCCGGGACCTTCAGGAACAGCGGGCCCGCCGCCGCGGGGCAGTCCTTGGAGGACCAGATCGGGTCGTCGTCCTCGCCCCCGGCCTCGACCACCGTGAGCACCGCGTTCTTCGGCCCGAAGTCGGCCTTGCACGTGGTCGACGAGGTGTTCTTCGCGATCAGTTCGAACTTCGGCTTGTCGTCGGGGCCGTAGCTGACCTTCGTGCGCAGGCTCAACCGGAGCTGGGCGGGCTTGCATTCGGGGAGCGGGGAGCCGGCCGGCACCTGTCGGCCCGCGCCGCCGTCGCCGCCCGCGCCCGCCGTGCCCGCGCCGGACGCGTCCGCACCGCCCGTGCCCGTACCGCCTGTTGACGCGCCGTCGGACGCGCCGCCCCCGCTCGCGCCGCCGGAGGAACCGCCCGCGCCCCCCGAGCCGCCGGAACCGCCCTCGTCGTCCGACTCGTCGCGCCCGCCCGGCTGTTGGCTGATCGCGGGGCCGGAGCCGCCCGGGCCGGGGGTGATCGACTCGACCGGGTCGGAGCCGCCCGACTTGCCGTCGTCCCGGCTGCCCCCGCCTCCCGCGGACGTCACGGCCCAGGCGATCAACGCGGCGAGGAGCGCAACCAGAAGCCCCGCTACCGCCCTTCGTCGCCAGTAGATGCTGGAGGGAAGCGGACCGACCGGATTGCGCATAGATCCCACGCTCCGAACTCTACGAGAGATCCGGGCCTTCTCCGGCCCCACCCGCCGCTCCGCTCACAAGTTTTGCCGATCATCATCATGGAAACGGTGGAGCGAGCCGGTCACAGGGGACAGAACGGGTGGCGTTGTCACCCCGTGGGCCGCCGCGCGGGCCGACACCCCCGCGTCCGTGACACCCGCACCGCCTTCCGTGCCAGGATCGTCAGTGCCATGACTGCCATGACTTCGCCCTCAGCCCAGACGCCCCCCGTCGCCGCCCACTCCCTCCACACCCCCGTCATCGGGTGGTTCGAACAGCACGCCCGCGATCTGCCCTGGCGCCGCCCCGAAGCGGGTGCCTGGGGTGTGATGGTCAGCGAGTTCATGCTGCAGCAGACCCCGGTGAACCGGGTCCTGCCGGTGTACGAGCAGTGGCTCGCCCGCTGGCCCCGCCCCGCCGACCTGGCCGCCGAGGCGCCCGGCGAGGCGGTCCGCGCCTGGGGCCGGCTCGGCTACCCGCGCCGCGCGCTGCGCCTGCACGGGGCCGCGCAGGCGATAACGGAACGGCACGGCGGCGATGTGCCGAGCGAGCACGCCCAGCTGCTGGCGCTGCCCGGGATCGGCGAGTACACGGCGGCGGCCGTGGCCTCGTTCGCGTACGGGCAGCGGCACGCGGTGCTCGACACGAACGTCCGCCGGGTGTTCGCCCGCGCCGCGACCGGCGTCCAGTACCCGCCGAACGCGACCACGGCCGCCGAGCGCAAGCTCGCGCGGGCGCTGCTGCCCGAGGAGGACGAGCGGGCGGCGAAGTGGGCGGCGGCCACGATGGAGCTGGGGGCCCTCGTGTGCACCGCGCGCAACGAGGACTGCGACCGGTGCCCCATCGCCTCGCGGTGTTCCTGGCGGCTGGCGGGGAAGCCCGCGCACCAGGGGCCGCCGCGCAAGGGCCAGACGTACGCCGGGACCGACCGCCAGGTGCGCGGGCGGCTGCTGGCGGTGTTGCGGGAGGCGGTGGCCCCGGTCCCGCAGGCCGCGCTGGACGCGGTGTGGGAGGAGCCGGTGCAGCGGGCCAGGGCGCTGGACGGGCTGGTCTCCGACGGGCTCGTCGAACCGCTGGCGGACGGCCGGTACCGCCTGCCGATGTCCTGACCCCCGCGCCGCCGCCGGGGCCCGCCCCGCCCTCGCTGTTACACAACCGATGGACAGCCGTGCACCGGCCTACGGCTGCTCCGCACATCGTCGTGACAACGCCTCCGTAGCGTCTGCGACAGCAGAACGGCAGGACGGCCGGGCCGCGGAGACCACCGCGGCCCGGGAGTACACGGGGATGTCCGGGGACGGAGGCGGTTGTGATGGCGCAGGGCGAGGTGCTCGCGTTCGAGGAGTACGTACGCACACGGCAGGACGCGCTGCTGCGCAGCGCACGCCGTCTGGTCCCCGACCCCGTGGACGCCCAGGACCTGCTCCAGACCGCCCTGGTGCGCACGTACGGCCGCTGGGACGGCATCGCCGACAAGTCGCTGGCCGACGCCTATCTGCGCCGCGTCATGATCAACACCCGTACGGAGTGGTGGCGGGCGCGCAAGCTCGAAGAGGTCCCGACCGAGCAGCTGCCCGACGCGAGCGTCGACGACGGCAGCGAGCAGCGCGCCGACCGCGCCCTGCTGATGGACATCCTGGGCATTCTGGCTCCCAAGCAGCGCAGCGTCGTCGTGCTGCGACACTGGGAGCAGATGAGCACGGAGGAGACGGCCGCGGCGCTCGGCATGTCGGCCGGTACGGTCAAGAGCACGCTGCACCGGGCCCTGGCGCGACTGCGCCAGGAGCTGGAGAGCCGCGAGCTGGACAGCCGCGAGGCGGTGGCCCGGGAACACGCCGGCCGCCGGAGCGCGGCGCCGGCCGCCCCCTCCCGTGTCCCCTCCCAGCGGTCGCCGCTCACGACGGTGCCGGGGGCGGGGGCGCGTACACCGGCGCAGCGGAACAGGCGTCACGACGAGCGGGGGATGGAGCGGTGCGCGGCCTGAGCGGCAGCAGCGTCGGCGGAGGCGGTCGCCGGGACGGTTTCCCGGACGTCCCCCCCGGGAACGGCGCGTCCCCCACCCCGTCCTCCCCGGGCGGCCCCGGGCGACCGGACGGCGGCTCCGCCCGGAGCGGGCCGGGGCGGGGACGGGCCCGCCGCCGGGGCTTCCGGGCGGGTACGGCGGCGAGCGGCACGGCCCTGGCCGGGCTCGCCGCCTTCGGGCTGTTCACCGTCGGCTGCTCCACCGGAGGCGCCGGAACCCGGGACGAGGGCCCCGCGGGCAGTCAGCCGGTCGCCCAGGTCACCCCGCGCACCGGCCCCTCCGGGACGGCCACGCCCGTCCGGCGGGTCGACGCCGTGGAGCTGCTCAAGAACGACCCCGAGGTGGGCGAGCGGGTCAGGGAGGGGCTCAAGCCCTGTGCGGGCCGGGGCTACCCGGTCGACACCTCCTACGGGTCGATGACCGGCGGCCGCTCCGCCGACGTGGTGGTCAACGTGATGAGCTGCGCCGACTCGGTGAGCGTCGGGACGTATGTGTACCGGGCGGACGAGAAGGGCTCCTACGAGAACGTCTTCGCGGTCGAGGTCCCCGCCGTCTACGGCACGATCGACCGCGGCGACCTGGTGGTGACGACCCAGGTCTACGGATCGAAGGACCCGCTGGCCTACCCGTCCGGCTCCGAGGTGGTCACCTACCGTTGGACGGACGACCGCTTCACCGAGCACGACCGGGTGCACAACGAGTTCAGCCGTGCTGTCGAGGGCACGGACGGCGACCTGCCCGTGCAGTCGGAGCCGGTGGAACCGGTTCCGACGGAGGACCCGGCGGAGCCGGACGCGAACTGAGAACGCGCCCGGGCCGGGCGGGGGCGGCGTACGCGTACCGGGGCCCGGCGGGAACGAAGTGACCACGCGCCGGTGCGACCGGGCGGGAACGGAAAGCGAGAAGCAGCCCCATGGCCGAGACCCACGTCCTCTTCGTCGAGGACGACGACGTCATCCGGGAGGCCACCCAGCTCGCCCTGGAGCGGGTGGGCTTCACGGTCACCGCGATGCCCGACGGGCTCTTGGGCCTGGAGGCGTTCCGCGCCGACCGGCCGGACATCGCGCTGCTCGACGTGATGGTGCCCGGGCTGGACGGGGTCAGCCTCTGCCGCCGCATCCGGGACGAGTCGACCGTGCCGGTGATCATGCTCTCCGCGCGGGCCGACGCCATCGACGTGGTGCTGGGCCTGGAGGCCGGGGCCGACGACTACGTCACCAAGCCCTTCGACGGCGCGGTCCTGGTCGCCCGCATCCGGGCGGTGCTGCGCCGCTTCGGCCACGCGGCCGGGCCGGACGGGCCGGGCCAGGGCGGCGGGGAGGAGGACTCCGAGGCGCTGGGCGGGGTGCTGGTCTTCGGCGACCTGGAGGTCGACACGGACGGCATGGAGGTGCGTCGCGCCGGTGAGCAGGTGGCGCTGACGCCCACCGAGATGCGGCTGCTGCTGGAGTTCTCCTCCGCGCCGGGGACCGTCCTGTCCCGCGACCGACTCCTGGAGCGGGTCTGGGACTACGGGTGGGGCGGCGACACCCGGGTCGTGGACGTCCACGTCCAGCGGCTGCGCACCAAGATCGGCCAGGACCGGATCGACACGGTCCGCGGCTTCGGCTACAAGCTGCGCGGCTGACGCGCCGTGGAGCAGTTGGTGAGGCGCGGATGAGGCGGCCGGCCCTGCGGACGGGCGTCCGGTGGAAGATCAGCATCGCCATCGCGGCGGTCGGCGCGCTCATCGCGGTGGCGCTGAGCCTCGTGGTGCACAACGCGGCCCGCGTCTCGATGATCGAGAACGCCCGCGAGGTGCAGCTGGAGCGGTTGCTCGGCGCCCAGCGCTTCTACGAGGCGACGAGCATGCAGAAGGGCGGCCCGAAGTTCGGGGCCCAGCTCAACGACCCCACGCTCCCGCCGTCCCTGCGCGAGGAGGTCCGCAAGAACCGCCGGGCCACCCACGTCGAGGAGGGCGCGGACGGGGTTCCCGAGGTCTGGGCGGCCCTCCCGCTGGCCGACGGGGACGTGCTCTCGCTCCACACCCGGTTCGCCGACCGCTCCGCCGCGATCATGGACGATCTCGACCGGGCCCTGATCATCGGATCGGTTTCGGTGGTCTTCGGCGGCTGTGCGCTCGGGGTGCTCATCGGCGGCCGGCTCTCGCGCCGGCTGCGCAAGGCGGCGGCCGCGGCGGGTCTGGTCGCCCAGGGGCAGACGGACGTACGGGTCGGGGAGGCCGTCGGCGGGGTCGTCCGCGACGAGACGGACGAGCTGGCGCGGGCGGTCGACGCGCTGACCGACGCGCTGAACGAGCGGATCGAGGCGGAGCGCCGGGTCACCGCGGACATCGCCCATGAGCTGCGCACCCCGGTGACCGGGCTGCTCACGGCGGCCGAGCTGCTGCCGCCGGGACGCCCCACCGAGCTGGTGCGGGACCGGGCGCAGGCGATGCGGACGCTGGTCGAGGACGTGCTGGAGGTGGCCCGGCTGGACAGCGCTTCGGAGCGGGCTGAGCTCCAGATGCTGCAGCTCGGGGAGTTCGTCGGTCGGCGGATCGGGCGGTTGGACCCCGATGTGACCGTGCGGGTGGTGCACGAGTCGTGGGTCTCCACCGATCCGCGCCGGCTGGAGCGCATCCTCGGCAACCTGCTCGGGAACGCCGCCAAACACGGTTCGACCCCGGTGGAGGTCACGGTCGAGGGCCGGGTGGTACGGGTCCGCGACCACGGGCCGGGCTTCCCGGAGGAGCTGCTGCGGGACGGGCCGAGCCGGTTCCGTACGGGGAGCGTGGACCGGGCCGGCCACGGGCACGGGCTCGGCCTGACGATCGCGGCGGGCCAGGCGCGGGTGCTGGGGGCCCGGCTGACCTTCCGCAACGCGGCGCCCTCGGGCGCCGCGAAGGGGGCGGGCGGGGCGATCGCCGTGCTGTGGCTGCCGGAGCACGCGCCGACGGTGACCGGGAGCTTCCCGGTGCTGCGGACGGCGGACCGGCCGCGGTCCGCGGACTGAGCGGTCCGCGGACCGAGCGGCTCGCTCCGGCCGGGCTCCGGGGTACGGAAACGCCGACGGCGACCCCGAGGAGTGAGCCGTGAGGCTGTCCTCGACGTCGCCGTCGGTCGGGTGACCCGGGCGCACGCCCCGGGTACCGGGGTGTAACGGGTCCACTGAACGCTTCTTCGGTTGTGCTGCGCGGCCGGCCGGGCGCCGGGCGTGGATCGCCGGCGGGCGCCGTGGGGCCGCGCGGTCAGGCCGGTCGGATCAGATGGAGACGTGCACCGAGCGGAGGAACGCGGCCGGGTTCAGCGCCGAGCCGTAGTTCGGGGTGGTGCGGATCTCGAAGTGCAGGTGCGGGCCGCTGGAGTTGCCGGTGTTGCCGGACAGGGCGATCTTCTGGCCCGTCTTCACGTGCTGGCCGATCTTCACGTTGACCTGCGACAGGTGCGCGTACTGCGAGTACTTGCCGTTGGAGTGCTTGATCACGACGGCGTTGCCGTACGCGGGGCCGTCGCCGGCGCCGTTCGGGCCGGCCTTCACGACGGTGCCGGTGTGGGCGGCCGTGACGTCGGTGCCGACCGGCACCGCGAAGTCCTGGCCGGAGTGCTTGGCGGCCCAGCGGGCGCCACCGGTGCCGTAGCTGGCGGTCAGCGTGTACTTCTTGACCGGGGTCTTCCAGGAGGCGGCGTTCTTCTTCGCCGCCTTCTTCTTGTCCTCGGCCTTCTTCTTCGCGTCGGACGCCTTCTTCGCGGCCGCGTCGGCGGCCTTGCCCTGCGCGGCGGCCTGGGCGGCGACCCCGTCGGCGACGGTGCTCGCGGTGAGGGGGGCGGCGGCGGCCTCGGCGCCACCGGAGGCGAACGCCGTACCGGCACCCAGCGCCACGGACGCCCCCAGGCCGGCGGCCAGGACGGCGCCACGGACGCGGAAGGCGGACGGGCGGACGGTGTGCTGGTTCGTTGCGCGCTTCATACGGGGAAGTCCTCCGAAGGTGAGTGGACCCGGCGTGCTGTCCGGGCTTGCTCCACCTTGGTAACCCGCACCCCCGCCGGTGCTCAAACACCCCTTCTACGAAGAAAAGCCGTAGAAAGGGCCCCGGGAATGAGGTGGGGTTGTCCCGTTATGGGGTGTCCTGACGGACCACGGAATCCTTGGCGCGGAAGAGGTTTAACGCCTGTTCCGTGGCGCCTTTTCCAGACAAGGCACCGAGAAGCGTCCGTATCGGACGGAACCTCGGAAGGGCCCGCCGCCACCGGGCCGAAGGTCCCGCGCCCCCTCCCGGCCGCTCCTCCTAGCCCGGCTAGTAGGCGCGTTTCGCCCTGTGCGCCTTGTCACCGCCGGTGGGACCTTGGTCCTTCCGTTTCGGGACCTTCGGCGCGCTCCTTCACTACGCTGACGGGAAAGCGGCACCGCACCCCCGGGGGATCCCATGACAGCCGAGAACACCCATGCGCTGGACGGCATCGAGCTCGCCGACGCCGTCGCGTCCATCCGCAACCAGCTGGTCGACGCGGCGGCCCGGGCCACGGACCACCCGGTCTCCTTCGCGGTCGGCGACATTCAGATGGAGTTCACCCTCGAACTGCGGCGGGAGGCGAAGGCGGGCGGCAAGGTGAGGGCCTGGGTGGTCGAGGCGGGCGCGGACGCCGCCCTCGCCTCGGGCCGCACGCACAAGGTGGCCTTCACCCTGACCCCGCGCCACGCCACGACGGGTGAGGCGTGGGAGGTGGGGACCGACGACGACGGGTCCACGGCGGGGTTCGGCCGAAGCGCGGGGGAAGGCCACGGCACCACGGCGGGGTTCGGTGACGGGCCCGGCCGGCCGTGAAGGAGTCCACCGCGATCCCGCCCCACGCCGTCCCGACCCGCACCGTCCCGACCCACCCCGCCGACCGCACGGTGGTCGTCACCGGGGCCCGCCAGGGCAGCGGCGTCCTCCTCACCGACCTGCTGATCCTGACCTGCGCCCACGTGGTCAAGACCGGGACCGTCCACGTGGCCCACCCGGACAGCCCGGACCGCGTCCGCGCCACGGTCGCCTGGATCGACTACCGCTTGGACGTGGCGCTCCTCCAGGCCGTCGAACCGGTGCGGCCCGTCCCTCCCGTACGCCTCGGCGTGGTCGACACCCGCCAGGCGATACCCGGCTGCGAGATCACCGGCTTCCCGCGCGTCCAGCGCTACGGCCCCGACCGGCGGCTGGAGGCGGACCAGTACACGGCGACGGTCCTGCCCCTGGCGGGCCGGGTCCGCGAGCTGCTGGTCTGCGACCTGGACGGTTCGCCCGCCGCCCACCCGGACGACGAGTCGGCGGCCCTGGCCGGGATCTCCGGCGGCCCGGTCTTCATGGGGGACGTGCTGCTGGGCGTCGCCCGGCAGCTCCCGAGGCAGCGCGAGGGGCGCCGGGTCGAATGCGTCCCGCTCGGACCGGTCCTGGCCGCGAAGCCCTTCCGCCTGGTCTACCGGCGGACCGGGGTCGACCTGCGCGAGGAACGCGTGCACGGCAGCTTCCCGAGGGACCTGCGGTACGAGACGGAGTACGCGCAGGCGCTCGGCGTCGCGTACCGCCGCACCAAGGTCTTCGGCCTCGACGAGCTGAGCCGGCACGACTCCGAGTGGGACCTGGACACGGCCTACCTGAGCCTGGAGGCGCAGGCGTCGGAGCAGGCCCCCGGGCCCGCCCCGGCCCTCCCCCGGCGCATCGACGACCTCCTGGCCGACCGTCCCCGCGTGCTGCTGCGCGGCGAGGCGGGGGCGGGCAAGACGACGCTGCTGTGGTGGCTGGCCGCCCACGCCTCGGCCCGCACCCTGGGCGACGCGCTGGCCCCGCTGAACGGCCTGATCCCCTTCATGGTGCCGCTGCGCACCCTGCGGGCCCGCGGGGCGGCGTTCCCGGTCCCGGCCGAGCTGGCGGGGGCGGCGGGGCTGGTGGTCGACGCGGCCCCGGAGGGCTGGGCGGGCCGGGTTCTGGAGGCCGGGCGGGCGCTGTTGCTGGTGGACGGCTTGGACGAGGTGCCGCCGGAGGAGCGCGAGCAGGCGCACGTCTGGCTCTCGCAGCTCCTGGCCCGCTACCCGGACACCCGGTGCGTCGTGACCGTACGGCCGCTCGCCGTCGAGGCGGACTGGCTGCGCTCCGAGGACTTCGCGGAGTTGCGCCTCCTGCCGATGCGGAACGAGGACATCCAGGCGTTCGTCTCCTGCTGGCACCGGGCCGCCCGGTCCACCGAGCAGGACGACGCCGAACGGCTGGACGAACTGGAGCGGGACCTCTCGCGCCAGTTCGAGCAGAACCCCGCGCTCCGCGACCTGGCCCGTACGCCGCTGCTCTGCGCGGTGATCTGCGCCCTGCACCGCCGGCGCGACGGCTTCCTCCCCGAGACCCGCTGGAAGCTGTACCGCTCGGCGCTGGAGATGCTGCTCGGCCACCGTGACCGCCGGCGCGGGATCGGGGGCCCGGAAGGCATCGTCCTGGACGTCGAGGAGCACACCCAGCTCCTCCAGCGGATCGCCGTGTGGCTGGTCCGCGAGGGCCAGTCGGAGTTCACCCGGGACCAGGCGCTGCGCCAACTCGGCCGCGCGCTCGCGGGGATGGACCGGGCGAGCGCCCAGGGCCCGCCCGAACAGATCCTCACCCACCTGCTCAACCGCAGCGGCCTGCTCCAGGAACACGGCGACGACACCTACCAGTTCATCCACCGCACCTTCCAGGACTACCTGGCCGCCAAGGAGCTCGTCGAGGACGACCACCTGGGCGAACTGCTCCGGCACGCTGAGGAGGAGACCTGGCAGGACGTGATCCTGCTGGCGGCGGGGCACTGCGGACGCCGCCAACTGGCGCAGCTCGTCGAGGGTTTGCTGGACGCGGGAGAGAAGCACGGGGAGAAGTCACCCCTCCGCACCGACCTGCACGTCCTGGCCGCCCTGTGCGCCCAGTACGCCTCCTGGCTGGACGGCACGGTGCGGGAGCGGGTTCGCACGTCCCTCGCCGGTCTGCTTCCTCCCACGGGCAGCGTCCAGATGGGCTCACTGGCCCGACTGGGTGCGGCAGTGCTCGGCCTCCTGCCCGGACCGGACACCATGGCGACGGAGCACCCGTCCGCCGAACACATGGCAGACCTGATCACCGCGATCGGAGGGAGGGAGGCCATTCCTCACGCCCGAGCCTGGTTCCTCGCCCATCCCGGCCTGGCCAGTTCGTTCGTCTACAGCTGGCGGAATTTCCCCGCGGAGGAGTACGCCACCCAGGTCCTCGCCCACGGCGACCGCTCCTCGGTTCTGTGGGTAATCAGCGACCGCGACCGGCTCAGGGCACTGCGCCACATCCCCCTGGTCGAAGGCATCTCCCTGAGTACGGACCTGCCCGAGCGGGAGATCAGCGAGGCCCTGGAGAAGACGCCGCGACTCCAGAACCTCTTCCTCGGGGGCAACCGGCTCCTCACCGACCTCTCCTGCCTGCGCCCCGTGCGCGCCTCGCTGGAGTTGCTGTCCCTGGACGAGTGCCCGGGGGTGCGGGACCTGGGGCCGCTGAAGGAGTTCAGCGCCCTGGGGGCTCTGTTCCTGGACGCCGCGGGGATGTCTTCCACCCTGGGGACCGTCGCCGGACTGCCCGACGGGCTGGACGCCCTGTGGCTGGAGAATCTGACGCTGGAGCGGCTCGGTGACATCGCCCCTCATACCGGCCTCACCCAGCTGCGGCTGGGCGCCCGGTGCCCCCTCGCACTGGACGGGCTGGGCGCCTGGCGGTCCCTGAAGAGGCTGGAGGTCTTCGAGCTCGGCGACTTCGACGCCGCGCTCGGTGAGGTGCGCGCCCACGCGGGGATCACCGCTCTCGCGGTCACCGTGTTTCCCTGGCACGCCGACTTCAGCGGCACACCGGCGGTCCCGTCCGTCGAGGACCTGACGGTGCCCTCGCCCGGGAACGGCCGGAGTCCGGCCCTGCTGCGCGACCTCTTTCCGCGGCTGGAACGCCTGGTCATCAGGGTCGCCGCGGACCAGGGGGCGCTGGACCTCTCACCGCTCCACGACTGGTCCGGGATCACGGTGACCGTCCACACGGACGAGCGGTTCCTGCTCACCGGGGCGGAGGAACTGGGCGACCGGCTCACGGTCCTGCCCCTGACGTGAGCAGAGGAAAAGGGGCTGCCCCGGACCGGTACGGATACCGGTTCCGGGGCAGCCCCTTCACAGCGCTCGGGCTCACGCCCTACGGGCGCGTCACACGTCCTTCGTGAGGTTCGGGCCGGCGCCGCCTGCCGCCTGCTCGATCGGGGGGACGTCGGGCAGAGCCGACTTCTCCTCGCCGCGGAAGGTGAACGCCTTCTCGTCGCCCTCGCCCTCGGTGCCCACGACCACGATGTGACCGGGACGCAGCTCGCCGAAGAGGATCTTCTCGGAGAGGATGTCCTCGATCTGCCGCTGGATCGTCCGGCGCAGCGGCCGGGCGCCCATCACGGGGTCGTAGCCCTTCTTGGCGAGCAGCGTCTTGGCCTCGCCGCTGAGCTCGATGCCCATGTCGCGGTCCTTGAGACGCTCGTCGACCTTGGCGATCATGAGGTCGACGATCTGGATGATGTCTTCCTCGGTCAGCTGGTGGAAGACCACCGTGTCGTCGACACGGTTGAGGAATTCCGGCCGGAAGTGCTGCTTGAGCTCTTCGTTGACCTTGATCTTCATCCGCTCGTAGTTCGTCTTGACGTCGCCCTGGGCGGCGAAGCCCAGGTTGAAGCCCTTCGAGATGTCCCGGGTCCCGAGGTTGGTCGTCATGATGATGACCGTGTTCTTGAAGTCCACGACCCGGCCCTGGGAGTCGGTCAGGCGACCGTCCTCCAGGATCTGAAGCAGGGAATTGAAGATATCGGGGTGGGCCTTCTCGACCTCGTCGAAGAGGACGACGGAGAACGGCTTGCGGCGCACCTTCTCGGTGAGCTGGCCGCCCTCCTCGTAGCCCACGTAGCCGGGGGGCGAACCGAAGAGGCGGGAAACCGTGTGCTTCTCGCTGAACTCCGACATGTCGAGGGAGATCAGCGCGTCCTCGTCGCCGAAGAGGAATTCGGCGAGCGTCTTGGAGAGCTCGGTCTTACCGACACCGGACGGGCCGGCGAAGATGAACGAGCCGCCGGGGCGCTTCGGGTCCTTCAGGCCGGCCCGCGTACGGCGGATCGCCTGCGAAAGGGCCTTGATGGCGTCCTTCTGCCCGATGACGCGCTTGTGGAGCTCGTCCTCCATGCGCAGCAGACGGGAGGACTCCTCCTCCGTCAGCTTGAAGACCGGAATGCCGGTGGCCGTGGCCAGGACTTCGGCGATCAGCTCGCCGTCGACCTCGGCGACGACGTCCATGTCGCCGGCCTTCCACTCCTTCTCGCGCTTGGCCTTCGCCGCCAGCAGCTGCTTCTCCTTGTCGCGGAGGGAAGCCGCCTTCTCGAAGTCCTGGGAGTCGATGGCCGACTCCTTGTCGCGGCGGACGCCCGCGATCTTCTCGTCGAACTCGCGGAGGTCCGGCGGCGCGGTCATCCGGCGGATGCGCATCCTGGATCCGGCCTCGTCGATCAGGTCGATCGCCTTGTCCGGCAGGAAGCGGTCCGAGATGTACCGGTCGGCCAGGGTCGCGGCCTGGACGAGGGCCTCGTCCGTGATGGAGACCCGGTGGTGGGCCTCGTAACGGTCGCGCAGACCCTTGAGGATCTCGATGGTGTGCGGCAGCGACGGCTCCGCGACCTGGATGGGCTGGAAACGGCGCTCCAGGGCCGCGTCCTTCTCCAGGTGCTTGCGGTACTCGTCGAGCGTGGTGGCGCCGATGGTCTGGAGCTCGCCTCGCGCCAGCATGGGCTTGAGGATGCTCGCCGCGTCGATCGCGCCCTCGGCGGCGCCCGCACCGACCAGCGTGTGGAGCTCGTCGATGAACAGGATGATGTCGCCGCGGGTGCGGATCTCCTTGAGGACCTTCTTCAGGCGCTCCTCGAAGTCACCGCGGTACCGCGAACCGGCGACCAGGGCGCCGAGGTCCAGGGTGTAGAGGTGCTTGTCCTTGAGGGTCTCGGGCACCTCGCCCTTGACGATCGCCTGGGCCAGGCCCTCGACGACCGCCGTCTTGCCGACGCCGGGCTCGCCGATGAGCACCGGGTTGTTCTTGGTCCGGCGGGACAGCACCTGCATGACCCGCTCGATCTCCTTCTCGCGCCCGATGACCGGGTCGAGCTTGGACTCACGAGCGGCCTGGGTGAGGTTCCGGCCGAACTGGTCGAGCACCAGGGACGTGGAGGGCGTGCCTTCGGCGGGACCGCCGGCGGTGGCCGCCTCCTTGCTGCCCGAGTACCCGGAAAGAAGCTGGATGACCTGCTGCCGGACCCGGTTCAGGTCGGCGCCCAGCTTCACGAGGACCTGGGCGGCGACGCCCTCGCCCTCGCGGATCAGGCCGAGCAGGATGTGCTCGGTGCCGATGTAGTTGTGGCCCAGCTGAAGGGCCTCGCGGAGCGACAGCTCCAGGACCTTCTTGGCTCGCGGGGTGAAGGGGATGTGCCCGGAAGGAGCCTGCTGCCCCTGCCCGATGATCTCCTCCACCTGCTGGCGGACCGCCTCGAGCGAAATCCCGAGGCTCTCCAGGGCCTTAGCGGCGACACCCTCACCCTCGTGGATCAGGCCCAGGAGGATGTGCTCGGTGCCGATGTAGTTGTGGTTGAGCATCCGGGCTTCTTCCTGAGCCAGGACGACAACCCGCCGCGCGCGGTCGGTGAACCTCTCGAACATCGTTAATCGCTCCTCAGAGCGGTCGGTCAGTGAGGGGTCGGTCCCCTCCCAGTCCTTCCGCATGCTAGTCCCGCAGGACGGGACAGCTCATTCCAACTGCCGACATCCGTCCGGATCACCCCGCACCGGCGGGGATTCTTACTGCCGAACAGCTGACAACTGCTCCAACCCGATGGTGCGAGACGATGTTCCCGCAGGCCAGGCAGATACCCCTTTCGCCAGTACGCCGATGGCGAACGTGGGGCGTCCCGGCCGGCGTGTCGCCCCTTCCCACTAGGAAAGTCTTACCCGCAACCACCGACAGTCCATGCGGCGCGCCCCGGTTCCCTCCGCTACGGGCGAACACCCTTGCGCTGCCGGACGCTCCCGAGCGCTCCCGCGAACAGCACGGAAAGCGACGGAGCGAAAACGCTCCGCGACAGCCGGGACGGGGCGCGTAACTCCGCGAGCGGTTCGGCGGTTCATCGGACATGAGTCCCGCCGTCCCGTCCCCCCGCTCGTCGCCCGACGCCGCTCCGGCCTCCGCGGACGCCGCCCTCGCCCTGCGGTACGCGAGGGAGCTGGGCTGGACCGCCGCCGGGCGCGCTCCGCTGTGTCTGCTCGCCGGAGTGGACTTCGACGTGCTGGAGCTGCCCGCCGAAGCGGGTCGCGCCGTACTGCGGCGCGGGGTGCGCACCGGACCCGTCCTGCTGTCCGGGGCGCGAATGGGGCTGCTGGTCGCCGCGGGCGGCGCCGATGAGCTGCCGGGGCTGCTCGACTGGCTGGAGTGGGGCCCTCTCGTACCGGACCTGACCGCCGTGGGGGTGGGCGGCCGGGTCGCGGCCCCGCCTCTGCCGGGCGCTCCCGGGGACTCGCCGGGGGCCGCCGCGTGGCTGCGGCCCCCAGAGCCGAGGCGTGCGCCCGGGCCGGCGCTGCCGGCCCTCGCGGGCTTCGGGAGCGGTGGGGGCGAGGCCCCCGATCTCGTGCGCCTGGTGGACGCGGCGGCCACCGAATGCCATCGGGCCCGGCTGTCACGCGCCCGTTCCGGGGCGCCGACAAGGGATTCGGCGGATCAGCCGTTGGCCTTCTCGTAAGCCTCGCGGATCTCGGCGGGGACGCGGCCCCGGTCATTCACGTTGTGGCCGTTCTCGCGGGCCCACCGGCGGATTTCCGCGGTGTCCTTGTTACCGCCGGACACGGCACGGCCCTTGCCGCGACCCGTGGCCGCGCGGCCGCCGGTGCGACGCCCGCCCTTGGTGTAGGGCTCGAGAAGGCTGCGCAGCTTGTCCGCGTTGGCCGTGGTGAGGTCGATCTCGTACGTCTTGCCGTCAAGGGCGAACGTGACCGTCTCATCGGCCTCGACACCGTCGAGGTCATCGACAAGAAGGACCTGAACCTTCTGTGCCACGGGATTTCCTTTCATCGGAAATGGAGTACGCGGAAAGGAAACCGCTTTTCTCTCGAAAACACAAACCCTCGGGAGAGGTTCCGCAGCCCGGGAAGACGGGAAACGTGCGCGATTCGGACATAGGGTTGCAGGTCCTTCCGCATCACAGGTGCAGAAGCATCCGGCTGTTGCCCAAGGTGTTCGGCTTCACTCGTTCGAGACCGAGGAACTCCGCGACGCCCTCGTCGTAGGAACGCAGCAGCTCGCTGTGGACATCGGTGTCGACGGGCGTCTCTCCGATCTCCACGAAGCCGTGCTTCGCGAAGAAGTCGACTTCGAAGGTGAGGCAGAAGACCTTGCGGACACCGAGCCAACGGGCGGTCTGCAAGAGCTTGTCCAGTACCCGGTGCCCGACTCCGGCGCCCTTGATCCGGGGGTCCACGGCGAGGGTCCGGACTTCCGCCAGGTCTTCCCACATGACGTGGAGCGCGCCGCAGCCGACGACCCGCGCGTCCTCGTCGCGTTCCGCGACCCAGAACTCCTGGATGTCCTCGTAAAGGGTGACGGTCGCTTTGTCGAGCAGGATGCCTCCGGACACGTACCCGTCGAGGAGCGCGCGCACGGACGCGACATCACTCGTCCTGGCCCGCCTCACGGTGATGGCGGGCTTATTTACCGACGGGTCGGTATGGAGTTCGGTATCCGGGTCGCTTTGCGGCTGCTCTGAGGACATGCCCCGACGCTATCGCCCGCTCTCCCGGGTCGTCCCATCGGCCGGGGCGCCGCTCCCGGCGGACCCGGCGGTCGGTTCCGCGGGGTCGCCGGGGGCGATTTCGGCGAGGTCGGGGGAAACCATGCGAACGGCGTCGCGGAGCGCTTCGCGCTGCTCCGGCGACATCATGCCGAAGAACGCGACAAGCGCTGCGGCGGGGTTGTCACTGCGTGACCAGGCTTCGTTCATCAGTGCGGCCGAGTAGGCGGCCCTGGTGGAGACGGCCGTATATCGATAGGCGCGGCCGTCGACTTCCCTGCGTACCCAGCCCTTCTGATGGAGATTGTCCATTACCGTCATCACGGTCGTGTAGGCGATGGAGCGTTCCTGCTGAAGGTCCTCAAGGACTTCCCGCACCGTGACCGGCCGGTTCCATTGCCAGACGCGTGTCATCACGGCGTCTTCGAGGTCTCCCAATTGACGGGGCACGGGATCACTTTAGTGCCTTATGTCCCGGATGTTCCGTTATTCGCGCAGCAAAAGAGCGCACGGCTCGGATGAGTCGTGCGCTCGGGGGGCGTTCCGGGGAGACGCCGGGAGGGGCTCCGGAGAGGCACCGGGAGGGGCGGGCCGCTCCCGCGATTCAGACGTTCTCCGGACGAGCGGTCTGCTTCGCGGATTCCGCGCGGGCCAGCGCCGCGTCGACGAAACCGTCCTCCTTGGTCTTGTTCGGACCGCCCTGGCTCTTGACGATGATCACGATCAGGGCGATGAAGAAGACGGCCATCACCACGGGGGGCACGAGCGCGGATACATAGTCCATGCCGTCCAGAGTAGCGAGCCCCGGGCGGCCGGACGCGGCGACCTCCCGGTGGAGGCCGCCGCGTCGGACGCCGGCGGGAGGGGCGGAGGTCAGCCGGCCGCCCGCTCCTCGGAGGGCGGCGGGGCGGGCCGGCGGCGCGGCGGGAAGACCTCCGACGGCTTGGGCGCCGGGCGGGCGCCGGGCTTCTGCGGGCGGCCCGGGGCGGCCGGGGTCGCGGGCCGGTCCGCCTCCTGTCCGGCGGCGGCACGGCCGCCGGGCAGGGCGAGCAGCCTGCCGCGGGGACCGGGGGCCGCCGCTCCGGCGGTACGGCCGGCGAGCCGGGCCCGTACCGAGCGCTCGGCGAGCAGTTGGCACCGCTCCAGGAGGACCGCGGCGAGCGGTCCACCGCGCAGGGCCCGCAGGGCGGCCAGGTCGTCCGGCCGGGGGTCGTACCCGGCGGCCAGGGCGTCCTGGAGCAGTTCCAGGTAGCCGACGGCGGAGCCGGGGAGGGCGTGGCGGTAGCGGGCGAGGTCGGCGAGGAGGAACGCTCGCAGCCGACCCGCCTCGCCGACCGCCTCGTCCACGGAGCCCGCGAGCCGCAGGCAGTCCTGGACGTCCTCGTCGGACAGGGACATGGGGTGGAGGGCGTTGGCGAGGGCACGTCGGAGCACCCGCAGCTCGTCCGCGCTGAACGCCATGCCGCCTCGTGAACCGTAGGGCGTGGGCATAACGCGACAATACGTGCTAAATGGACAAAATCCGTTTAGCTGGCCACCGGTGTCGCGGTGTCCCGGGCGGAGCCCGGGGGTCGGAGCCCGGCCGTTCCCGCAGGTACGCCGGGCCCCGGGGGCGCTCCCGCTAGGGCCGGGACCTGTTCCGCTCGTACACCAGGCGCAGCCCGATGAGGGTCAGCCAGGGCTCGTGCTCGTCGATGACGGAGGACTCCCCCAACACCATCGGAGCAAGGCCGCCCGTCGCGATCACGGTGACGTCGTCCGGGTCGGCGGCCAGCTCCCTCTTCATCCGGGCCACCACCCCGTCGACCTGGCCCGCGAAGCCGTAGATGATGCCGGACTGCATCGCCTCGACGGTGTTCTTGCCGATCACGCTGCGCGGCCGGGCCAGCTCGATCTTGCGGAGCTGGGCGCCCCGGACGCCGAGCGCCTCGACGGAGATCTCGATGCCGGGGGCGATCACCCCGCCCGTGTACTCCCCGCGCGGGGAGACCGCGTCGAAGGTGGTGGCGGTGCCGAAGTCGACGACGATCGCCGGACCCCCGTACAGCTCGACGGCGGCGACCGCGTTGATGATGCGGTCGGCGCCGACCTCCTTGGGGTTGTCCATCAGGATCGGCACGCCCGTCTTCACGCCGGGCTCCACCAGGACGGCGGGGACGTCGCCGTAGTAGCGGCGGGTGACCTCGCGCAGCTCGTGCAGGACCGAGGGGACCGTGGCGCAGATCGCGATGCCCTCGATGCCGTCGCCCAGCTCCATGCCGAGCAGCGGGTGCATGCCCATCAGCCCCTGGAGCAGGACGGCCAGCTCGTCGGCGGTGCGGCGGGGGTCGGTGGAGATCCGCCAGTGCTCGACGATCTCCTCGCCGTCGAAGAGGCCGAGGACCGTGTGCGTGTTGCCGACGTCGATGGTGAGCAGCATCAGGCGTCGGCCCCGTCCCCGGCCGAGGGGGACGCGTCCGCGTCGCGGAAGTCCAGGCCGATGTCGAGGATCGGCGCGGAGTGGGTGAGCGCCCCGACCGCGAGGTAGTCGACGCCCGCGTCGGCGTAGGCGCGGGCCGAGTCGAGGGTGAGGCGGCCGGAGGACTCCAGGATCGCCCGGCCGTCGACCAGGGCGACCGCCTCGGCGGTCTCGGCCGGGGTGAAGTTGTCCAGCAGGATCAGGTCGACGCCCGCGTCCAGCACCTCCCGGACCTGCTCCACCGTGTCGACCTCGACCTCGATGGGCAGGTCCGGGAAGGTGGCGCGGACCCGCTTGAACGCCTCCGCGACGCCGCCCGCGGCGATCACGTGGTTGTCCTTGACCAGGGCCGCGTCGGAGAGCGACATCCGGTGGTTGACGCCGCCGCCGCAGCGCACCGCGTACTTCTCCAGCGCGCGCAGGCCCGCCGTCGTCTTGCGGGTGTCGCGGACCTTCGCCTTCGAGCCCTCCAGCACGTCCGCCCAGGCGCGGGTGGCCGTGGCGATGCCGGAGAGGCGGCAGAGCAGGTTGAGCGCGCTGCGCTCGCCGGTCAGCAGGTCGCGCGTGCGGGTGGTGACGGTCAGCAGCTTCTGGCCGGGGGCGACCCGGTCGCCGTCCTCGACGTGCCGCTCGACCTCGAACTCCTCGGTGCAGACGATCGACAGGACCGCCTCCGCGACCCGGAGCCCGGCGACCACGCCCGCCTCGCGAGCGGTGAAGTCACCGGTGGTCACGGCATCCTCGGGAACGGTCGCCACGGTCGTGACGTCCACCCCGCCGTCGAGGTCCTCCTCGATCGCCACATGCGCGACGTCCTCGACCTGGACCGGGTCGAGCCCCGCCTCGGCCAGCAGCAGGGCGAGCGCGGGGTCGAGCCCGCACTCCAGGGCCTCGGGGCCGGCCCCGTCTTCGCCGCCGCAGCCGCAGCCGTCGCCGCAGCCGCCTCCCGCCGGTGCGGACGCTGCGGGCGCGCCGACCCGGATCAGCGGTACGTCCACGGGTGTGGGGCGCGGATTCTCTTCGGGCGTGCTCACGGTGACGGCTCCTCGGGGGTGTGACGGGTGGTGCGGGTGGAACGTGCGGTGCGCGGGCCGCCCCGCACGGTGCGGCGGAGCGGGTGCTGCCGGCAGTCTGCTCAACCGGACGGGCGTACGGGCGGGAACGCGGCGGTCTCCGTGCGGTGGACCACCGGGGTGCGGTCCGGCGCGAGGCGGACGACCAGGTGGCGGCGGCCGTGGGCGTCGTCGCGGTCGGGCCGGTCCTCGCGCCAGTGGCAGCCCCGGGTCTCCTCGCGGTCCCGGGCGGCGGCGACCAGGACCCGCGAGACCAGGAGGAGGTTGGCGACCTCCCACGCCTCCACCCCGGGGACGACCGCCTTGGGGCCGCCCGTCCCGTCCGCGCCGGCGGCGGCCTCGCGGTGCAGGGCCTCCAGCTCCTCGGCGGCGGCGGCCAGGCTGGCGGCGGAGCGCAGCACCCCGGCGCCCCGGCTCATGGTGCGCTGGATCGCCGTACGGGCCTCGGGGGCCGGCAGCGCTACCGGGCCGCCACCCTCCGGGGCCGCGCCCTCCGGGGCCGCGACCGGTTCGGTGCGGGACGGGCGGGTCTCCGCGATGTCGGCGGCGATGCGCTCGGCAAAGACCAGGCCCTCCAGGAGGGAGTTGGACGCGAGGCGGTTGGCGCCGTGCACCCCGGTGCAGGCGACCTCGCCGCAGGCGTACAGGCCGGGGACGGTGGTGCGGCCCCGCAGGTCGGTGCGGACGCCGCCGGAGGCGTAGTGCGCGGCCGGGGCGACCGGGACCGGCTCGGTCACCGGGTCGATGCCGTGGGCCCGGCAGGCGGCCAGGATCGTCGGGAAGCGCTGCTCCCACATGGCCGCCCCGAAGTGCCGGGCGTCCAGGTACATGTGCTCGGCGCCCTTCTCGTGCATCCGGCGCGTGATGCCCTTGGCGACGATGTCGCGGGGGGCCAGCTCGGCCAGCTCGTGCTGCCCGGCCATGAAGCGCACGCCGTCGCCGTCGACGAGGTGGGCGCCCTCGCCCCGTACGGCTTCGGAGACCAGCGGCTGCTGGCCCTCGGAGTCCGCGCCGAGGAACAGGACGGTGGGGTGGAACTGGACGAACTCCAGGTCGGAGACCTCCGCCCCGGCCCGCAGCGCGAGCGCCACCCCGTCGCCGGTGGAGACGGAGGGGTTGGTGGTGGCGGAGAAGACCTGGCCCATGCCGCCGGTGGCGAGGACCACCGAGGGGGCCCGGACCGCGCCCACGCCGTCGTGCTGGCCCTCGCCCATGACGTGCAGCGAGACGCCCGCCGTACGGCCTTCGGCGTCGGTGAGCAGGTCCAGGACGAGGGCGTTCTCGATGGTGTGCAGGGCGGCGGCGCGGACCGCTTCGACCAGGGCGCGGGAGATCTCCGCGCCGGTCGCGTCGCCGCCGGCGTGGGCGATGCGGCGGCGGTGGTGGCCGCCCTCGCGGGTCAGCGCGATGGCGCCGCCGTCGGTGGTGTCGAAGTGCGCGCCGGTCTCGATCAGCCGGCGTACGGCGTCGGGGCCCTCGGTGACCAGGGTGCGCACGGCCTCCTCGTCGCAGAGGCCCGCACCCGCGACGAGGGTGTCGTCGAGGTGCTGCTCGGGGGTGTCGCCCTCGCCGAGCGCGGCGGCGATGCCGCCCTGGGCCCAACGGGTCGAGCCGTCGTCCAGGCGGGCCTTGGTGACGACGACGGTGTCCAGGCCGGCGGCGGCGCAGCGCAGCGCGGCGGTGAGCCCGGCCACGCCAGAGCCGACCACCACGACGTCCGCGTCGATGGCCCAGCCGGGGGCGGGGGCGGTCAGCCGTATACCGGTCACGTCAGGGCTCCGAAGGTGAGGGGGATGTTGTCGATGAGGCGGGTGTCCCCGACCCGCGCCGCGACGGCGAGGATCGCCTCCCCGCTCTCCCGGTCGTCCGGGATCTCGGTGAAGTCCGCCGGATCGACCAGGGCCAGGTAGTCCACGCGCAGCGGCGGCCGCCCCCGGTCGGCGGCCTCGTCCAGGACCAGCCGGGCGGCGGCGCGGACGGCGGCGGGCGCCCCGTTGGGCCTGGCCAGCGCCACGGCCTGGGCGTCGGCGGCGGCGCGGACCTCGCCGAGCCGGTTGAGCCCGGCGGCCCGGTCGCCGCCGGGTGCGGTGGCGCGGGCCCGCTCGTGCAGGGCCTGCTGGGCGGCGAGCCGGTCGCGGGCCGCGAACAGGGCGCGGGGCAGGGCGAGCGCGGTGCGCCGCTCCTGGGCGGAGAGGAAGCGGTTGCGGCTGGAGAGGGCGAGGCCGTCCGGGTCTCGGACGGTGGGCACGCCGGTGATCCGGACGCCGAAGTTCAGGTCGCGGACCATGCGGCGGATCAGGGCGAGCTGCTGGGCGTCCTTCTGGCCGTAGAACGCCTCGTCGGGGCGGGTGAGGTGGAGGAGCTTGGCGACGACGGTGAGCATCCCGTCGAAGTGCCCGGGGCGGGCCGCGCCTTCGAGCCGCTCGCCCATGGGGCCCGCGGCGATCCGGACCTGGGGCTCGCCGCCGGGGTACACCTCGTCGACGCCGGGGGCGAAGACCGCGTCGGCCCCGGCCGCGGCGGCGATCTCCAGGTCGGCGTCCAGGGTGCGCGGGTAGCGGTCCAGATCGGCGGCCTCGCCGAACTGCAACGGGTTCACGAAGACGGTGACCACGACCTGGCCGTCCGCGCCGGCCGCCGCGCGGGCGGCCCGGATCAGGGAGGCGTGCCCCTCGTGGAGCGCGCCCATCGTCATGACGACGGCCCGTTCGGCCCCGGTCGGCCGCTCCAGCGCGTCCAACTCGGCGGCGGTGTGCAGGAGGGCGGGGGGAACCGTGCGGGTCATGGCGTCTCTCCCGGTCCCGTGAGGCAGGCGGTCATCGGGGCTCCCCCGCTCCGGGGCCGCCGGGGCGGCCTTCCTGGTCGGCCAGGACCACGAGCAGGTCCTCGGCCAGCTCCGCCTTGAGCAGGCCGTGGGCGAGCGCCCGGTCGGCCGTGGTGCGGGCCATCGCGACGTAACCGGCCACCGCCTGCGGGGCGTGGGCGCGCAGTTCGTCGATGTGGGCGGCGACCGTGCCCGCGTCCCCCCGTGCGACCGGGCCCGTCAGCGCGGCGTCGCCGGAGCGCAGGGCGTTGTCCAGGGCCGCGCCGAGGAGCGGGCCGAGCATCCGGTCGGGCGCCGAGACTCCGGCCCCGGCCAGCAGCTCCATCGACTGGGCGACCAGGGTGACCAGGTGGTTCGCCCCGAGGGCGAGGGCCGCGTGGTAGAGCGGGCGGGACTCCTCGGCGATCCACTCGGGCTCGCCGCCCATCTCGATGACCAGGGCCTCGGCGGCGAGCCGCAGCTCCTCGGGGGCGGTGACCCCGAAGGAGCAGCCCGCCAGCCGCTGGACGTCCACGGCGGTCCCGGTGAACGTCATCGCGGGGTGCAGCGCGAGCGGCAGCGCCCCGGCCCGCCGCGCGGGGTCCAGCACCCGTGTCCCGTACCGCCCGGAGGTGTGGACGAGCAGGTGGCCCGGGCGTACGGCCCCGGTCCCGGCGAGGCCCTCGACCAGCGTGGGCAGGACGTCGTCGGGGACGGTCAGCAGCACCAGGTCGGCGCGGGCCAGCACCTCGGCGGGCTCCACCAGGGGCACCCCGGGGAGCAGGGCCGCGGCACGGCGGCGGGAGGCGTCGGAGACCCCGGACACGGCGACCGGGCGGTGCCCGGCGAGCTGGAGGGAGGCGGCGAGGGCGGGCCCGACCCGGCCCGCGCCGACGACGCCGACCGTGAGCCGGGCGGGGCGGTCCCTCGCGTCGAGGGGTTCCTTCGAGACTGATGCGTTCACGCGGCGATGGCCTTCCGTTCCAGTCCGCAGGGGGTACCGGACGATTTCTCTGCATGCTACGCCAGCGTTTCGGCGGAGCTCATCCGCTGCCCACAGCCTGTGGATAACTTTCGGAACCCGCCGCCGGGCGTCCGGATACCGGTGGGCGCGCCGCCCCGGCCCCGGGCGATGATCGTCCCATGGCGACGACGGACGAGCAGGAACGGCGGCGGCGCGCGCTGACCGCGTGGCGGGGGTCGAAGGTGCTGGCCCGGACGGGTGCGGACGGCACGGTGGGCGAGCGGCTGGCGGCGCTGGCGGCCGACGCCTCCTCCGTACACGATCCGGACGACTGGACCGATGTGTACGGGGGCGGGGTCGTCGCCGGTCTGGAGCGGCGGGTGGCGGGGCTGCTGGGCATGGAGGCGGCGGCGTTCTTCCCGACCGGGACGATGGCCCAGCAGGTCGCGCTGCGGTGCTGGGCGGGGCGGACGGGGAACGCGACCGTGGCGCTCCACCCCCTCTCCCATCCGGAGCTGCACGAGGGCGGTGCGCTGGGAGCGGTGAGCGGGTTGCGGACGGTGCGTCCGACGTCGGAGCCGAGGCTGCCGGACGCGGACGAGGTACGGGAGTTCCCCGAGCCGTTCGGGACGCTGATGCTGGAGCTGCCGTTGCGGGACGCCGGGTTCGTGCTGCCGTCCTGGGAGGAGCTGACGGCGGTGGTGGAGGCGGCCCGGGAGCGGGACGCGGTGGTCCATCTCGACGGGGCGCGGCTGTGGGAGTGCGGGCCGCACTTCGGGCGGGAGCTCTCGGAGATCGCCGCGCTGGCGGACAGCGTGTACGTGTCGTTCTACAAGTCCCTGGGCGGGCTGTCGGGGGCGGTGCTGGCGGGTCCGGAGACGCTGGTGGAGGAGGCCCGGGTGTGGCGCCACCGCTACGGGGGCCAGGTGTTCCAGCAGTTCCCGGCCGCGCTCTCCGCCCTGCTCGGCCTGGAGCGGGAGCTGCCGAGGCTGCCGTCGTACGTGGCGCACGCCAAGGTGGTGGCCGGGGCGCTGGCGGAGGGGTTCGCGGCGTCGGCGGCGCCGTGGTTCCGGGTGTGGCCGGAGCCGCCGCACACGCACCAGTTCCAGGTCTGGCTGCCGTACGCGCCCGAGGTGCTGGACGAGGCGTCGGTGCGGCAGGCCGAGGAGACGGGCGTGGCGCTCTTCCGGCGCTGGTCCGCGGGGGCGGCCGGAACGGGGCTGCCGCCCGGGGTCTCGTTCACCGAGGTGACGGTGGCGGCGGACGGGCTGGAGTGGACGGCGCGGGACGTGCGGGAGGCGGTGGCGGGGTTCGTGCGGTACGCGGGGTAGACCCGGGGCGCCCCGGGGTCCGGGGCGCCCCCCTCACCCGCCGGGCGGGGCGGACGGGTCGGAGGCGTCGGGCGGGGCGGTCCGCCCGGCGGGGCGGACGCGGCGGTACAGCGCGCGCAGGACCGGGCCGTCGTGGCGGCCCGGGGGCGGAGGCGCGGGCCGGGACAGCCGGGCCGCGCGGTGGACGTCGAGCAGATGCTGCTGGAGGGCGGTCATACGGCACAGCCTGCGAAGGCCGCGCCGCCCGCCGCCCGTCGGTTGACGGGCCCCGTCAATCCGTCGGCCGCTGATTGACGGGGGCCGTCAAACGGGGCGACGGCCCGGGCGCGTTCCCCCACCATGGAGGCGTGAGCGTGCACATAGACATCGCGGGACTCCCCGCCGACCAGGTCGTTTTCGCGACCTCTCCGCTGGCCGAGCTGGGCCTGGCCCTGCACGCGCTCTCCGAGCCCGGCCACCACCCGGGGCTGCACGGCTGGGCCACCGCGACCGCGGCGGCGCTGGAGCCCGACCTCGCGGACCGGATGCTGGAGGCGGAGTTCCTGTGGCGGAACACCTTCTCCGACGTGTTCATGCCGTTCTCCGGCATCCGGGGCGGCGACGGCAGGACCGGGGCCACGCTCGCGGAGGACCTGGACCTGCTGGACAAGCTGGACGACGAACGGTTCGTCGCCGCCGCGCTGGAGTTCACCTGCGCCAGCCATTACGGGGCCGGGTCGCCGTCACCGCTGCACGACGAGGCGATGCGGGTGCGCGCCCTGGACCTGGCGGCGGCGCGCGGCCCGCAGCAGGTGGACTTCACCCGGCGGCTGCTGGCCGACCCCGCCTCCGTACGCGGCTGGGTGCGGCGGCTGTTCGAGGACTGCGACCAGGCGTTCTTCGCGGACACCTGGCGGCGGGTCTCCGTCCAGCTGGTCGCGGACGCCCGGCACAAGACGGAGCTGCTGCGGCGCAAGGGGCTGGCCGACGCGGTCGGGGCGGTCTCCGCCGCCGTGACGCTGGACGAGGGGGCGGGCCGGATCACCGTCGACAAGCTGTCCGAGGGCCGGACCACCGCCCTGGACCCGGCCGTGGGGCGGGGCCTCACACTCATCCCGACCAGCTTCGGCCGGCCGCACCTGATGGTGCTGCACGCCCCGGGCTGGCGGCCGGTCATCCACTACCCCGTCCACCTGCCCGACCTGCCGGCGCCCGCCTCCGTGGAGCTGCTCCGGCTCCGCCTGGAGGCGCTGGCCCACCCGATGCGGATGCGCCTCTGCCGCAACCTGGCCCGCTCCCCGTACACCACGGGCGAGCTGGCCGACTCCCACGGCATCACCTCCCCCGAGGTCTCCCGGCACCTCTCCGTGCTCAAGAGGGCGGGGCTGGTCACGACGCGCCGCCGCGGCCGCTACGTCCTGCACCAACTGGACCTGACGGTCGTCGCCCGGCTCGGCAGCGACTTCCTGGAGGGCGTCCTGCGCTGAGCGGCGGCGCCTCCTCAGCCCGCGCCGCCTCCGGCCCTGACCAGGCCGGTCTCGTAGGCGAGGACGACGACCTGGACCCGGTCGCGGAGGTTCAGCTTGGTGAGGATGCGGCCGACGTGCGTCTTGACCGTGGCCTCGGAGAGGACGAGGCGGGAGGCGATCTCCCCGTTGGAGAGGCCCTGGGCGACCAGGAGCATGACTTCCCGTTCGCGTTCGGTGAGCTTGCCGACGTGCTTGTTCCTGGGCTCCTTCTCACCGCTGGGCAGCATCGGCGAGAAGCGGTCGAGCAGCCGGCGGGTGGTGGACGGGGCGACGACCGCGTCCCCGCTGTGCACGGAGCGGATCGCGGCGAGCAGCTCCGCGGGCGGCACGTCCTTGAGCATGAAGCCGCTGGCCCCCGCCTTCAGCCCGGAGAAGGCGTACTCGTCGAGGTCGAAGGTGGTCAGGATGAGCACCTTCGGCGGGTCCTGCTGCGCGCAGATGCGGCGGGTCGCCTCGACGCCGTCCAGCCGGGGCATGCGGACGTCCATCAGCACCACGTCGACGGCGGTGGACCGCAGCAGCTCGATCGCCTCCGCCCCGTCCCCGGCCTCGGCCACCACCTCCATGTCGGGCTGGGCCGCGAGCACCATCCGGAACCCGGTCCGCAGCAGCACCTGGTCGTCGACGAGCATCACGCGGATGGCGGGGGTCATGGGGATCGTGTCCTGTCCTGGGTCGTGGCGGGGTCGGGGTCGGGGTCGAGGGGGCGGGGCCGGGGGCCGGGGGCGAGGGGGCGGGGCGGTCAGCTCGGAGGCTTGAGCGGCAGCAGGGCGCTGATCCGGAAGCCTCCGCCGGGCCGGGGCCCCGCGTCCAGCGTGCCGCCGACCATGCCGACCCGCTCCCGCATCCCGATCATCCCGTGCCCGGCGCCGTCCGCGCCGCCGTCCTCGTACAGCTCGTGCGCGGCCCCCCGGCCGTCGTCCTCGATCAGCAGGCCGAGGCCGTCGTCGAAGTAGACCAGCCGGACGCTCGCCCCGGCGTCGGGGCCGCCGTGCTTGCGGGTGTTCGTCAGGGCCTCCTGGACGACCCGGTACGCGGTCAGCTCCACACCGCTGGGCAGCGGGCGGGGCGTGCCCTCGACCTTGAAGTCGACCTCCAGGCCGGTCTGCCGGACCTGGGCGACCAGATCCTCGATCTGCTCCACATCGGGCTGGGGGACGTACTCCCCGCTCTCCGGGCCGTCGCCGGTCCGCAGCACCCCGAGCAGCCGCCGCATCTCGGCGAGCGCCTGGCGGCCGGTGGTGGAGATGGTCTCCAGGGCCTGGCGGGCCTGGTCGGGGGCGGCGTCCATGACGTAGGCGGCGCCGTCGGCCTGGACCACCATCACGGACACGTTGTGCGCGACGACGTCGTGCAGCTCGCGGGCGATCCGGGCCCGCTCGGCGGCGACCGCGACCTTGGACTGCGCCTCGCGTTCCCGCTCCAGCCGGGCCGCACGCTCCTCCAGCTGGTCGAAGTAGGCGCGCCGGGTCCGCAGCGAGTCCCCCAGCACCCAGGCCAGCACGAACGGCACCGTCATGATGATCGTCACGAAGACCACCTGCGGCCAGGACCCGCCGGGCTCGGGCTCCCACCGCAGCTGGGACAGGGCCGCCGCGCTCAGGCTGCAGGCCAGGGCGAGCCGGGACGCCCACCGCTCCCCGATCGTGGCCACGGTGTACGTGATCACCAGCATCGCGAAGTCCCCGATGCCGGGCCGGACGTCGAACACCAGCTGCACGAGGCCCACCAGGATGGCGAGCAGCAGCATCTTCTCCGGGGCCCTGCGGCGCAGCGCCACGACCGTGGAGAGACCGAGCGCGACCGGGACGGCGACGATCTCCTCGCGCCCCGCGTCGTACATGCCCGACACCATCGACATCCCGGAGAGCCCGAGGAGGAAGACGGCCCAGAAGACGTCGACGCCCGTCGGGTGTCTGCGGATGAAGTCGTAGAGGCGCTGCACGTGACCAAGCGTAAGGACCGCCGATCGGTGCCCGGGTCAACCGGAGGGTCGATCCGGGTGCGGGGCCGTACTCCCCAAGGTGGAGGCCCGCCCGGCTCCCCGAGGGGAGGCCCGCCCGGCCCGGAGGGGACCGGCGGTGGAGACCCGCCCGCCCCGGAGGCTGGAGACTTGGCCGGGTGACGGACGTGACGGACGAGTGGCGCGGTTGGCGGGAGGCGGCTCGGGCCGCCCTGTACGGGGACGAGGGCTTCTACCGCAACCCCCTGCGCACCCCGGAGGGGCCCGCGGGCCATTTCCGTACGTCGGTGCACGCCTCGCCCCTCTTCGCGGCGGCGGTGGCCCGGCTGCTGACCGGAATCGCCCACGAGCTGGACACCGGCACGGTCGCGCTGGTCGACGTGGGCGCGGGGCGGGGCGAGCTGCTCACCGGCGTGCTGGCCGCGCTGGCCGCGCTGCCGGAGGGACCGGAGGTGATCCCGTACGCCGTCGAGGTCGCCGCCCGGCCCGCGGGCCTGGACCCCCGGATCGAGTGGTGCGCGGAACCGCCCGCCGGGATCACCGGGCTGCTGTTCGCCAACGAGTGGCTGGACAACGTTCCGGCGGAGGTGGCGGAGGCGGACGCGGACGGCGTCCCCCGGTACGTCCAGGTGCGGACCTCGGACGGTGCGGAGCGGCTGGGCCCCCCGGTGACCGGGGCGGACGCGGCGTGGCTGGAGCGCTGGTGGCCCCTGTCCGCGCCGGGCGAGCGGGCGGAGATCGGCCGCCCCCGGGACGCGGCCTGGGCGCGGGCGGTGGGATGCGTGGCCGCCGGCCTCGCGGTGGCGGTGGACTACGCCCATGTACGGGGCGCCCGGCCGCCCTTCGGAACGCTGACCGGATTCCGGGGCGGCCGCGAGGTGCGCCCGGTGCCGGACGGCTCCCGCGACCTGACCGCGCACGTGGCGCTGGACGCCTGCGCGGCGGCGGTCCCGTACGCGAGCGCCGAACTGACCGACCAGCGGACGGTGCTGCGCCGGCTGGGCGTCGACGGCGGCCGGCCGCCGCTGACCCTGGCCGCCACCGACCCGGCGGGGTACGTCTCCGCGCTGGCGGCGGCGGGCGAGGCGGCGGAGCTGACCGCGCGCGGCGGCCTCGGCGACTTCGGCTGGCTGCTGCACCGGGTGGGCCTGCCGGAACGCGGGTGACCACCGGGGCCCCGGCCCGGCGGGATCGGGGGGCCGGGGGCCCCGGGGCGACGGAATCGGGGGAGTCAGGGGGAATACTGTCCCGCATGACGGAGACGACCACGATCGGCATCGGCGGAGCGGCGGAGAGCACCGACATGGTGCTGAACATCGGTCCCCAGCACCCCTCGACGCACGGCGTCCTCCGGTTGCGGATCGTGCTGGACGGCGAGCGCGTCCAGCACGCGGAGCCGGTCGTCGGCTACATGCACCGGGGTGCGGAGAAGCTGTTCGAGGCGCGGGACTACCGGCAGATCGTCATGCTCGCCAACCGCCACGACTGGCTCTCGGCGTTCTCGAACGAGCTGGGCGTCGTGATGGCCGTCGAGCGGATGCTCGGCATGGAGGTCCCCGAGCGCGCGGTGTGGACGCGGACGCTGCTCGCCGAGCTGAACCGGGTCCTCAACCACCTGATGTTCCTCGGCTCCTACCCCCTCGAACTCGGCGGCATCACCCCGGTCTTCCACGCCTTCCGGGAGCGCGAGGAGCTCCAGGCGGTGATGGAGGAGGTGTCGGGCGGCCGGATGCACTACATGTTCAACCGGGTCGGCGGCCTCAAGGAGGACGTCCCGGCGGGCTGGGCCGGCCGGGTCCGCGACGCGGTCGCCTCGGTCCGCTCCCGGATGGACGTGTACGAGGACCTCGTCCTCGGCAACGAGATCTTCCGGGGCCGTACGCGCGACGTCGGCGTCCTGTCCGCCGAAGCGGTGCACGGGTACGGGGTGTCGGGGCCGATCGCCCGCGCCTCGGGCGTCGACTTCGACCTGCGGCGCGACGAGCCCTACCTCGCGTACGGGGAGCTGCTGGACACCCTGAAGGTCGTCACCCGGACCGAGGGCGACTGCCTGGCCCGCTTCGAGTGCCTGCTGGAGCAGACCCTCAACTCACTGGACCTGGCCGACGCCTGCCTGGACCGGATGGCCGGCCTGGCGCCCGGTCCCATCAACCAGCGGCTGCCCAAGGTGCTCAAGGCCCCGGAGGGCCACACCTACGCCTGGACGGAGAACCCGCTCGGCGTCAACGGCTACTACCTGGTCTCCAAGGGAGAGAAGACGCCCTACCGGCTGAAGCTGCGCTCGGCCTCGTTCAACAACATCCAGGCGCTCACCGAGCTGCTGCCGGGGACGCTGGTCGCCGACATGGTGGCGATCCTGGGCTCGCTGTTCTTCGTCGTCGGGGACATCGACAAGTAGCCCCCGCGCCGGCGCCGCCGGGCCGGGGCCCGGTCGGAACGCCGTGCGTGCGGCGCCCGTTCAGGAGACGGCGCCGCGCAGGCGTGCCACGTCGATCTGCTCGGTCTCGTCGTGCGCGGTGAGGTCGATGACCTTGCCGACCGCGCGGTGGTCGACGGCCCCCGTGCGGTGGGCGGCGAGCGCCTCCTCGCCGACGACGTCCGCGAGGTCCTCGTTCTGCACGGATTCGATCGCGGCCTTCGCCTGCTGGGCCCCCCGGAGGGCCGGAGCGGCCCGAGGACCCGGGACTTCCTGGGCGCCCGCGCCGTCCTGAGGACCCGCACCGTCCTGGGCGCCCGCGCCGTCCTGGGGGCGTGTGCCGTCCTGAGGGCCGCGGACGCTCCGGGCGGTGCGGGCGCCCTGGGTGCCGAAGTAGTCGAAGTTGCCCTGGGGCGCGAGGTGGCGGCGCGCCGCGTACGGGACGACGGCCGAGGCGGCCGGGGTCGCGCGCGGGACCGTCGCGGGGGCGAGTGCGGAGGCTGCCGAAGCCTGCGGTCCGGCCGCCTGCGGGGCCGCCGGTTCCGGGGCCGCCGGGGTCGCAGGGACCGCCGGGGCCGGGACCGCCGGGGTCGCAGGGACCGCCGGGGAGCGCCCGGCGAGGGCCCGCTGCCGGACCAACTCCGCCGTACGGCGGGCCTCCTGGATCTTCGCGTTGCGCGTGAGGTTCATCAGGGCCTCGTCCGCCCGCCGGTACGCGTCGGGCGTCGGCGTGGACCGCGCGGGCAGCAGCTCCTTGGGGGCGGACGCCTCGACGGCGAGCTGCCGGCGGTCCTCCAGCGCGCTGGCCCGCTCGGTCTCGGCGTTGGCGTAACGGCGCAGCAGTCCGGCGTGCTCCCCGCGCAGCCCCGCCAGCTCCACCCGCTTGCGACGGAGCTTGGTCTCCAGACGGGTGCGCAGCTCGCGCGACTCCTCCAGGTCCTGCTCCAGCTCGGCGATCCGCTCCTCGGCCCGCCATTCGTCGCTCGCCCGGGCGCGCGTCAGCTCGGCGACCCGCAGCCCCGCCGCCCGGTCCCAGCTCCGCATCAGATACGCGCCGGTGACGGCGGCGGCCGCCACGACGGCCACCAGGCCCCGCAGGACCAGGGGTTCGGACAGCAGCCAGGCGCCGGCGGCGCCGACGACCGAAACGCCCGCCACCACGGAGGGGGGCAGGATTCTGTGGAGGGGCGGCGAATGGCGGTGGCGTCCACGGGGCATGGCCTGAAATTTACCGTGTGCACGGACCACGTGGGGGGCCGCCCGGAAATCTGTTCCCCGCCGGTTACCTCGCGGCCCCCCGAAGGCGCTCGCCCGGCTCTTTTCTCCGGGCCCGAACGCTACTTCCCGATCAGCCCCTTCGCCTCCAGGTACTCCTTGGCGACATCGGCGGGCTTGGCCCGCTCGGCGTCCACCTTCCGGTTCAACTCGGCGAGATCTTCCGTCGTGAGCGTGGCGGTGATCTTGCCGAGGGCGTCGGCGATCTCCGGCGCGCCCGCGTCCTTCGTATGCAGAACCGGAAGGACGTTGTCCGCATTCTGGAGCTTCTTGTCGTCCTCCAGGAACACCAGTCCGTCCAGCACGGCGTCCGTCGTGGTCGTCAGGACCAGTTGGGCCTTGCCGTCGCGGACCGCCTGCTTGGACTGCGGCGTGCCGACGCCCTTGGGGTCGATACCGGTGACGTCGATGCCGTACGTCTCCTTGAGCCCCGGTGCGCAGAACGGCCGCACCTCGCACTCGTCGCCCGCCGCGATCCTCACCTTGATCTTCGCCTTCCCCAGATCGGAAAGGGAGGTGAGGCCGTTCTTCTCGGCGAATTCCTCCGATACCGCGAAGGCGTTCTGGTCCACGGCCTTTCCGGCCGGGAGGACCGTGAGGCCCAGCGGTTCGGCGAGCCGCTTCAGCGCGGAGACGGTGGCCTCGACGTCCCCGGAGGCCACGGGCTTCTCCTGCGCCTTGTCGGCGCCGTTGACCTTGGCGTTGAGGAACTCGGCGATCGTGGCCGCGTACTCCGGTACGACGTCGATCTCGCCCTTCTCCAGCGACGGCTCGTACAGCTCACGGTTCTTCACCGTGGTGACGGAGGTGCTGTATCCGGCGTCGCCCAGGATCTGCGCGTACAGCTCGGCGAGCACCTTGGACTCGGTGAACGCGGCCGAACCGACGACCAGGGAGCCCTTCTTGCCGTCGCCGCCCGAGGAACCCGAACCGCCCTTCTCCTGCTCCAGGCTGTCGCCGCCGCAGGCCGCCAGCGACCCGGCCAGCGCCACCATGCCGACGACCGCACCGGCTATCCGCGAGGTCCTGCTCATATGTGTTGTTCTCCGTCCGAACAGAGGAAAGTGATCAGAAGAAAGCGCCCGGAGGGGCGTGTCCGAGCGGAACAGCCCCAGGAGGCGTCAGCGGGGTGCGTGACCGCGGAAAGCGCGTCCGCGGTGCGGCGTCCACCCGTGCGCGTCATACGGGCCGTGCGCTTCGGGCGGGGGGCCCGGACCCGCGGCGGCGGAGCGGGGAGAGCAGCCGGTCCAGGCCCACCAGCACGCCCTCCACCACCAGGGCGAGCCCGGCGACCAGGACGGCCCCGGCGAAGACCTGGGCGGTGTCGTAGGTGTTGAACCCGGCGGTGATGATCCGGCCGAGGCCGCCGAGGCCGACCATCGCGGCGATCGACGCGGTGGCCACGACCTGGACGGCGGCGGACCGCAGCCCCGTCATGATCATCGGGTGGGCGAGCGGCAGCTCGACCCGGACGAAGAGCTGGAGACCCGACATCCCCATGCCGCGCGCCGCCTCCACCACCGCCCGGTCCACCTCCCGCATGCCGACGTAGGCGTTGGTCAGCAGCGGCGGGACCGCGAACAGGACCAGCGCGATGATGGTGGGCCAGTACCCCGCGTTGCGCAGGGGCGTGACCATGAAGAGGGCCAGCACCGCGAAGACGGGGACGGCCCGCCCCACGTTGGAGACGTTCACCGCCAGCGGCCCGCCCCTGCCGATGTGCCCCAGGTAGAGGGCGAGCGGCAGGGCTGTCGCGCAGGCCGCCGCCAGGGCGACCCCGCTCACGTACAGGTGCTCGCCGAGCCGGTGCGCGGCCCCGCCGTCCCCCGACCAGTTGGCCCCGGTGGTCAGCCAGGTCCAGGCGTCGCCGATGACTCCCACGGGTCAGCCCACCTCCGCCTTCGCCGGGGCGGGAGGCCCCGGGTCCGTCACAGCCGGGGCCCGCGGCCCGGCGTCCGTCGTCGCCGCGCCCGGCCGGCCCGCCCCGGAGAGACGCGTCCAGGGCGTCAGCAGCCGCTGGAGGCCGAGCAGCAGCAGGTCCGCCGCCACCGCGAGCAGCACGCACAGCACCGAGGCGGTGAGCACCTGGGCCTTGAAGAAGCTGGGCAGCGCGTCCTCGATGAGGTTGCCGAGGCCGCCCTTGCCGACGAGCGAACCGACCGTGGTCAGCGCGACCGTCGACACGGTGGCTATCCGCACCCCCGCCATCACCGCGGGCAGCGCCAGCGGCAGCTCCACCTCCCACAGCAGCCTCGCAGGCCCGTACCCCATGCCGCGGGCGGCCTCCTTGGCCTCCTGCGGCACCGCTTCGAGCCCGGCCAGGATGTTGCGCACGAGGATGGTCAGCGAGTAGAGCACCAGGCCGGTCACGACGAGCGAGGCCGACAGCCCGAACAGGGGCAGCAGCAGCGAGAACATCGCCAGCGAGGGCACGGTGTAGAGCACGGTCGTCAGCCCGAGCACCGGCCCGGCGAACCCCCGGCCCCGGCGGGCGAGCAGGGCCAGCGGAAAGGCCACCGCGAGCCCGATCAGCACCGAGGCGGCCGTGATCCCCACGTGTTGCACGGTCGCGTCCGCCAACTCCTGGCTCCGGGAGCGCAGATACTCCCCGCAGATCCAGTCGTTCGTCACCAGGCAGCTCTGTCCGGCCATCCGCCCTCCACCTCCTGCCCGTCCTCATCGCCCGGGAGCGCTCCGGGAAACCGCCCCGGCGCCCTCTCCCGGAACCTCCGGCCCCTCGGATCGCCCGGATCGAACTGATGACTGGCGAGCCTATCCTCGACCACCGACAATCGCGGAGGGCTGTCGCATTCCGGCAACACGCCCTTCACGAAACGCCCTCCACAATGGGGAACCATGATCCGTTTCGAGCATGTCACCAAGCGGTACGCCGACGGCACCACCGCCGTCGACGACCTTTCCTTCGAGGTCGCCGAGGGTGAACTGGTCACGCTCGTCGGACCATCCGGTTGCGGCAAGACGACCACCATGAAGATGGTGAACCGGCTGATCGAACCGACCGAGGGCCGGATATTCCTCGACGGGGACGACATATCCACCATCGATCCCGTCCGGCTCCGCCGCAGAATCGGCTATGTGATCCAGCAGGTCGGCCTCTTCCCCCACCGGACGGTCCTGGAGAACACCGCGACCGTTCCCCATCTGCTGGGCTGGAAGCGCGGAAAGGGACGCGAACGCGCCGCCGAACTCCTCGACCTCGTCGGACTCGATCCTTCCGTTTATGGCGACCGCTATCCGGAGCAGCTTTCCGGCGGGCAGCGCCAACGCGTGGGCGTGGCTCGGGCATTGGCCGCCGATCCGCCCGTCCTCCTGATGGACGAGCCTTTCGGAGCGGTCGATCCGGTCGTCCGCGAACGCCTTCAGAACGAATTCCTGAAACTCCAGGCCCAGGTCCGCAAGACCGTGCTGTTCGTCACGCACGACATCGAGGAGGCCGTCCGCCTGGGCGACCGGATCGCCGTCTACGGGCAGGGCCGTATCGAGCAGTTCGACTCCCCCGCCACCGTGCTGGGGGCCCCCGCCACCCCGTACGTGGCCGATTTCGTCGGCGCGGACCGGGGCCTCAAGCGGCTCTCGGTGACGCCCGTGGAGGAGAGCGACCTCGACCAGCCGCCGGTCGTCCACCTCGACGACCCGCTGGCCGCGGCCACCGAACGGCTCAGGTCCCGAGGCGCGCGCTGGGCGGTCGTCCTGGACGGCCGCGACAACCTCCACGGCTGGATCCCCGCCGACGCCGACGCGGGAGCGGCCGCCGGAGGCGCCGTCCGCGACCACGCCCGCCGGATGGAGGCGTGGCTCCCGCTCGGCGCGCCCCTCAAGCAGGCGTTCGCCACCATGCTCCAGCACGACGCGGGCTGGATCGCGGTCGTCGACGAGGCGGGCGGGGGCCGCTTCCTCGGCGTGCTGACCCCCGCCCGTCTGCACGAGGCCCTGCGCCGCTCGATCGACGCGGACGCCCAGGACGTACCGCGCGCGGAGGTCGCCGTGGAGACGGTCGCGGCGGTCACCCGGGCCTCCTAAGGGCTGTCCGTCCGGACCATGCCGGGGCGCAACCCACCGGAGGCGGACGCTCACCTCTCCCCGAGGCGGGCGCTCAGCCACTCCAGGGCCGGCGGGATCTCCCGCCGCCAGGTCGTGAAGTTGTGCCCGCCGCTGTCGAGCACGATGGAGGAGACCCGCGCGGGCGCCTTCACCTTCTCGATGAACCTCATCGTGCTCCCGAGGTTGTCCTCGCCCTCCCGGGACGTCGTCACCAGGAAGGACCCGCCCCTCGGCGGCCGGTTCTCCAGGTTCCCCATCAGGTCGGCGCGGTCGCGCAGCTCCCGCCGCCCGTGGAACAGGTCGCCCGTCGTCGGGTCCTCGGCCGCCCTGTAGTACGCGGAGAGCCCGGCGCTCGCCGCGTACCGGTCCGGGTGGAGCATCCCCATCTTCAGCGCGCAGTAGCCGCCCGTGGAGTTGCCGATGATCCCCCAGTCACGGGCCTCTTTCCCGACCCGGTAGGAGTCCGCCACCGCCTCCGGAAGGTCCTTCGCGAAGAACGTCTCCGTCTGCGGGCCCCCCGGGACGTCCACGCACTCGGTGTCCCGGGGCGGCGCGACCGTCGGACGCAGCATCACCAGGATCATCGGCCGGGCCTTCCCCGCCCTCACCAGCTCATGCGCCGTCTGCGGGTAGCGCAGCCCCTTCAGGAGGTTCTCGGCCGTGCCCGGGTAGCCGGTGAGGACCACCGCCGCCGGGAACGTCCGCCCGGCGTACGCCGCCCGGAAGTACTCCGGCGGCAGATAGACGTACGCGGGCGCCTCGATGCCCGACCTGCGCCCCGAGACCACCACCTGGTCGATCCGCCCGCCGGCCGACGGCACACGCCCGCCCGGCACGTCCGGGCGCCGGGTGGCGATCCGCGCCAGGCGCGGGGAGCCGGCCGCGCCCTCCACGTGGTCGGTGACGACCCCCAACTCCTGCTCCCTCCCGAAGAGATCGGCCCAGGAGCCGTAGAAGAGAAAGGCGTTGTTGGCCGCCAGCCCCACCGCGGCGAACAGCGTCAGCTGGGTCGCCAGCAGCAGTCCGATCCGGCCCGAGACCGCGGCCGCGCCGGGCCGGGCCAGCCGCGGCCAGAACCGGACCGTGGCGGCGAACAGCGCGACGGCCACCGCCGCCACGACCGCGAGGACCGCGGTGCTGGTGAGACCCATGAGCGTGCTTTCTCCGTCTTCTCCGTACCGGGGCGGACGAGGTCCGGCGCAGGGCCGGGCCGGGGCCGGATGCGGGAAATTTCCGGAATGTGGGTGAACCCCCGCTCCCCGCCCCCCGTCCTAGAGGGCGCACATCGTCCGAGCGGCTCCGGCCGGCGGACTCAGGAAATCTCACGCGAAGCCACGGGAAGCGATGTCTGTCACGCTAGATGGGGATAAGTCGGTATCGGTTCCGCAGCGCGTCCGCCGGTCGCTCCACGGGCCGCGCCCCGCATCCGTACCGGCGATCGTCGGCACCGCCTGCACCGTCGTCGGGCTGATCGACGTCGCCGCCGGGGTCTTCCCCCGCTTCCGGCACAGCCGTATGCACTCCATCGCCGAAGTGCTCCCCGGGGCGCTCGGCCCGTTCGCCGCCGCGCTCTCCCTCAGCGCGGGCATCCTCCTGCTCCTGCTCGCGCACGGGCTGAAGCGGAACAAACGGCGGGCCTGGCGGGCGGCGGTGGTCCTCCTGCCCGCGGGGGCCGCGGCCCAGTTCGCGTACCGCCACTCGGTCGTCGGGGTGCTCGTCCCGCTGGCGCTCTGCTGGCTGCTGGTGCGCCACCGGGACCAGTTCCGGGCGCTGCCCGACCCGCGCAGCCGCTGGCTCGCGCTCGTCAACTTCGTGCTGCTCGGCGCCGGTTCGCTGGTGCTCGGACTGGTCATCGTCAGCGCCCACCCCGGCCGCGTCATCGGGGACCCGTCCATCGCCGACCGCCTCCACCACGTGCTGTACGGCCTGTTCGGCGTCGAGGGGCCCGTCGACTACGCCGGGCGGACCGGCTGGACGGTGGCCTGCTCGCTGGGCGCCCTCGGCCTGCTGACCGCCGTCACCACCGTCTACTTCGCCTTCCGCCCCGAGCACCCGGCCGCCCGCCTCACCGAGGACGACGAGGCCCGGCTGCGGGCCCTGCTGGAGCGGCACGGCGGCCGGGACTCGCTCGGCCACTTCGCGCTCCGCCGCGACAAGGCCGTCGTCTTCTCCCCCAGCGGCAAGGCCGCCGTCTGCTACCGGGTCGTCTCGGGGGTGATGCTGGCCGGCGGCGACCCGATCGGGGACGTGGAGGCGTGGCCGGGCGCGATCGAGCGCTTCATGGACGAGGCGCGGGCGCACTCCTGGACCCCCGCCGTGATGGGCTGCAGCGAGACCGGCGGCCAGGTCTGGACCCGGGAGACCGGGCTCACCGCCCTGGAGCTGGGGGACGAGGCGGTGGTGGACGTCGCGGATTTCTCCCTCGCCGGACGGGCCATGCGGAACGTGCGCCAGATGGTCAAGCGCATCGAGCGGGCCGGCTACGAGACCCGGGTCCGGCGGGCACGTGACATCGGCGACGCCGAACTGGACCGCATCCGGCACGCCGCCGCCGACTGGCGCTCCACCGACACCGAGCGCGGCTTCTCCATGGCGCTGGGCCGGATCGGCGACCCGGCCGACGGCGACTGCGTGATCGCCACCGCCCACCTGCCCGGCTCCGGTACGGAGGACGCCCCGCACGGCGACCTGAAGGCCGTCCTCCACTTCGTCCCCTGGGGGCGCGACGGGATGTCGCTGGAGCTGATGCGCCGCGACCGCTCGGCCGACCCCGGCATGAACGAACTGCTGATCGTCGCCTCCCTCCGGGCCGCCCGGAAGCTCGGCGTCGACCGGGTCTCCCTGAACTTCGCCATGTTCCGCTCCGCGCTCGCCCGCGGCGAGCGGCTCGGCGCGGGACCGGTGCTGCGGTGCTGGCGCGGGCTGCTGATCTTCCTGTCGCGCTGGTTCCAGATCGAGTCGCTGTACAAGTTCAACGCCAAGTTCCAGCCGCGCTGGGAGCCCCGCTTCGTGGTCTTCCGCACCAGCCGCGAGCTGCCCCGCATCGGGGTCGCGGCGATGCGGGCGGAGGGGTTCGTGAACCTCTCGCCGCCCCGCCCGTTCCGCGCCCGCGACCCCCGCCCCTGCGGCCACGCCGCGCGGCCGGCCGCCGAGCACGAGGTGAGCGCGGCATGACGGCGCCGCCGCCGGGTGCGGCAGGTCCTAGTCTGGTCGTATGAGTACGTCACGCACGCGGGGCACGGTCCGAGGACTGCCGGAGTGGGACCGCTGTGCGGTCATGGGGGTCGTCAACGTCACCCCCGACTCCTTCTCCGACGGCGGCCGCTGGTTCGACACCACGGCCGCCGTCAAACGCGGACTGCACCTGGTGTCCGAGGGGGCGGACCTGGTCGACGTGGGCGGCGAGTCCACCCGGCCGGGCGCCAGCCGGGTCGACGAGGCCGAGGAGCTGCGCCGGGTCGTCCCGGTCGTACGGGGCCTGGCCTCCGAAGGCGTCACCGTCTCCGTGGACACCATGCGCGCCCGCGTCGCCGAACAGGCCGTCGCCGCCGGAGCCGCCCTGGTCAACGACGTCAGCGGCGGCCTCGCCGACCCGGACATGGTCCCGGCGGTCGCCGACGCCGACGTCCCGTTCGTGGTGATGCACTGGCGCGGCTTCAGCGAGACGATGAACAGCCGCGCGGTCTACGGCGACGTCGTCGCCGAGGTCCTCGACGAGCTGCGGCAGCGGATGGACGCGGTGGTCGCCGGCGGGATCGCCCCGGACCGCGTCGTGATCGACCCCGGCCTCGGCTTCGCGAAGGACGCCGCCCACGACCTGGCGCTGGTCGCCCGCCTGGACGGGCTGCACACGCTGGGCCGCCCGCTGCTGGTGGCCGCCTCCCGCAAGCGGTTCCTCGGGCACGTGCTGGCGGGCCCCGGCGCGGCCCCGCCCCCCGCCCGCGAACGCGACGCGGCGACGGCGGCCGTCTCCGCGCTCTCCGCGGCGGCCGGCGCCTGGGCGGTCCGGGTCCACGAGGTGCGGGCCACCGCCGACGCGGTCCGCGTGGCCCGCGCGGTCGAGGGAGCCGCGTGAACGAGGAGCACGCACGGGCGGCCGCCGACATCGCGGAGGTCGAGGCGGCCAACGCCGCCTTCTACGAGGCGCTGGAACGCGGCGACCTCGACGCCCTCTCCGCCTGCTGGCTGCCGGGCGAGGAGCTGACCGTCTCCTGCGTCCACCCGGGGTGGCCGGTGCTCACGGGCCGCCGCGACGTCCTGCGCAGCTACGCCCTGATCATGGCGAACACCGACTACATCCAGTTCTTCCTCACCGATGTCAACGTCGCGATGACCGGTGCCACCGCCCTGGTCACCTGCACCGAGAACATCCTCAGCGGCGGCCCGGCCGAGGAGGGCGACGCGCTGGGCCCGCTGGTGGGCCGGCTCGTCGTCGCCACCAACGTGTTCCGGCAGACGGCGGACGGCTGGAAGCTCTGGTCCCACCACGGATCGCCCGTCCTGGCCGACTCCGACGAGGACGACGAGGAGACCTCCTCCTGAGCGGAGGCACGCCCGGAGCCCCCAGGAGGAGGAAACACCCGTACGAGTGGGTACGGGACCGGTAGGGATGGAAACCCGGGCCGCCGGGTAGGGGCGGCTTCCAACCCTATGAGGCGCGGTCCACGGCCCCCACGGGCGAGCGCCCCCGGTACTCGCAGGTAGATTCGCACGACGGCACCTCGCCGCCCGCACGCGGCCGGGGCGCCTCTCGACCAACGACAGCAGGAGTGATTCGCGTGGATCGTGTCGCGCTGCGCGGCCTCAAGGCCCGCGGGCACCACGGTGTCTTCCCCCGGGAGCGGGAGGAGGGCCAGACCTTCATCGTCGACCTGGTGCTCGGCCTCGACACCCGTCCCGCGGCGGCCACCGACGACCTGACCCGCACCGTGCACTACGGCGTGGTGGCGGAGGAGGTCGTCGCCGTGGTGTCCGGCGAGCCGGTGGACCTGATCGAGACGCTCGCCGAGCGCATCGCCCAGCAGTGCCTGAAGCACGACGGCGTCGAAGAGGTCGAGGTCGTGGTCCACAAGCCGGACGCACCGATCACCGTCCCCTTCGACGACGTCACCGTCACCATCATCCGGAGCCGATCATGACCGCGTTCTCGACCGAGGGACAGGGCGACCCGACCGTGCAGCCGGTCCCCACCGCCGTCGTCCAGCAGGTCGACGCCGCCGACACCACCCTCTCCAACCCCAAGACGGCCGTCCTCGCCCTCGGCTCCAACCTGGGCAACCGGCTGGAGACCCTCCAGGGGGCCGTCGACGCCCTGGAGGACACGCCGGGCCTGCGGGTCAAGGCCGTCTCCCCGGTGTACGAGACGGAGCCCTGGGGCGTGGACGCCGGCTCCCAGCCCGCGTACTTCAACGCCGTCATCCTCGTGAGGACGACGCTGCCCCCGGCCTCCCTGCTGGAGCGCGGCCAGGCGGTGGAGGAGGCGTTCGACCGGGTCCGCGAGGAGCGGTGGGGCCCGCGCACCATCGACGTGGACATCGTGGCGTACGCCGACGTCGTCTCCGACGACCCGGTGCTCACCCTCCCCCACCCGCGCGCCCACGAGCGGGCCTTCGTCCTCGCCCCCTGGCACGACGTGGACCCCGAGGCGCAGCTGCCCGGCGCCGGGCCGGTGGCCGACCTGCTGGCCGCGGTCGGCCGCGACGGCGTACTGCCCCGGGCCGACCTGGAACTGCGCCTGCCGGAGTAGTCGTTAGGCTCGACGGACGGCGGTCCGGCACACGGCCGGGCCGGGCACAGGCGGCGCGAAGGGCGGCTCACGCGGTGAAGCAACTACGGCTCGGGGTACTGGCGGGCCTCTTCGCCGCCGCCGGCGTCCTCTCCTGGGGCGGGGCCCGCCTCTGGGACTCCTTCGGCACGCTGCCGAGCGTCCCGCTGGCCGCGTCGATCGTGCTCGCGGTGATCGCGGTCATCCTTCTCGCAACCGCGCTCTCCACCCGCGCCCGCCTCCGCGCCCAGCGGGAGCGCCGCCCCGGCGCCAAGGGCGTCGAGCCGCTGTTCGCGGCCCGCGCGGTCGTCTTCGGCCAGGCGAGCGCCCTGGTCGCCGCCCTGGTCGCCGGTATGTACGGCGGCATGGGCGTCTTCCTGCTCGGCTTCCTCGACATCCCGCCCCGCCGCGACCAGGCCATCTACGCGGGCGCGGCGGTGGTCGCCGGCATCGGCGTCATCGCCGCCGCCCTCTTCCTGGAACGCGTCTGCCGCCTCCCGGAGGACGGCGGCGACCACGACGGCACGGGCACGGCGGCGGCCTGACACCCTAGGGGCCCGGGCCCCCCCCCCCCCCCCGGGGGGCCCGGCCCCCCCCCCCCCCCCCCCCCCCCCCCCCCCCCCCCCCCCCGGGCCCCCCCCCCC
>NZ_JBIRLM010000011.1:0-167242 GCF_044330565.1 Streptomyces sp. NPDC017448 | reverse complement strand
TCTTTTTTTTTGGGGGGGGGGGCGCCGCGGGGGGGGGGGGGCCCCCCCCGGGCGGGGGGGGGGGGGGGCCGCCCCCCCCGGGGGGGGGCGCCCCCCCCCCGGGGGGGGGCCGGCCCCCGGGGCCCGCCTCATGCCGCCACCCCCACCAAGTGGCCGTTCACCAGAAACGTGGGATACGGCCGAAGCCGGTACCCGTACAGGGTGAACGGCTTACCGAGCGCGATCCGGGGCCGTACGGACTGGACCGTCACCCAACTCGATTCCACCGGATCCGCGTCGTGGTGTTCCGGCCGGAAAGTTCCGCGGTCAGCCCAACGGTCCACCACGGTCAGATGCGACGCCGCCCCCTCCCTCCCGGGAGTGAACCGAGCGCCGATGATCTCGGCCAGGTCGGCCAGGAAGGGCACATTGGCACTGACCAGAGTCCGGCCGGCCCAGTGCTTGGCCCGGCATCCGTCACCGTCCGCGTACCCGTCGAGAAAGCCGTCGAAAACCTCGCGGTTCCGCAACACGACCCGGGGAAACGCTTGCCTCATGTGGTGCGCGTCGCCGCCTGCGTACTGGCGCAGCGCGTCGGCGAGGTACGAGGACACCACCCGGACCCGGAAGCCCGGGATGTCCCGCCCCAGATATCCGGAAGGCCGTATCACCGGCTGGGGACGTGCAGCCATCCCTGTCGCTTCGGTGAGACTTCGCGCGTACCGAAGGGCGAACGCTTCGTCGTTCACCACGAGCGAGACGTAGTTCTTGCCCACTGTGCCGTCCGCGCAGGTGGCCCCCACGAAATAGCCGAAGGCGTATCCCACGCGGAAAGCGGGCCGTTCACGGCAGAGCTTGCGCGCCTGAGTCCACGCGATGGAGCTGCCCGCCGAGTCCTCCGCCCGGATCCAGCCGTCCGGCGTGGCCATCAGGAGATCCCCGGCGACGGTAAAGGCCGCGTGGTCTGTGACGACCTGCACGGCCGTTCTCGCCTTGACGGCCCTCACTTCCGTGACCGCCGTCCGAACCACACGGTCCCCGTCCAGCGTCCACAGCTCGGTGCCGACGGCTGTATCCCGCGCCCTTAGGCGTCCCCCCACCGCGTTCACGGTCTGCCTGCTCGGTAATCCCCCGCCCATGTGACGCTCCTCGGCCTGTTCTCCATCACAGGCCGAGGAGCGTATCCGGTGCCACCGACAAAGCGGGCTATCGAGCGAGTATCAGGCTCATCGCCTCGGCGCGGGTCGAGGCGTCGCGCAGTTGGCCGCGTACGGCCGACGTGGTGGTCTTCGCCCCGGGCTTGCGGATGCCCCGCACCGACATGCACATGTGCTCGGCCTCGATCACCACGATCGCGCCCCGCGCCTCCAGGATCCGCATGAGCGAGTCCGCCACCTGCGTGGTGAGTCGTTCCTGCACCTGGGGCCTGCGGGCGAAGACGTCCACCAGGCGCGCCAGCTTCGACAGGCCGGTGATCTTGCCCGTCTCGGCCGGGATGTAGCCGACGTGCGCGACCCCGTGGAAGGGCAGCAGGTGGTGTTCGCAGAGCGACATGATCTCGATGTCCTTCACCAGGACCATCTCGTCGTGCCCGAGGTCGAAGGTCGTGGTGAGCACGTCCTCGGGCTCCTGCCGCAGACCGGCCAGGATCTCCTTGTACGCCCGCGCCACCCGTCCCGGGGTCTCCCGCAGGCCCTCGCGGTCCGGGTTCTCGCCGACGGCGATCAGCAGCTCGCGTACGGCCGCCTCGGCCCGCTTCTCGTCGAATGCGCCGATCGGACCCTGGTCGTCCAGCGTCACGGGGTCGGTCATCTGTGCCTCGTTCCTCTGTGCCGTCCCGTGCGTGGATTCGCGACCGGACACCGCGGACCTACGGAAAAAGCCGCGCCCCCACAGGCTAGAACCTGGGGGGCGCGGCATCCATTCCGGGCCCGGTCAGGCCCCCGTGACGGGGGTCTCACCGGGGCGGCCGGTCCGGGACTAGCTCTCGGGACGGTCCTCGGGAAGCGCCTCGGTGGACGAGCCGATGTCCTTCGTCAGATCCGCCGGGGCGATCTCCGGCGGAGTGGCCGAACCGTTGGCGGCGCCGTTGGTGAGGGCCAGCTCCTTGGGCGAGAGCACCGGGGGCCGCGTCGACGGGGTGCGTCGGGCGGATCCGGTCCACGCCGGGCGGGCGGGGCGCTTCACGATCGGGGCGAAGATCTCCGCGATCTCGTCCTTGCCCAGCGTCTCCTTCTCCAGGAGTTCGAGCACCAGGGCGTCGAGGATGTCGCGGTTCTCGACGAGGATCTCCCACGCGTCGTTGTGGGCGGTCTCGATGAGCTTCTTGACCTCCTCGTCGACCAGGGCCGCGACCTCTTCCGAGTAGTCGCGCTGGTGGCCCATCTCGCGGCCCAGGAAGGGCTCCGAGTTGTCGCCGCCGAACTTGATCGCGCCGAGGCGCTCCGTCATGCCGTACTGCGTGACCATCGCGCGGGCCGTCGCCGTGGCCTTCTCGATGTCGTTCGCCGCACCGGTGGTCGGGTCGTGGAAGACCAGCTCCTCGGCCGCGCGCCCGCCCAGCATGTACGCCAGCTGGTCGAGCATCTCGTTGCGGGTCGTGGAGTACTTGTCCTCCTCCGGGAGCACCATCGTGTAACCGAGGGCGCGGCCGCGGGAGAGGATCGTGATCTTGTGGACCGGGTCCGACTGGGGGGAGGCCGCCGCGACCAGGGCGTGTCCGCCCTCGTGGTACGCGGTGATCTTCTTCTCCTTCTCGGACATGATCCGGGTCCGCTTCTGCGGACCCGCCACGACGCGGTCGATCGCCTCGTCGAGGCTCTCGTTGTCGATGAGCTTCTTGCCGCTGCGCGCCGTCAGGAGCGCCGCTTCGTTCAGCACGTTCGACAGGTCGGCGCCGGTGAAGCCGGGCGTGCGCCGGGCGACGGCGCCGAGGTCGACGTCCTCCGCGACGGGCTTGCCCTTCTGGTGCACCTTGAGGATCTCCAGCCGGCCCTGCATGTCCGGGCGGTCGACCGCGATCTGCCGGTCGAAGCGTCCCGGGCGCAGCAGCGCCGGGTCGAGGATGTCCGGCCGGTTGGTGGCGGCGATCAGGATGACGCCGCCCTTCACGTCGAACCCGTCCATCTCGACGAGCAGCTGGTTGAGCGTCTGCTCGCGCTCGTCGTGGCCGCCGCCCATGCCGGCGCCGCGGTGGCGGCCGACGGCGTCGATCTCGTCGACGAAGACGATCGCCGGGGCGTTCGCCTTGGCCTGCTCGAAGAGGTCGCGCACCCGGGAGGCGCCGACGCCGACGAACATCTCGACGAAGTCGGAGCCGGAGATCGAGTAGAACGGCACGCCCGCCTCGCCGGCGACGGCGCGGGCGAGCAGGGTCTTGCCCGTACCGGGCGGCCCGTAGAGCAGGACGCCCTTGGGGATCTTGGCGCCGACGGCCTGGAACTTCGCCGGCTCCTGGAGGAACTCCTTGATCTCGTGGAGCTCCTCGACCGCCTCGTCGGACCCCGCCACGTCGGCGAAGGTCGTCTTGGGGGTGTCCTTGGTGATCAGCTTGGCCTTGGACTTGCCGAACTGCATGACCTTGGAGCCGCCGCCCTGCATCTGGTTCATCAGAAACAGGAAGACGACCACGATGAGGACGAAGGGCAGCAGCGAGAGGAGGATCGAGACGAACGGGGACTGCTTGGACGGCGAGACGGTGTAACCCTTCTCGATGTCACCCGACTCGAACTTCTTCTGCAGCGTGTCGGCGAGCTCGACGCCCTGGTTGCCGATGTAGCTCGCCTGGAACTTGCTGCCGGACTCGCCCTCGAGCTTCTGGCCGTCCTTCAGCTCGACCTTGAGGATTTGTTCGTCACCGGTGGTCAGCTTGGCCTGCTCCACCTGGTCCTTGCTGATCGCCTGGACCACCTTGGCGGTGTCCACCGTCTTGTAGCCGCCCGACGAGCCGACGACCTGCATCAACACGACCACGGCGAGGACGGCCAGCACGATCCACATGACCGGCCCACGGAAGTATCGCTTCACGTCCATCCATACGGAGCGAAGACGCCCCGTCCCTCCTGCCCGTAGGTAAATGCTGCTGTTTGAAAAGAGTGTTCTTCGGACGGTACCCCAGCATGGGCGCCCCCGACCGCTGGGTGCCGCGGAGAAACCCGCTTTCGCAGCTTCAACGGCCCGAGGGCGGCGAGGGTTCCCCGGCCGGGCGGGCCGGGGTCAGCCGCCGTAGACGTGCGGGGCGAGCGTGCCGACGAAGGGCAGGTTGCGGTACTTCTCCGCGTAGTCCAGCCCGTAGCCGACGACGAACTCGTTGGGGATGTCGAAACCGATCCATTTCACGTCGATGGCGACCTTTGCGGCATCCGGCTTGCGCAGCAGGGTGCAGACCTCCAGCGAGGCCGGCTCCCGGGAGCCCAGGTTGGACAGCAGCCAGGACAGCGTCAGGCCGGAGTCGATGATGTCCTCGACGATCAGGACGTGCTTTCCCTTGATGTCGGTGTCGAGGTCCTTGAGGATCCGCACGACGCCGGAGGACTGGGTGCCGGCCCCGTACGAGGAGACGGCCATCCAGTCCATGGTGACGGGGGACGACAGGGCGCGCGCCAGGTCCGCCATGACCATCACCGCGCCCTTGAGGACGCCGACGATGAGCAGGTCCTTGCCCGCGTACTCCGCGTCGATCTTCGCGGCCAGCTCGACGAGCTTCGCGTCGATCTCTTCCTTGGTGAGGAGCACCGACTGAAGGTCGGTACCCATGTCCTTCTCGTTCACCCACGTCTCTTTCTGTGCTGCCGACGGCCTGGCCCGCCGGCCCGGGTGCGCCCGGACCGGCGGCGGTTCGCCTGCACTTCAGCCGCTCGCGCGTCAGCTCTGCCGAATGACCAGTCTGCCACCCTGCCGCATCGCCTCGACGCGGCCGGGCAGATTGATGGCCCCCTGGCCGCGCCAGCCGGTGATCAGGCGGTCGACTTCTTCCAGGTGCCGGGCGAAGAGGGAGCCGGCGGGCGACCCGGCCCCGATGAGGGCTCGGCGCAGCACCCGGCGGCGTACGGCGGGGGGCAGGGCGTAGAGGGCGGCGCACTCCAGGCCCCCGGTCTCGTCGCGTACGGACAGCTCGGCCTCGGCGGCCCAGGCGTCCAGGGCGTCGGCGTCGTCGCGGGAGAGCCGGGCGGTACGGGCGAGGGCCTCGACGACGCCCTTGCCGAGCGCCTTCTCCAGCGCGGGCAGCCCTTCGTGGCGCAGCCGGGAGCGGGTGTAGGCGGGGTCGATGTTGTGCGGGTCGTCCCAGACGGGGATCGACTGGACCAGGCACGCCTTGCGGACGGTCTGACGGTCGAGTTGGAGGAAGGGGCGGCGGTAGCGGCCGGCCGGCCCGGAGGCGTCGGCCATGCCGGAGAGCGAGCGGATGCCGGAGCCGCGGGCGAGGCCGAGGAGGACGGTCTCGGCCTGGTCGTCGCGGGTGTGGCCGAGCAGGACGGCGGCGGCGCCGTGGCGTTCGGCGGCGGCGTCCAGCGCGGCGTAGCGGGCGTCGCGGGCGGCGGCCTCGGGGCCGCCCTCGCGTCCGACGTGCACGGCGACGGCCTCGACGGGGTCGAGTTCCATGGCGGCGAGCCGGGTGACGACCTCGGTGGCGCGGAGTGCGGAACCCTGCTGGAGGTTGTGGTCGACGGTGATGCCGCCGGCCCGGACGCCGAGTCGGCGGGCCTCGAAGGCGAGTGCGGAGGCGAGCGCCATGGAGTCGGCGCCGCCGGAGCAGGCGACGAGGACGAGCGGGGCGCCGGGCCGTTCGGGGAGGGCTGCGCGGGCGCCGCCCGCCGGGGCGGCCTCGGCGCGGCGGGAGCGGGCGGCGTGCGCGGTGTGCTTCGCGGCGGCGGGCCGGTCGTCTCCGGCGTGCCGGTGGAAATCGGTGAGGACGTCGTGGAGTACGCGGCGGACCGCCAGGCGTATCGCCGCGACCGCAGGATGGGGACCCATGTCCGGTGCCCTTCGTGGAGTTCGGGAGGAGCGTCGAGCGCCGGAACGCGTGAGTCCCGTCACTCAGAGTGCGTCGATGGTGACAGAGGCAAGCTGTTCATCGAGCATTGCACGCCTTCCCGTGGCTCCATGGTCCCTCGGATGGGTGATTAGGGGTCGAATATCGGTCCCTCAGGAGTATTCGGGCCGTCCGATGGTCAGGATTCGGCCTTACGGTGCACGCGCGCGACCCAGTCGGCGGGCCGGGAGATCTCCGCCTTGGTCGGAAGGGTGTTGGGCGAGGTCCAGACGCGGTTGAAGCCGTCCATGCCGACCTCGTCGACGACCGATCGCACGAACTTCTCGCCGTCCTTGTACTGGCGCAGCTTGGCGTCGAGGCCGAGGAGCTTGCGCAGGGCCTGGTCGAGGCGGCCGGCGCCCTGGGCGCGGCGCTGCTGGAACTTCTCCCGGATCTCGGAGACCGAGCCGACGACGCCGGGGCCGACGCCGTCCATGACGTAGTCCGCGTGCCCTTCGAGGAGGGACATGACGGCGGTGAGGCGGCCGAGGACCTCGCGCTGGGCGGGGGTCTGGACGATGTCGACGAGGCTGCGGCCCCCGCTCTCGCCCTCCTCGCCCTCGGGCCGGCCGCCGGCGAGGGACTGGGCGGCCTCGCGGAGGCGTTCCAGGAAGGTCATCGGGTCGACGTCGGTCTCGTCGAGGAAGGCCTGGATCTCGCCCTGGAGGTGGTCGCGGAGCCAGGGCACGCCGGTGAACTGGGTGCGGTGGGTCTCCTCGTGGAGGGCGACCCAGAGCCGGAAGTCGTGCGGGTCGACGTCCAGTTCGCGTTCGACGTGGACGATGTTGGGGGCGACGAGGAGGAGTCGGCCGCCGCCGTCGGCGGAGGCGGGCAGCGCCCGGGTGGCGGGGGCGAAGGTCTCGTACTGGCCGAGCACCCGGGAGGCGAGGAAGGAGAGCAGCAGCCCCAGCTCGACGCCGGTGACCTTGCCGCCGACCGCGCCGAGGACGGCGCCGCCGGGTCCGCCGGGGCGGCGGTCCTCCATCTTGGCGAGCAGGGGCTTCAGGAGTTCGCGGAAGCCCGCCACGTTGGCCTTGATCCAGCCGGGGCGGTCGACGACGAGGACGGGGGTGTCCTCGGGTTCGACCCCTTCGGGGACCATCCGGGTGAACTCCCGGACGTGCTCCTCGGACGCCTTGGCGTGGCGGCGGAGCTCCGCGACGACGGCGCGGGCCTCCTCGCGGCTGATGTCGGGCCCGGGACGTACGAGCCGGGTCGCGGTCGCCACCGCGAGATTCCAGTCGACCATCTGGGCACCACCGATGCTCGTCATGCGTCAACCGTACGTGAGCCCGTCGTCCGGTGGTGGGGTCTTGGGCGCTCGTCGGGTGCGGCCCCGTCCTCAGCCGCCCGTTCCGGCGAGGGCGGTGGCCAGGGCGTCGAGGGCGGGTTCGGCCGCGGCGGCGGAGACGCTGCCGGAGGCGAGGAAGGCGAAGGCGAGCAGCCGGCCCTTCCGGTCGACGACGGTCCCGGCGAGGGAGTTGACGCCCCGGAGGGTGCCGGTCTTGGCGCGGATCAGGCCGGTGCCCGCCGCGTCCCGCTCGTAGCGGCCGCCGAGGGTGCCGCTGAATCCGGCGATCGGGAGGCCGGTGAGGGCGGGGCGCAGCCCCGGGCGGTCGGGGTCTGCGGCGCGGGCGAGGAGGGCGGTCAGGAGGGCGGGGGTGACCCGGCCCGCGCGGTCCAGGCCGCTGCCGTCGGCGAAGCGGGCCCCGGCGACGGGGAGCTGGAGCTTCTTGAGTTCGTTGGTGACGGCGCGGCCGGCGCCCGCGAAGGACGCCTTCTCGCCCTTGGCGATGGCGGTCTGCCGGGCGAGGGCTTCGGCGATGTCGTTGTCGCTGTTGGTGAGGGTGCGCTCGGCGAGGGCGGAGAGCGGGGCCGAGCGGTGGGTCGCGACGGTGCGGGCGGAGGTGGCCGCGCGGGCCTCGCGGGGGGCGCCGGCGACCTGGACGCCCGTCTTCTCCAGGGCCCGGGCGAAGGCGCGGGCGGCGTCGCCGGCCGGGTCGTCGGTGCGGTCGGCGGGGCCGCGGTCCGTGTCGTCGAGGCGGCCCTCGTCCACCATCAGGGCGGTGACGGGAGCGATGTTCTCGTTGGGGCTGATCGGGTGGAGTACGGGGCCGGTGTAGCGGGAGACGTCGTAGGCGAGGCGGACGGAGTCCCGGTCCTCCTCGCGCAGGGCCCGGGCGGCCTGGGCGGCCATCGAGCGCAGGTCCGCCTCGCTGAGCGTGGGGTCGCCGCCGCCGACCAGGGTCAGGGTGCGGGAGTCGGGGGAGAGCGCGGCGGTGGTGGCGATGCGGTGGTCGGGGCCGAGGACGGAGAGGGCCGCGACGGTGGTGGCGATCTTGACGGTGGAGGCCGGGGTCATCGGGGTGGTGGCGCCGTGTCCGTACAGCTGCTCGCCGGTGGCGGTGTCGATGACGGACGCGGCGAGCTCGTTCCCGAGTCCGGGTGCGCCGATCAGCGGGGCGAGGGCGTCGCGGAGCCCGGCGGGGTCCTGGGGGGCGTCCCGGTCGGCGGTGCCGAGGGCGGGGAGGACGGCGGGGGCGCTGGGGGCCGGGCGGGGGCCGTCGGGGGCGGTGCGGCCGTGATGTGCGCCACCTGTCCGGTCGGCGGTGACTGCCAGGGCCCGCTCGGCCTTACGCTGACCGTTGTCCCAGGGGCCGGCGGCGAGGACGGCGCCGGCGGCCACGGCCAGGCCGAGCGTCGCGGAGCCCGCGATCACCTGCCAGGTGTACGACCCGTTGCGCTTCCTCGTCAGGATCTTCGGCCCGCCCCACGGGTCCGAGGGGCGCACCGACGGTTCTTCCACCTGCTCGGCCACCGCTGACCAGCCCCTTTCGCGAGCACTCTTCTGCGTGGGGGACACTTAATCACCAGTCGTATGTGTTGATCATGGAGGAGCCACCCGTGGAGTTCGACGTCACCATCGAGATCCCGAAGGGTTCGCGGAACAAGTACGAGGTGGACCACGAGACCGGTCGGATCCGCCTGGACCGTCGACTCTTCACCTCGACCAGCTACCCGGCCGACTACGGCTTCGTCGAGAACACCCTCGGCGAGGACGGCGACCCGCTGGACGCGCTCGTCATCCTGGACGAGCCGACCTTCCCCGGTTGCCTCATCAAGTGCCGTGCCATCGGCATGTTCCGGATGACCGACGAGGCGGGCGGCGACGACAAGCTGCTCTGCGTCCCGGCGTCCGACCCGCGCGTGGAGCACCTGCGCGACATCCACCACGTGTCGGAGTTCGACCGCCTGGAGATCCAGCACTTCTTCGAGGTCTACAAGGACCTGGAGCCGGGCAAGTCCGTCGAGGGCGCCGACTGGGTCGGCCGCGCCGAGGCGGAGGCCGAGATCGAGGCTTCGTACAAGCGCCTCGAGGCGCAGGGCGGCGCGCACTGACGCACTCCTTCCGGTTCTCTCGCTGAGCCGGACGGCCGTCGTGGAACGGGCGGTACACCTTCGCGGGTGTGCCGCCCGTTCCGCTGTCCGCGCGTCCGCCCGGCCGGCGCCGGGGGAGGCGCGCGGGAGGGGTGGTCCGCGCACGTGCGGCACCCATGCGGGTGGCCATACTGGGCACACGTGCGGCGGGGCACCCCCAGTGACGTGCAGTCGAGCAGGAACGAGGTCGAGTGGTGGCGGAACCGGGCGGTCCCGAGGACCAGAAGCCCCAGTCCGACGAGGCACGGAGCGCTTTCGCTCCGCCCGCCGGGACGATGCAGCCGGCGTCGCCGCCCGAGGAGGACCATCCGACGTCGGAATTCGCCCTTCCGACCGGGGTGCAGCCGGAGCCGAGCGGTTCGCCGGGGTCCGGCGGCGGTTCCGGGGGCGGCTCGAACTCCGACACGCTGACGTCCGCCTTCACCCCGCCGAGCACGTACAAGGCCCAGCAGTCGCCGCCGGCGTTCACTCCCGCGCAGGGCATTCCGATGGTCAAGTTGACCAAGGAGGCGCCCTGGCAGGACCGGATGCGCACGATGCTGCGCATGCCGGTGACCGAGCGCCCCGCGGTGGAGTCGATCCAGCGCACCGACGACGAGACCGGCCCCGCGGTGCCGCGCGTGCTCGACCTGACGCTGCGTATCGGGGAGCTGCTGCTGGCGGGCGGCGAGGGGGCCGAGGACGTCGAGGCGGCGATGTTCGCGGTGACCCGGTCCTACGGGCTCGACCGCAGCGAGCCGACGGTGACGTTCACGCTGCTGTCCATCTCGCACCAGCCGTCGCTGGTCGACGACCCGGTGACGGCGAGCCGTACGGTGCGCCGCCGGGGCACCGACTACACCCGGCTGGCGGCCGTGTTCCGGCTGGTGGACGACATCACCAGCCCGGACGCGGAGGTGTCGCTGGAGGAGGCCTACCGGCGGCTCGCGGAGATCCGCCGCAACCGCCACCCCTACCCCGGCTGGGTGCTGACGGCGGCGGCCGGGCTGCTGGCCGGTTCGGCCTCGGTGCTGGTGGGCGGCGGGGTGCTGGTGTTCCTGGTGGCGGCGGCGGGCGCGATGCTCGGCGACCGGCTGGCGTGGCTGTGCGCGGGGCGCGGGCTGCCGGAGTTCTACCAGTTCACGGTGGCCGCGATGCCGCCGGCCGCGATGGGGGTGGCGCTGACGCTGACCCACTCGACGGACATCCGGCCCTCCGCGGTGATCACCGGTGGGCTGTTCGCGCTGCTGCCGGGGCGGGCGCTGGTGGCGGGGGTGCAGGACGGGCTGACCGGCTACTACATCACCGCCGCGGCCCGCCTCCTGGAGGTCATGTACTTCTTCATCGGCATCGTCGCGGGCGTGCTGATCGTGCTGTACCTGGGGCTCCAGCTGGGGGCGGAGCTCAATCCGGAGGCCCGGTTCACGCCGTACAACGAGCCGGTGGTGCAGATCCTGGCGTCGATGGCGCTGAGCCTGGCCTTCGCCGTGCTGCTCCAGCAGGAGCGGTCGACGGTGCTGGCGGTCACCCTGAACGGCGGCGTGGCCTGGATCATCTTCGGGGCGCTGGCGCGGACCGGGGGCATCTCGCCGGTCGCGGCGACGGCGGTGGCGGCCGGGCTGGTGGGGCTGTTCGGCCAGCTGTTCTCGCGCTACCGGTTCACCTCCTCGCTGCCGTACATCACGGCGGCGATCGGCCCGCTGCTGCCCGGTTCGGCGACGTACTTCGGTCTGCTGGGCGTGGCGCAGAACGAGTTGGACGCCGGGCTCGCCTCGCTGTCGACGGCCGTCGCGACGGCGCTGGCGATCGCGATCGGGGTGAACCTGGGGAGCGAGATCTCGCGGCTGTTCATGGGGCTGCCTGGGGCGGTGGGCGGGGCGAGCCGCCGGGCGGCGAAGCGGACCAGGGGGTTCTGAGCCGCCGCCCGCCCGGCGGGCCCCGGGCGCGTTCCGGGGCCGCGTGTCCGGACCGGAGCCGCGTGTCCGGACCGGGGCCCGCCCGCTGGGGCCGGGTTCGCGCGCTTGGCCCGGGTTCGCGCGCCGTGCGAAAGGGCCGCCCGCCGCAGACACGAGAGCGCCCCGCCCCGGAATATCCCGGGGCGGGGCGCTCGCACGTTCGCGTACGGGGGCGGGGTCAGCGCTTGGCGTGCCGGCCGCGCTGGCCGGAGGAGGGGCCGTTGCCGCCCGCCGGGGGCCGGCCGGGGCCGTCGCCCTCCAGGGCTGCGGCCTTCTTGCCCTGGCTGCGGGCGCGCAGGACCTCGATCACGATCGGCACCACGGAGATGAGCACGATCAGGATGAGGATCATCTCGATGTGCTCGTGCACGAAGTCGATCTTGCCGAGCAGGGCGCCGAGGACGGTGACGCCGACGCCCCAGAGGATCGCGCCGACGACGTTGTACGTGATGAAGGAGCGGTAGTTCATCCGGCTGACGCCCGCGATGATCGGGGTGAAGGTGCGCACGATGGGCACGAACCGGGCCAGGACCAGGGACTTCGGGCCGTGCTTCTCGAAGAACTCGTGGGCCTTCTCCACGTTCTCCTGCTTGAAGAGGCGGGAGTCGGGGCGCTTGAAGAGGGCCGGGCCGACCTTGCGGCCGAAGAGGTAGCCCACCTGGTCGCCGACGATCGCGGCCACGGCGATCAGGGTGCAGACCAGCCAGAGCGGGTACTTCAGCTGGCCCGTGGTCACCAGGAGTCCCGTGGTGAACAGCAGCGAGTCGCCGGGCAGGAAGAACCCGATGAGGAGTCCGGACTCGGCGAAGACGATGAGGAGCAGGCCGGGGAGCCCGAACGTGTTGAGCAGATAGTCCGGGTCCAGCCAGCTCGGTCCGAGCGCAAGCGTATTCAAGGGTCCGGGCTCCAGAATGAGGGGTGCGATGGCGGCACTGTGGCCGCCCCAAGCTATCAACGCCCGATGCGTGCCGGTGGTTCCAGTGGCGTACAGCGGGAATGCGCATCCTACGAAGCGGCCGGAAGCCGATCGCGGGAGGTGCCGCGGACAGGGGCGCGGAGGGGTCCGGCGGCGGTCGGCGAGGGGCGAGCCGGGGCGGACGGGCGCGGCCGCCGCGGTGAGGCCGGGGGCGTACGCGGCCGGAGGGAAGGCCCCGAGCCGGGCACGGACACGGCGCCGCACCGCGCCCCCGCCGTACGCGGCGGGGGAGAAGACGCCCGCCTCCCGCCGCGCACGGCCCCGGAAAGGGCCCGCTCGCCGTGCCGAACACACCGAATATCCGTACTGTCTGAATCGCGCCTTCTGTACCGTTGCGCACCGATACGCTTCCGCGTCATCCGCTGACACCGTTCGCTACCGCTACCAGCTGCCGCTTCGCCGGAGGTCCCCGTATGTCCACGCCCGTCACCGTCGCCGTCGTCTACTACTCCTCCACCGGCACCATCGCGCGGATCGCGCAGGCCATCGCCGAGGACGCGGAGCGGGCCGGAGCCCAGGTGCGGCTGCGCCGGGCGGCGGAGCTGGCCCCGCAGGCGGCGATCGACTCCAACCCCGCGTGGGCCGAGAACGCCCGCGCGACCGCGGAGATCCCCGAGGTGTCGCCGGACGACATGGTCTGGGCGGACGCGGTGATCTTCGGTTCACCGACCCGGTACGGGAACATCGCCGCCCAGCTCAAGCAGTTCATCGACACGCTCGGCGGGCTGTGGCAGTCCGGGCAGCTCGCCGACAAGGTCTACAGCGGGTTCACCTCCAGCTCCACCGCCCACGGCGGCCAGGAGTCCACGCTGCTCGCGCTCTACAACACGGTCCACCACTTCGGCGGCATCCTCGTCGCGCCGGGGTACACCGATCCGTCGAAGTTCGTCGACGGCAACCCGTACGGCACGTCGCACGTGTCCGGGCAGGGCGACATCCCGGTCGGCGAGCAGACGCTCACCGCCGCCCGCGTGCAGGCCGAGCGGGTCGTGAAGGTCACCCGGGCGCTCAAGGCCGACCTGGCCGCCGAGGGCTGATCCCGCCCGGCCGCCGTACCGGCCCCACCCACCGACCCCGCGCACCGGCGAGCGCCGAGTGCGCGCCGGCGCAGAGAAGGGCCTCCACCATGCCGCTCCACCGCGGTGCCCACCCGGACGGGGACGAGCCCTCCGACGAACGGCGCAGGCTCGCCCTGAACCCGTTCTACGGCGAGGCGGACCCGACGGCGGCGATGACCACGGCGCCGCCCCGCCACCGGCTGCCCGACAGGCCGCTGCCGCCGCCGACCGCGTACCGGCTGGTCCACGACGAGCTGATGCTCGACGGCAACTCCCGGCTCAACCTGGCCACGTTCGTCACCACCTGGATGGAGCCCCAGGCCGACGTCCTGATGAGCGAGTGCCGGGACAAGAACATGATCGACAAGGACGAGTACCCGCGCACCGCCGAGCTGGAGCGGCGCTGCGTGGCGATGCTCGCCGACCTGTGGAACGCCCCCGACCCGGCGACGGCCGTGGGGTGCTCGACCACCGGGTCCAGCGAGGCGTGCATGCTCGCGGGGCTGGCCCTGAAACGGCGTTGGGCCCGGCGGAACGCGGACCGCTACCCGGCGACGGCGAAGCCCAATCTGGTGATGGGCGTCAACGTGCAGGTCTGCTGGGAGAAGTTCTGCGCCTTCTGGGAGGTGGAGGCCCGGCAGGTCCCGATGGACGGCGACCGCTTCCACCTCGACCCGAAGGCCGCCGTCGAGCTGTGCGACGAGAACACCATCGGGGTGGTCGGCATCCTCGGCTCCACCTTCGACGGCTCCTACGAGCCGATCGCGGAGCTGTGCGCGGCCCTGGACGCCCTCCAGGAGCGCACCGGCCTCGACGTCCCGGTCCACGTGGACGGGGCCTCCGGCGCGATGGTGGCGCCCTTCCTCGACCCGGAGCTGGAGTGGGACTTCCGGCTGCCGAGGGTGGCGTCGATCAACACGTCGGGACACAAGTACGGGCTCGTCTACCCGGGCGTCGGCTGGGTGCTGTGGCGGACGGCGGAGGCGCTGCCCGAGGAGCTGGTCTTCCGGGTCGACTACCTGGGCGGCGAGATGCCCACGTTCGCCCTGAACTTCTCGCGGCCCGGGGCGCAGGTGGTCGCGCAGTACTACACGTTCCTGCGCCTCGGGCACGAGGGCTACCGGGCGGTCCAGCAGGCGTCCCGGGACGTGGCCCGCGGGCTGGCGCGGGCGGTGGAGGAGCTGGGCGACTTCCGGCTCCTCACCCGGGGCGACCAGTTGCCGGTGTTCGCCTTCACGACCAAGGACGACGTCCACGCGTACGACGTCTTCGACGTGTCGCGGCGGCTGCGCGAGCGGGGCTGGCTGGTGCCCGCTTACACGTTCCCGGCCGACCGGCAGGACCTCTCGGTGCTGCGGGTGGTGTGCCGCAACGGGTTCTCCTCGGACCTGGCCGGGCTGCTGATCGAGGACCTGAGGCTGCTGCTGCCCGAACTGCGCGCCCAGAGCCACCCGCTGAGCCGGGACCGGTCGGCCTCGACGGCGTTCCACCACTGAAGTCCGTCTCGAAGGCCCTTCCCCCCGTCAAAGCCGTGATCTTCGGCGGACCCGCCTTCGCGACCTACCGAGCCATGGCGAAGCGGCTCACGAAGCGCCTCCCCGGCCTGGAGCCGGCGAGTCCGGCGCCCGGCGTGGCGACCGGGGAGTTCGTGAAGATCCGCGACTCCTCGGTCCACGGCCAGGGCCGGACCGTCTGACGGGCGGGCGGGCGGCCGGGCCCGGCTAACGGCCGAGCCGGGCGAACCTCCTCACCGCCAGGGGGAAGAACACCGCGACGATCGCCAGCGGCCAGAGGACGGCCAGGAGCCCGGCGTGCTCGGCGGCCCAGGAGCCGGTCGCGCCGCCGGGGTTGCCGAACAGCTCCCGTACGGCGGTGGCCGTCGCGGACATCGGGTTCCACTCGACGGCCGCGCCCAGCCAGGCCGGCATCGACTCGGGGGCGGCGAAGACGTTGGAGAGGAAGCCGACCGGCCAGACCAGGATCTGGACCGCCGAGACCATCTCCGGCCGCCCCGCCACCATGGCGAGGTGGATGCCGACCCAGAGCATCGCGAACCGCAGCAGGAGCAGCAGCCCCATCGCGGCCAGGGCGGCGTCCGGGCCGTGGTGCCAGCGCCAGCCGACCGCGTACCCGACGCCGGTCATCACCGCGAGCGCGGCGACCGACTGGAGCATGTCCGCCGCGCTGCGGCCGACCAGCACCGCCCCCGGGACCATCGGCATCGAGCGGAAGCGGTCGATGACCCCCTTGCCGAGGTCCTGGGTGACCGCGAGCATCGTGCTCTCCAGGCCGAAGGCCATCGTCAGGGCGAGCATCCCGGGGACCAGGTACTCGGTGGGGTCGCCGTCCACGCCCCGGCCGCCGCCGACCAGATAGGTGAACATCAGGAGCAGCATCACCGGGAAGACCAGGTTGACCAGGACCGCGACGGGCTGCCGGGCCCAGTGCGCCAGTTCCCGGCGGGTCATCGTCCAGGAGTCGGCCAGCGCCCAGCCGATCCGCGAGGAGGCGCCGCCCGCCCCGGGGGCCGCCGTCGTCGTCGCGCTCATGCCGCCGCCTCCGCCCGGTCCGTACGGTCTCGGGCGCTCCGGTCCGCACCGTGTTCCTCGCCGGGCCGCCCGGTCAGGGCCAGGAACACCTCGTCCAGGGTCGGGCGGCGTACCGCGATGTCCTCCGCCTCGACGCCCCCCTCCTCCAGCACCCGTACCGTCCGGGTCAGGGCCGCCATCCGGTCCGGGGCGGGCGCACTGATCAGGCGCCGGTCGGGGTCGAGCACCAGGCCGTCGCCGCCGAGCAGCGCGGCGGCCTCCGCCAGCCGGGCCGCGTCGCGCAGGACGACGTCGATCCGGTCGCCGCCGACGTGGGCCTTCAGCTGGTCGGGGGTGCCCTCGGCGACCGCCCGGCCGTCGTCGATCACGGAGATCCGGTCGGCCAACTGGTCCGCCTCCTCCAGGTACTGCGTGGTCAACAGCACCGTGGTGCCGCCGCCGACCAGGGACCGCACCGCCTCCCACACCTCGGTCCGGCCCCGCGGGTCGAGGCCGGTCGTGGGCTCGTCCAGGAACAGCACCTCCGGGTCGGTGATCAGCGACGCTGCCAGGTCGAGCCGCCTGCGCATGCCGCCGCTGTACCGCTGGACCGCCTTGCTCCCGGTGTCGGCGAGGCCGAACCGCTCCAGCAGCTCGTCCGCCCGGCTGCCCGCCCGGCGTGCGCCCAGGTGGAACAGGCGTCCGAACATCTCCAGGTTCTGCCGCCCGCCCAGCTTCTCGTCGAGCGCCGCGTGCTGCCCGAGCAGCCCGATCCTGCGCCGCACCTCCCCCGCCCGCTCGCGGACGTCGAGACCGGCCACGGTCACCCGGCCCGCGTCGTGGCGCAGCAGGGTCGACATGATCCGTACGGCGGTGGTCTTCCCCGCCCCGTTGGGGCCCAGCACCCCGTGGACGGTGCCGGCGCCGACGGCCAGGTCCAGTCCGTCCAGGGCGCGCTTCTCCCCGTACCGCTTGCGCACGCCGTCCATGACGATCGCCTCGGTCACGATCCCCCACCTTCCGCGGCCTTCGCCACCCTCATAGTCAAACTTGACTAGCAGCTCGAAGATAACCACCGGGGCCCTATTAGTCAAACTTGATCAGTCGTCGTCCCCGGGGTCCCGGACCCCGGTCGCGTAAGGGTTCTCCTGACCGTCGGCGAGCACCCCGACGAACGGGTCGCCCTCCCCGGCGAAGGTGTACGCCCCGCCCTCGATGCGGGCGATCAGCCCCCGGGTCCACTCCGCGCCCGCGTCGGCCGAGTGCACCCACAGGTTCATGATCTCGCCGATGTGGCCCAGGGATTCGGGGCCCTCTTCCGGCGTGTAGTACTCGGTGACCGCGTTCCGCCACCCCTTCATGGCCTCGACGCGCTCCTTGAGCAGCGCGACCGCCTCCTCGCGGGGGAGGTCCACGATGAACCCGACCGCCGCCGACAGGACGTCCATGTTCTGGTCGTAGGTGCGCAGGGCGTCCCGCAGCAGGCCGCGGTACTCCTCCAGCCCCTCGTCCGTGACCTCGTACTCGGTGCGCGGCGGGCCGCCCACCGTGGAAGGGGCCGTCTCGTGCGCGAGGAGCAGCCCCTGCTTCGCCATCTGCTTCAGGGCGTGGTAGATCGACCCGGGCTTGGCGTTGGACCACTCGTGGGCGCCCCAGTACTCCAGGTCGTTGCGGACCTGGTAGCCGTGCGCGCGGCCGTGCATACGGACGGCGCCGAGGACCAGCAGCCGGATCGCGGACATGGGCACCCATCTTCCTACTCAATTTTGACTAGGGTAGCCCCGTCTGCTTGCGCACGGGCTCCCGGTGTGCCCTCGGGAGTGCGTACGGACCGGTCGGGCCCAGGCCCCCGCGGCGGGTGGCGCGTACGGGAAGCGGGGCGACCGGGTCAGAACGGGAAGATCGAGCGGCCGTGCTGGATCGACATCCACCGCTGCGTGGTGAACGCCTCGACCACGGCCTCGCCGTTCAGCCGCCCCACCCCGGACGTCTTCTCCCCGCCGAACGCCACCAGCGGGTCGTCCTGCACGGTGGAGTCGTTGACGTGGAACATCCCGCTGACGATCCGCTGCGCGAACCTCACCCCGCGCTCCGCGTCCCGGGTGTGCACCGCGCCGCTGAGCCCGTAGGGGCCCTCGTTGACGATCCGTACGGCCTCCTCCTCGCCCTCGAACGTCATCAGCAGGGCCACCGGGCCGAGGATCTCCTGCGTCAGCAGCGGGGAGTCCTCCGCGAGGTCGGTGAGGACGGTCGGGGCGACCACGTTGCCCACGGTCCGGCCCCGTACGAGAGCGGTCGCGCCGTCCGCGACCGCCCGGTCCACCAGGGCGTCCAGCGCGTCGGCGTGGAAGGCGTTGACGACCGGCCCGATCCGGGTCTCCGGATCCCGCGGGTCGCCGGCCTTGAGGGCGGCCACCTCGGCGGTGAACAGCTCGGTGAACTCCGCCGCCACCGACCGGTCCACCAGGATCCGGTTGGCCGCCATGCTGACCTGCCCCTGGTACAGGAAGCGGCTGAAGACGGCGGCCCGGGCCGCGTACGCGACGTCGGCGTCCTCCAGCACCACCAGGGCGCTGTTCCCGCTCAGTTCGAGGATGGTCCGCTTGAAGCCGGCGGCCGCCGCGGCGGCGACGTGCCGGCCGACCCGGTCGGAGCCGGTGAACGAGATCACCTTGGGCACGGGGTGCTCGACGAACGCGTCGCCGATCTCGGCGCTGTCGGTGATCACCACGTTGAGCAGCCCGGCCGGCAGCCCCGCCTCCTCGAAGATCCTCGCTATCAGCCCGCCGCCGACGACCGGTGCGTTCCGGTGGGGTTTCAGGACGACCGCGTTGCCGAGGGCGAGCGCGGGGGCGACGGACTTCATCCCCACCAGGAAGGGGAAGTTGAAGGCGCTGATGATGCCGACGACGCCGACGGGCAGCCGGTAGAGCCGGTTCTCCCGGCCGTCCCCCACGGCGGGCAGCAGCCGCCCGGTGGGCCGCAGCGCCTGGCGGATCGCCTCGCGCAGGAACTCGGCGGCCCCGCGGATCTCGTACCGGGCCCGGGGCCGGGTGCCGCCCAGTTCGTCGGTGATCGCCTCGGCGATCTCGTCCGCCCGGTCGAGGGTGGTGCGCAGGGCCCGTTCGAGGACGGCGCGCCGCTCGTAGGGGTTGACCGCGGCCCACTCCCGCTGCGCGCGTTCGGCGGCCCGGTAGGCGCGGTCGACCTCCAGCGCGGTGGCCACGGTGACGGCGGCGAGTTTCTCACCGTTGTAGGGATTGACATCGATGATGTCCCACGAGCCGCTGCCGGTCAGCCACTCGCCGTCGATGTACTGGTGGGCCAGTTCACGGAAGAAGGACATGCAATCCCTTACTGCAGGCGTTCGCAGACTCCTGATGTGACGTCATCGTAGTGATTTTTCACATCAGTTGGAGCAGTCCGCGCAGAAGATCCCGGCTCTCGTCCGGGCCCGGACTGTCCTCGGTGAGAGCGGCCATCGCCTTTTCGTACTGCGCGACTTCCTCGGCCTTGTCCAGATAGAGCGCACTTGTCAGCTGCTCCAGATAGACGATGTCCGACAGATCGGATTCCGGGAAACGCAGCATCGTGAACGAACCGCTCTCCCCGGCATGTCCGCCATGGCTGAAGGGCATGACCTGGAGGGTGATGTTGGGCCGTTCCGACATATCGATGAGGTGCCTCAACTGGGCGCGCATCACTTCGCGTTCACCGTACGGGCGGCGCAGGGCGGCCTCGTCGAGCACGGCGTGGAACACGGGGGCGCGCTCGGAGACGAGGGCTTTCTGGCGCTCCAGGCGCAGCGCCACCCGGCGGTCGATCTCGGCGGCGGAGGCGCCGCGCATTCCGCGCGAGACGACGGCGTGGGCGTATGCCTCCGTCTGCAACAGGCCGTGCACGAACTGGACTTCGAAGATGCGGATGAGGGAGGCCGCGCCCTCCAGGCCGATGTACGTCTGGAACCAGCCGGGCAGCACGTCTCCATAACTGTGCCACCAGCCCGCCACGTTGGCCTCACGGGCCAGGCCGAGAAGGGAGTCCCGCTCCGCCTCGTCCGCGACTCCGTAGAGCGTGAGCAGGTCTTCGACGTCTCTGGCCTTGAAGCTCACCCGTCCCAACTCCATGCGGCTGATCTTCGATTCGGAGGCCCGGATCGAGTAGCCGGCCGCCTCACGGGTGATACCGCGCGATTCCCGCAGCCTCCTGAGCTGAGAGCCCAGAAGGATGCGCCGCACCACCGATCCACTCGACTCGCCTGCCGACACCGGTCCGGCCCTCCCCTTCGCTCTCCCCTGGCACCCGGAGCCCCCCGGAACCCCGAGTGCCGGATTCTGCCACCAAAACGCTTCACCCCGTACTCATTCGGTTACGGAAATGGGAAGACGTCCGGAAAGCTCCAAAACTGGCCCCGGGAAGAAATGCCCCGCAATCACCACGCTACCGGGCAGGTCCGGCGCGTGCACGTGCATCTGCCCTTGCATCTGCCCTGCGCATTGGGAACGATGGCGATCGCGCACCTGCGTGCTCGTGTTGTGCCGCTGTACCCCCCGCAGTACCGCTACAGGCAGTGCCGCTACAGCCGCGAATCCCGGGAGTGCCTCGTATGGGGACGAATGGATCGACGATGCTCGAGCCGTTACGGCAGGGGCTTCCCCCCACCGACCCCTCGGGGGTTGCCGGATCGGCGTCCTGCGCTCTGCCCGCGCGTTACGAAGCGGTCGGCGGCGCACGGAAGTTCACCCGGTCGACCCTGGAGCGGTGGGAGCTGGGGGACCGTTTCGACGACGTCGCCCTGGTGGTCTCCGAACTCGTCACCAACGCCCTGCGCCACGCGCTGCCCGGCGAATCGTCCCAGGAGTTCACGGACCCGCCGGTGCGGCTGCACCTGATGCGGTGGGCCTCGCGGCTGGTGTGCGCGGTGCGCGACCCCAGCCAGGTGAGCCCGGTGGCGGGCGAGGCCGCGGATTCGGCCGAATCGGGCCGCGGGCTGTTCCTGGTGGAATGCGTCAGCGACAGCTGGGGCTGGTACCGGTCCCCCGTGCCGTTCGGGGAACTGCCTTCGGGGCCGCTGTACGGCAAAGTGGTCTGGGCTCTTTTCCGGCTTCCGGAAAACACGGAACCGGCGCCGTGAATCCCCGGCCCGGCCCCTCGCGGGCCGGGCCGGGCGTCAGGCGCCGGCGGCGAGGTGGTCGAACTCACCGTCCTTGACGCCCAGCAGCAGCGCTTCGATCTCCGCCGGGGTGTAGACGAGGGCGGGCCCGTCGGGGTGACGGGAGTTCCGCATCGCCACATCCCCGCCGGGCAGCCGTGCGAACTCCACGCACGAACCCTGGGAGTTGCTGTGCCTGCTCTTCTGCCAGACGACTCCGCGAAGCTCTGTGGCCGCCATGCCGTTGTACACGTCGTGCACAGGACGCTCCCCGAGATTCAAGGTGCAGGTGTCAACTAGCTCGGATCATAGCTCTGTTCATATGCCAATGCATGAGCAGATGCACGTGCACCACCGGTGTTGTTTCGATTACATACTTTCCGTCACGTCGCCGCCCTCCGGGAAGAGAGACGAACGGCACGCCTATTTCGCTCCCGTTCACCGGAGTTGACCGGTACGAGCCTTGGTAACGTGGCGCGGTCTTTCGTTCGGAAAACACCGAGGGGGAACTCCACGTGACCAGGTCTCTACGCACGGGCGCCATCGTGATCACCGCTCTGGCCGCCTCGTGCGCGCTGACCGCATGCGGCAGTGACGGCGACGGCGACCGGGCGAAGGGCTCCGGGGCGGGTGCCTCGGCGAGCGCGGCCCCGGGCGCCGGGGACGGCCAGGGGGACTCGGGCGGGGCCGTGGACGCCGCCGCACTGGAGGGCACCTGGGTGGGGCTGACGGAGGGCAAGAACGTCACCGTCTCCATCGCCTCCGGCAAGGTCGCCCTCGTCGCCGACCGGTCCGTGTGCCAGGGCGACGTGAAGGAGATGGACGGCGAGCCGATGCTCGCGCTGAAGTGCACGGGCGGCGGGACCGACCGCACGATGGGCGCGATCGAGTCGGTGGACGCCGAGAAGCTGGTCGTCTCGTGGGACGGGGGCGCGAAGGACGCCCTCACCAAGGCCGAGGCGGGCAAGCTGCCGAGCGGTATGCCCTCGCTCCCCGACGTGTCGGGTCTGCCGGAGATCCCCGCGCCGTAGGGCCGCCCCCGGGCCCCGCGCGATCCCGGGCCCCGCGCCGTGAGGCCCGTCCCCTCGCGGCGCCCTCACCGCGCGTTCAGTCCGGGGCGAGGGTGCTGCTGACGCGGGTGGAGCCGCCGCGCTCGTCCAGGGCGCGGGTGAACTCCTCCAGCGCCTCCAGCAGCAGCGCCGCGCCCCAGCGCACCACCGGGTCGCCCATGGGGGTCGTGCCGTCCTCGGTCGGCGTGGGCATGTCCCAGTGGGCCACCGCCTCCACCACCGGCTGCCAGTCGGGCAGCCGCCGCTCCCGTACCGCCTTGGCGGCCTTCTCCGTCGCCCCGCGCAGCGCCTCCGCCAACTGGGCCGCGCCCGGGACGGGGTCGGCCGACCGGGTCGGGAGGTGGGCCTCCAGGACCATCGTGGACCGGCCGAGCTGCGCCAGCGCGTGCTGGGCGTCGGTGGCGGCGGCCCGGGAGATGCCCCGGTGGCGTACGGGTTCGTGCTGGGCGGTCGCCAGCGCCTCCTGCCACGCCACGCGGGCCTCCCGGGTGGCGAGCAGGGCGTCCCGCACGTCCTCGGCGTCCCGGGCGGCGGGGTCCGCGTACCGGTCGACGACCGCAGCCGCGTACCGCCCGTCCGCCACCAGCCACTCGGCCAGCCGGTCGCGCAGCCGCGGGGTCTCCCAGGCCGGGTAGACGGCGTACGAGACCATCGCGAGGAGTCCGCCGACCAGCGTCAGCACGATCCGTTCGGTGACGGTCTGGGACCAGTCGCCCCCGGCCATGCCGAGCAGGAAGACGACGTAGGCGGAGACGCAGACCTGGCCGACCGCGTAGCCGGTGCGCATCAGCAGGTACATCAGCCCGGCGCAGACGACGGCGAGGAGTGCGGAGAGCCGGGCGCCGGGATGCGCCGTCTGCACGATCGCGGTGGCGAGCCCGACCCCGATCAGGGTGCCGCCGAACCGTCCGGCGGCACGGGAGTACGTCTGCGAGAACTCGGGCCGCATCACCATCACGGCGGTCATCGGGGCCCAGTATCCGTGGCCGAGGGGGACGGCCCCGCCGACGAAGTACCCGGAGACGGCGACCACCGCGATCCGGATCGCGTGCCGCAGGATCGGCGAGCCGTGGTGCAGCTCGCGGCGCATGGAGACCAGTACCACCGGCACCAGCTTCAGCAGGGTGGGGCGCTGCCGGGTGTCGGGGGCCAGGTCGGTGGGGATGCCGCTGTCGGTGCCGGTGCCCTCCGCGATCTCCAGGACGTCGTCGAGCAGGGCGGCGAGCCGGTCGGCGGCGCGGCGGGCGGGTCCGACGAGGATCACGTCGTTGTCCGGGGTCTTCAGCACGCCCAGGTCGGTGGCGGAGAGGTGGACCGGTTCGCCGGTCCGGACGGCCCGGGCGGCGGCGTCCAGGACCGATCCGGCCGCGCCCAGCAGCTCGTTCACCCACAGCCGCTCCAGGCCGTCGCCGGGCACCCCCATCGCCGGGTCCGCGAGCGAGGCGAGCACCGGGCGCAGCCGTTCGGCGACGCCCCGGGCCCCGTGCAGTTCGGCGGGGCGGCGGCGGGCCTGGCGCGGGGTGACGGCGGCGGCGCTGCGGGCCGTCATCAGGGGCAGCGGGTCGAAGGGGGCGACCGGGTCGTGGCGCAGCCTGCGGGCGTAGTCGGCCTCGGCGGCCAGGGCGTCGGCGAGCGCGTCGCGCTGCGCACCCCACCTGCGGATCGGGAAGAGGACGATGAGCGCCGCCTGCACCACCCCGCCGACCGCGATCATCCCCGCGTGGGCCGCCGCGTCCACGACCGAGGTGGGCAGGGTGATCGTCACCAGCATGATCGCCACGTTGGACGCGGCGATGATGCCGCCCGTGGGGCCCGCCGCCCAGGCGAGGCCGGCGAGGAAGGTCCAGACGCCGAGCAGGCAGAGGAAGAGCACGATGTGCGCCCCGCTGACGTAGCCGACGAACGTCGAGACGGCGAGGCTCGCACCGGAGACCAGGGCGAGGACGGGGCGCGGCCGCCAGCTGCGCTGGAAGGTGGCGATGGCGGCCTGGAACGCGCCGAACGCGGAGCTGGCCGCGATCTCCGGACCGAACAGCAGGAGGGTGGTGCCGACGACGAGGGCCAGACCGGCCGCACCGCGCAAGGCGATGAGGGGTTCCAGCCTCTGCCGCTCGATCTCCAGCCCCGAGCGGGCGGTCTCCTTCAGCGCCCGGAGCCAGCTCATGGGCCGAGCCTAACCGCAAAATGCGACAAGTCGGCCTTACGCCATGATCTCGCCGTCCCGTCCGCCGGATGGGCCGCCGCCGGAGCCGCCCGTGCGGGCCCGGTCGGCGGCCTCGGTGCCATGGGTCCAGCCGTCCAGGTCCGAGACCCCGCGCAGCCGGGTGGTCGTGGTCCTCGGGAACATCCGCTCGGCGGTGTCGGAGACCGCGACGTCCCGCGCGGCGAGGACGGGGAGCAGCCCGCCGCCGTCCCCGCCGCTCCCGTCCGCGCCGGTGTCCGCCTGTGCCGTGATCCGTTCGGCGTCGGCGGCCAGCCGTCCGCCGAGCCGTTGCGCGTACCCCATCCAGAACGCCTGCCGGAAGGTCTTGGTCCGTTTGCGGCCCGCGGCGCGCTGGCCGGCCTCCGCCCGGGTCATCGCGGTCGTCCCCTGGACCAGGAGGGAGGTGAACAGCAGCTCGACGGCCTCCAGGTCCGGTTCGAAGCCGACGACCGTGGAGAAGCCGAGGTCGTCGTTCCACACGGCCCGGCAGCGGTTGGCGGAGGCGACGGCGTCGAGCAGGACCGCCTTGGCGCTCTCGTACGGGGGCTCCACCCCGATCCGGCAGGCGCCCGGCGTCTCACGGCTCTGCGTCCGGGCGGCGAGCAGGGCCTCGTCGATGGTGTGGCGGGCCATCAGCTCCTGCGCCTTGGTGGTCAGCGCCTCGGCCTCCTCCGGGAAGCCGGTCGCCTCCGCCTTCGCCAGCAGGGCCCGGATGCGGGTGAGCATGCGGGGCTCGTCGGCGGCGGGCGGCCGGTGCAGGTGGTCGGCGGCGGCGCCGGGGAGGGGGCCCACGGGCTCGACGGCGGGCAGCCTCAGCAGCACCCGGTACAGCTCCAGCAGGTCGGCGGCGTAACCGAACCGGTCGGGCCGGTTGCGCGGTACGGGCGCCGGGAGCTCGGCGAGCTGCCGGCGCCAGCGGGGCGGCAGCTCCGCGTACCGGGCGGTCTCGGCGGCGATCAGGGTCGCGGCCAGGGCGGCCCGCCGCTCGTCCAGCTCGCGGCGGACGTACCGGACCAGATCGGCGGGGTGCCAGCCGCGCTCCCACGCCCGGCGGACGAACTCCTCGCCGCGCCGGTGCGCCTCCGCGTCGGCGTCGGGGGCGGCGGCCAGCAGGGACGCTCCGGTGTCGAGGGCGGCGTCGCCCTCCGTGTAGAGGGCCGCCGCGCAGGCCCGGTCGGTCACGGATTCCATCCGGCCAAGGGTAGGCGGCGGCCGGACCCGCCGTCGGGCCGCACCACCGGATCGCGGGAGCGTCGGGCGCGGGGCGGTGGGCGCGGGGTGTCGGGCGCGGGGTGTCGGGCGCGGGGTGTCGGGCGCGGGGCGTTGTCAGTGGGGGGTGCCAGACTCGCACCCATGACCGAACGGTGGGCGGTGGCGGCCGTCGACGGGGGCGGGGCGCTGCTCGCGCCGCTGGCGCGGGACGGCACGCCCGCCGGCCCCGTCGTCGCCGAGCCCGACCTGGTCGAGGCGGTGCGCTCCCGCCCCGAGGTGGTGCGGTGGGTGTGGCGCTCGACCGCCGAGATCTACCCCCGGCTGCTGGCCGCCGGGGTCCGGGTCGAGCGGTGCTACGACGTCGAGTGCGCCGAGCTGCTGCTGCTCGGGCACGCCGGGCGGCTCGGCGAGCCCCGGTCCGCCGCCGCCGCGCTGGCTCGGCTGGACGACGCGCCGGTACCGCCGGACCCGCCCGCGCGGTCCGCCGAACCGGGCGCGCAGTCCTCCCTCTTCGAGCCTCCGCCGGGGGCCGGGGTGCCGTTCGACGGGCTTCTGCGGGTCTACGCGGACCAGGTGCGCCGGCACGACGCGGCGGAGCACCCGGACCGGATGCGGCTGCTGACCGCGTCGGAGTCGGCGGGCATGCTGGTGGCCGCCGAGATGCACCGCGCCGGGCTGCCGTGGCGCGCCGACGTGCACCGGGAGGTGCTGGACGGGCTGCTGGGCGAGCGGTACGCGGGCGGCGGCGAGCCCCGCAGGCTGGCGGAGCTGGCGGACGAGGTCTCGGCGGCCTTCGGCAGGAGGGTCCGCCCCGACCTGCCCGCCGACGTGGTGAAGGCGTTCGCGCAGGCCGGGGTGGCGGTGAAGTCGACCCGCCGGTGGGAGCTGGCGGAGCTGGACCATCCGGCGGTCGAGCCGCTGATCGCGTACAAGAAGCTGTACCGGATCTGGACCGCGCACGGCTGGTCCTGGCTCCAGGACTGGGTGCGCGACGGCCGGTTCCGCCCGGAGTACCAGCCGGGCGGCACGGTCAGCGGCCGCTGGACGACCAACGGCGGCGGGGCCCTCCAGATCCCCAAGGTGATCCGGCAGGCCGTCGTCGCGGACGAGGGGTGGCGGCTCGTCGTCGCCGACGCCGACCAGATGGAGCCCCGGGTGCTGGCGGCGATCTCCCGCGACCCGGGGCTGATGGAGGTGGCCGGTCATGACGGCGACCTCTACAAGGCCCTCTCCGACCGGGCGTTCTCCGGCGACCGGCAGCAGGCCAAGCTCGCGCTGCTCGGGGCGGTCTACGGCCAGACCTCCGGGGACGGGCTGAAGAACCTGGCCGCGCTGCGCCGCCGCTTCCCGCTGGCCGTCGCGTACGTGGACGACGCGGCGCGGGCGGGCGAGGAGGGGCGCACCGTGCGGACCTGGCTGGGCCGCACCAGCCCGCCGGTCGTCTCGCCGGGCCAGGACGAGGAGGCGGGCATCCCCCAGGAGGAGCCCGGGGGCTCCGGGGACGCCGGGGGCCGCGGGGCCGGGCCGGCGGGCGGTACGGCACGGGCGCGGGGGCGCTTCACCCGTAACTTCGTGGTGCAGGGCAGTGCGGCCGACTGGGCGCTGCTGCTCCTGGCCGCCCTGCGCCGGTCGCTCCACGAGCAGGGGCTGCGGGCCCGGTTGGTGTTCTTCCAGCACGACGAGGTGATCGTGCACTGCCCGGCCGAGGAGAGCCCCGCCGTCGTCGAGGCGATCCGCGCGGCGGGGGAGCTGGCCGGGCGGACCGCCTTCGGGCGGACACCGGTGCGGTTCCCCTTCACGACGGCGGTGGTGGAGCGGTACGCCGACGCGAAGTGAACAGGCGTCCGCCCGGTGCGCTCGGGAGCACACGGGAAGCGCCCCGTCCACGCGCCGGACGGCGTGAACGGGGCGCGGGCGGTGGTGCGCTCGCTGTCTCTCCCGTCTACCCGCGTTCCCACAACGCGGGGACGTTGGGCGGCTCCCAGCCCGAGACGGCCTGGTGCGCCTGCAGACAGCGGTAGGCGACCCCGCCGTAGGTCACGCGGTCGCCCGCGCGGTAGGAGGTGCCGGCGGCCCAGCTGGTCCCCGGCTCGGTGGGTGGGTCGGTGGGCGGATCGGTCGGCCCCGGCGTCTGGGCGACGTCCAGGACGAAGTCGAAGGAGCCCTGGCGTCCGTTGCCGACGTTGCGGACGTTCATCAGCAGCCTCGGGTCGAACAGCGCGTCGGTGTTGTTGCGCGGCTCGTTCGGGAAGTACAGCTGCGTGGTGAGGATGCGTCCGCCGGGCGCCTGCGCCTTCACGTGGATGTGGCGCGTCCGGCCCGGGTAGAGGCCCGGCACGATGGTGGTGAGGGTGAACGAGCCGTCCGCACCGGTGAGTTGGTGGCCCCGGAAGTTGAACCGGGCCATGTCGTAGGCCCCGTTCGTGTCCGCCTGCCAGAAGTCGAGCAGGGCCCCGGAGATGGGCCGGCAGGCCCGGCCGAAGACGTAGCCGCTCACGGTGAGCGGTACGCCGGGGGTGCTCGGGGTCACCAGGCTGGTGCGGCGGGGCGAGTTGGGCTTGAAGTACGGCCCCTCCATCTGCGGCGGCGTCGGATCGTCGCCGTCGTCGCACTCCGGGGTGAGGGCCAGGGGCCCGTTTCCGGTGGAGGCGGCGTCCCGCGCGAGCGCGACGCCTCCTCCGGCGAGGAGGGGGGCGGCGCTCGCGACGAGCGCGGCCTTGAGGAGACCCTTGCGGCTGATCTGCCGCCGGTCTCCCGACGCCTCGTCGGAGGCGCCCGGGTCGTGGGGGGTGGGGTTGTCCCTGCGTGGGGTCATGACGGTTTCCTCGGAGTCCTCGGGGGGCCTCGGCGCGGGGAGGCGGGAGGCGGAGAGGTTCAGGAGGTGCTGTCCGGGGGCGGGTCGTGCCGGCCGCGGCCGGTGCCGCTCCCCGGTAGGTCCCGGTCCGGGCCCGGCCGGTACCGGTGCCGGTCCCGGTCGGCGCCGGTCCCGGTCGTGCCGTTCCGGCCGGTCAGACCCGCTGCCAGAGCGCGGGAACGACGTCCGGCGTCCAGCCGGGCTGCGCCGTGTGCGCCTGGAGGCAGCGGTAGGTCGCGCCTCCGTACGTCACCGTGGCTCCGGCGGCGTACGCGGTGCCGGCCGCCCAGGTGCCGCCCGGCGGGTCGGTGGGCGGGTCGGTGGGCGGGTCCGTCGGCGTGCCGCCGCCGCTGGTGACCAGGGTCAGCCCGTACGCCTGGAGCAGCGGGTTGATGGGCTGGAAGTACGTCGTGCCGCCGGAGGAGCAGTTGCCCGAACCGCCGGAGGTGACGCCCTGCGCCTGGCTGCCGGAGATGTACGAGCCGCCGGAGTCGCCCGGTTCGGCGCAGACGCTGGTGCGGGTGACCCCGGAGATGGTGCCCTCCGGGTAGGTGACGCTGGTGTTCAGCTGCTGGATGGTGCCGCAGTGCCAGCCCGTGGTGGAGCCGGAGCGGCAGACCGAGGCGCCGACGACGGCGGCGGTGGAGCCGGCGACGGTGACGTCGCCCCGCCCGTAGCCGTTCACCAGCGGACGCGGCGTCCAGTTGGCGTTGGTGGCGACCCAGGCGATGTCCCGGCCCGGGAACGTCGAGCCCTGGAAGCTGCCCTGGGCCTGCTGGTTGACGCCGGTGGTGGTCGTGCCGACGCGGCCGCAGTGGCCGGCGGTGGCGAAGCCGTTCTGGGTGCCGCGCGTCACCGAGAAGCCGACGGAACAGCGGCCCGAGCCGTTCATGTAGTACGCGTCGCCGCCGCGGATGTCGGCGAGGGCGCGGGGCTTCTCGGCGGACCTGGCGACGGTGACGAGGCCGCCGTCGACCCCGGCCGCCTTGAGGAACGCCTGTCCGGCGGTGGTGCTGGCGGCGTTCACGACGACCCGGTTGGCCGCGACGTCGACGTACCAGACGGGCACGTCCTTCGGCGCCGTGCGGAGCGCCGCCCGGTCGAGGGCGTCCTTGACGCCTTCGAGCCGGTCCAGGCTGTGGCCGACGACCTCGGCGCGCGCTCCGGCGCCGGTGATGCGGTCGGCCTCGGAGGCATCGGTGGTGGAGACGGTCAGCACCGCCTTCTCACCGCTGACCCGGGCTCCGGCGAAGCTGGCGCCGAGGGACTTCTCCAGCCCGGCGGCGACGGTCGCGGCACGGTGCTCGGCGGCTATCCGGCTCCGGGCGTCGTCCGCGTCGAGGCCGAGGTCCCGCTCCATGGCGGCCAGCAGCCCGGGTGACAGGCTGTCGGCGGAGACCGGCGGGGCGGTGGTGCCCGCGGGGCCGGCCGACGCCACGCCGGTCAGCCCGGCGAGGGCGAGCGCGCCCACGGCCACCGTGGCGGTGCCGGCGACGAGGGCGCGTCTGCGGAGCGTGGTTCTCTCCACGTGACTCTCCTTGGTTCAGGGGGTGTCCGGATCCGGCGGGGGTTGGTCCGGACCAGGGAATTGCCGAAACCGTAGCGGCGGCGGCCCCCGGCGCAGGAGATCCCGTTCACCCCCCTCCCCCGGCGTTATGGGGCCGTGCGGGGCAGGCTTCCGGCCCCCGCGCCGGGGCCGCGCGGCGCGCGCCCGCCGTCAGGGCGCCGAGGGGCGCACGGCCGATTCCGGGGCCCGGTCACGCGCGGAGGGAAGCCGTCTCCCGTTCGGCGGAGCGCCCGGGTAGGTTCGCCCTCATGCACACAGGCCGACTTCTGGGCTCGGGACGCACCGCGGACGTATACGCACTCGACGGCTCCTGGGTCCTTCGCCGCTACCGGGACCGCACCGCCAGCACGGAGGAGTTGACCGTGATGGCGTACGTCGGCGCCTTCGGGTTCCCCGTACCGCGCATCGGGCCGCCCGGTGAAGGGGCCCGTCCCACGGACCTGGTGCTCCAGCGGCTGACCGGTCCGACCCTGGCCGAGGCCCTGCTGGCGGGCCGGGTGGGGGCGGCCGAGGCGGCGGCGCTGCTCGCCCGGCTGCTGCGCGAACTGCACGCGATACCGCCCCGGGTCTCGGCGGACCCGGAGGACTGCGTGCTCCACCTGGGCCTGCACCCGGAGAACGTGGTGCTGACGGAGGCGGGCGCGGTGGTCGTCGACTGGTCCACCGCGGCGGAGGGCCCGCCCGGTCTCGACCGGGCGATGTCGGCCCTGGCCCTGGCCCGGACCGGGCTCGGCCCGGCGCTCCCGGGCGGGGCGGACGTACGGCCGCTGCTGAAGGCCCTCCTGGCGGAGCTGGCGGGGGACGGGGGCGCGTCGCCCGCCGATCTGGCCCTGGCCCGCAGCCGGCAGGAGGCGGACCCGCACCTCACGGACGAGGAGCGCTCCGGGCTGGGCCGGGCGGTGGAGCTGGTGGTCGGCTGCACGCCGTAGCGGCCCCTCCCCGCCGCTCCGGGCCGCACGCGACGGCCTTCGGGCCCGACGGGCCGTCCTCAGCGCCGTGCGCGACGGTGTCCGGGCCCCGGCAGGCCGTCCTCAGCGCCGGCCGCGCCTCGCGTCCCGGACCCGCCGCAGCCGGTTCACCGTCACCGGGTCCTCCCGCAGCGCCCGTTCGTCGTCGAGCAGCGCGTTGAGCTGCTGGTAGTAGCGGACCGGCGAGATGCCCAGCTCCTCGCGGATCGCCCGCTCCTTGGCGCCGGGCCCCGCCCAGGACCGCCGCTCCAGGGCCAGCAGCGCCCGGTCCCCCGCGGGCAGGGCACCGCCGCCGAGCGCGTCCCCGCCCGGCCCGGGACCGGCCGCCGGGGCGGCGTCGGGGTCCGGGGGCTCGCGGGGTTCGGGGTCGGGGGCGGTCATATCAACCAACCTAACGCCCGCCCCCGACACCCCTCCCGTCTTCCTGGGCCGGGCGGGCTACTCCGCGGCCTCCGCCTGGGCCGCCTCGACGGCTATCGCTCCGAGGACGCTCTCGGGGTTGCTGCCGGGTGCGACCGCGCCGCCGATCTTCTTCTTGATCGTCTCGCTGACGGTGGCCCACGACGTCTTGCCGTAGGGGGTGAGCGTCGAGTTGGGCAGCGCGGCGAGGAACGGGCGCAGCTTCTTGTGCTTGTTGTCGGCCTCCATGGCGGCGGAGGCGCTGCCGGTGACCGGGAGCAGGTCGTACTCGTCGGCGAACTCCAGCACGTTCTCGTCGGAGTAGGCGAAGTCGAAGAACTTGCCGATCGCCTGCCGGTTGCCGTTCTCCTTGAAGCCCATCATCCAGTCGGCGACGCCCATGGAGCCCTTGGTCGGGCCGTCGAAGCCGGGCAGCGGCACCATGCCGACATCGATGCCCTTGGCCTCGGCCTCGTCCATCAGTGTGGGGTGGCCGTTGAGCATGCCGACCTTGCCGCCGGTGAACGCCTTGAACGCCTTCGCCCGGTCCAGCTTGCCCGGCGCGACCGGGCCGGTGAGGCCCTTGCCGACGAGGTTGTCCCGCAGCCAGCGGAACGTGGCGACGTTCTCGCCCGAGTCGATGTCGTACGCGCCGACGTCGTCCGTGTAGCCGCCGCCCCCGCTGAGCAGCCACATCAGGGTCTCGGACTGGGCCTCCTCCTCGCCGAGCGGCAGGGCGAAGGGGTAGTCGACGCCCTTCGCCTTGAGCGCGGTGGCGTCGCTCCGGATGTCGTCCCACGTCTCGGGGGCGTCCAGGCCGGCCTGGCCGAAGAGCTTCTTGTTGTAGAAGAGCAGCCGGGTGCTGGCGACGAAGGGCAGGCCGTACTGGACGCCGTCGATCTTGCCCGCCTCGGCGAGCGACGGGAGGAAGTTGGCCGTGGTGCGGATCGCGAGCGTCTCGTCGGCGGAGTAGAGCTTGCCCGCCTTGGCGTAGTCCGCGTACGCGCCGATCTGGGCGATGTCCGGGGCGTTCCCGGCCTTGACCATCGCGGCGACCTCGCGGTCGACGTCCTTCCAGTGCAGGACGGTGACCTCGACCTTGATGCCGGGGTTCTTCTTCTCGAAGCCCGCCGCGACCCCGCTCCAGTACTTCTCGGAGCTGTTCTCCGGGGTGGTCCCGTAGTCGGCGGCGACCAGTTTGAGCGTGACGTCGCTCGATCCGCCCTCACCGCCGCAGCCCGCCAGGACCGCTGTCATTCCCAGCGCGGCCACCGCCGCGGTCAGACCCGTATAGCGCCGCTGCACAGCCTCGCCCATCCTCGTTGATCGTCTTGCTCACGGACGGAGCGCACGCCGTCGGCCGACGGCCCCTGCTGGGCCGCGGCGGAGCTTCCCTGCCGCGAACCGTCCGGATGAACTGCGATTTTCCCCCATCGCCGACGCGGCGGTCTACACCACCGGAGTATCGCTTCGGCAACGTAAACAGGCCATGGAGGCCACAACTGGCGTGCGCGCACTGGAAGTCGGGGGCCTCGGCCCGTATCTTGGTCCAGACCTTTGGGCCGGATTCCCTTCCGCCCGGGCGTCCCGTGGGCGACTTTTCGGCGGAAAACGCTCCGTCTTCACGCTCCCATCATTTTGTATGGATGCGTAACAAACCGCTCTAGTGGACTAGACCTTTTGGGGCCGGCGGGCGAAACTGTCTCCCGTGAGACATGTCATCGCCCTCGATGTGGGCGGCACCGGAATGAAGGCCGCACTGGTCGGGACCGACGGCACCCTCCTCCACGAGGCGCGGCGGGCCACCGGCCGGGAGCGCGGCGCCGACGCGGTCGTCGAGACCATCCTCGCGTTCGCGGCGGAGCTGCGGGCCCACGGCGAGGAGCACCTCGGCGAGAGCGCGGTCGCCGCCGGGGTCGCCGTGCCCGGCATCGTCGACTCCGAGAAGGGCGTGGCGGTGTACGCCGCCAACCTGGGCTGGCGCGACGTGCCGCTGCGCGCCCTGCTCTCCGAGCGGCTGGGCTCCCTCCCGGTCGCCCTCGGCCACGACGTCCGCACCGGCGGGCTCGCCGAGGGGCGCATCGGGGCCGGGCGCGGGACGGACCGCTTCCTCTTCGTCCCGCTGGGCACCGGGATCGCCGGGGCCATCGGCATCGGGGGGGCCATCGAGGCGGGCGCGCACGGGGACGCGGGCGAGATCGGCCACATCGTGGTCCGCCCGGACGGCCCCGACTGCAGCTGCGGCCAGCGCGGCTGTCTGGAGACGCTGGCCTCGGCCGCCGCGGTGACACGGGCCTGGGCCGCCGCCTCCGGAGACCCCGAGGCGGACGCCGCGGACTGCGCGAAGGCCGTCGAGTCGGGCGATCCGGCGGCGATCGCGGTCTGGCGCGACGCGGTCGACGCGCTCGCCGCCGGCCTGGTCACCGCCCTCACCCTCCTCGACCCCGGGACGCTCATCATCGGTGGCGGCCTCGCCGAAGCCGGGGAAACCTTGTTCACACCACTGCGTGCGGCCGTCGAGGAACGCGTCACGTTCCAGAAGCTGCCCCGCATCGTCCCGGCGGCCCTCGGGGACACCGCCGGATGCCTGGGCGCGGGGCTGCTCGCCTGGGATCTACTCTCCACGGAGGTATCCGCCTGATGGCCCCTCGCGCAGCAGACAGCACCGTTCTCGCCGGCGCCCGCGTGGTGCTCCCCACCGGCACGGTCGAGGACGGCCGGGTGGCCGTCGAGGGCGCCCGCATCGCCGCCTCCGCCCCGGAGGACGCCCGGACCGTGGACCTCACGGGCCACTGGGTGGTCCCCGGCTTCGTGGACATGCACAACCACGGCGGCGGCGGGGCCTCCTTCACCTCCGGCACCGTGGACGAGGTCCTGACCGGCATCCGTACGCACCGCGAACACGGCACCACCACGATGGTCGCCTCCACGGTCACCGGCGAGATGGACTTCCTCGCCCGGCGCGCGGGCGAGCTGTCCGAGCTGGTCGAGCAGGGCGACCTGGCCGGCATCCACTTCGAGGGCCCGTTCATCTCTCCGTGCCGCAAGGGCGCCCACAGCGAGCAGCTGCTGCGCCACCCGGACCCGGCCGAGGTCCGCAAGCTGGTGGACGCCGCCCGCGGGGCCGCCCGGATGGTCACCCTCGCCACCGAGCTGCCCGGCGGCCTCGACTCCGTACGGCTCCTCGCCGAGCTGGGGGTCATCGCCGCGATCGGCCACACGGACGCCACGTACGAGCAGACGGTGGAGGCCGTCGACGCGGGTGCGACCGTCGCCACGCACCTGTTCAACGCGATGCCGCCGCTGGCCCACCGCGAGCCCGGTCCGATCGCCGCCCTCCTGGAGGACGACCGGATCACCGTGGAGCTGATCAACGACGGCACGCATCTGCACCCGGCCGTCCTGGAGCTGGCCTACCGCCACAAGGGCGCGGGCCGCGTCGCGCTGATCACCGACGCGATGGACGCCGCCGGCTTCGGCGACGGGGAGTACCAGCTCGGCCCGCTCGCGGTCGAGGTCCGCGACGGGGTCGCCCGGCTGGTGGAGGGCGGCTCCATCGCCGGCTCCACCCTCACCCTGGACACCGCGTTCCGGCGGGCCGTCACGCTCGACCGGATTCCGGTCGAGGACGTCGTGCGGTCCATCTCCGCCAACCCGGCCCGGCTGCTCGGCGTCGACGACCGCGTCGGCTCGCTCGAACCGGGCAAGGACGCCGACCTGGTCGTCCTCGACGAGGACTTCGTCCTCAAGGGCGTCATGCGGCGGGGCGAGTGGATCGTCGAGCCGAAGACCGCGTAGCCGGCCGGGCGAGCACGTAACGAAGCGATGGCGGTCGGCCCCCGGGACTTGGGCCGACCGCCATCGCTTTGACATGATCACCGACATCGCGGGCCGTCGGCGGTCCGCCCGCCGCTGGGGCCACGTACCGAGGGAGGGACCGGCGAGTGATCCTGACCGTCACCCTGAACACCGCGCTCGACGTGACGTACACCGTCGACGCGCTCGTCCCGCACGGCAGCCACCGCGTCGGCGAGGTCGCCGAGCGCCCCGGCGGCAAGGGGCTCAACGTCGCCCGGGTGCTGGGGGCCCTCGGCCACGACAGCGTGGTCACCGGTTTCGCGGGCGGGGCGACCGGGGACGTCCTGCGCTCCCTCCTCGCCCCGCTCCCGCCGCACGACGCCCTCGTGGCGGTGGCCGGGAACACCCGTCGCACGCTCGCGATCACCGACCGCTCGACCGGGGACACCACCCAGCTCAACGAACCGGGACCGCAGGTGAGCCCCGCCGAGTGGGCCGCCTTCCTGCGGACGTACGAGGAGCTGCTGGCCGGCGCCGACGCGGTCGCGCTCTGCGGCTCCCTGCCGCCCGGCATCCACGTCGGGGCCTACGCGGAGCTCGTCCGGGCCGCCCGCGCCGCCGCCGTGCCCGTGCTGCTGGACACCAGCGGGGAACCGCTGCGCCGGGGCATCGCCGCCCGCCCCGACCTGGTCAAGCCGAACGCGGAGGAGCTGGCCCAGCTGACCGGCGCCCGCGACCCGCTGCGCGCGGCCGGGGACGCCCGCCGCCGCGGGGCCCACGCCGTGGTCGCCTCGCTCGGCCCGGACGGCGTCCTCGCCCTCACCCCGGACGGCGTGTGGCGGGCCGCTCCGCCCGCCCCGGTGCGCGGCAACCCGACCGGCGCGGGCGACTCCGCGGTGGCCGGGCTGCTCTCCGGCCTGGTGGAGGGCCTGGACTGGCCGGACCGCCTCGCCCGCGCGGTGGCCCTGTCGGCGGCGACGGTGCTGGCTCCGGCGGCCGGCGAGTTCGACGCCGCGGCCTACGCGGAGCTGCTGCCGCGCGTCGTGGTGGAGCCGCACACGCCGACGCCCTGACCGCCTCCGGGGCGGTCAGGGCGTCATCGCGCACACCGGGGGCTAGCTCTTGATGTGGCCGGACTTCAGCTCCAGCTGGTCGAGGTTGGCGTCGCACTGGTCGCCCGTCTCGCACGACAGCTTGAGGGTGTTGGAGCCCTTGTCGAGCTGGACGTACGCGTACGTGTTGGTCCAGCCCTTCTCCAGGTCGCCCTCGGGGGCCTGGGCGAAGTTCTTCATGTTGATGGAGCGGGGCTCCTGGCCGTTGACCGTCAGGGTCGTCTTCGCGTCCTTGCCGGGGACGCCGTAGGTCACGTACAGGGTGTACGCGCCGGCCTCGGGGACCTCGACCGTCCAGGTGGCCGACCGGCCGACCTCGTTCAGGTTGATGTAGTTGCCGTTGGCGCCCTTGGCGCCCTTGACCGTGGAGTCCAGGGACGCGGTGCCGCCGAGCGTCAGCGTCGCCGCGTCCTGCTTCGGCAGCTCGACCGGCTTCGGGGTCTCCTTCGGCTTCTCCTTCTCCGGCTTCTTCGACTCCTCGACCTCGCCGGCGGGGCCCTGCGAGGAGGTCGCCTCGTTCTTCGTGTCGTCCTTGTCGCCGTCGTCGCCCGTGAGCAGGGCGGCGCCGATGCCGATGAGGACGACCGCGACCACGGCGACCGCCGCGATCAGGAGCGCCCTGGTGTTCGGCCCGCCCCGGCCCGGACCGCCGCCGTGCCCGCCGTGCGCGGGGGGCTGCCCGTGGGCCCCGCCGCCCGGGTGGGTCTCGGGGGCCGCGTACTGCGGGTTCGGCCGGTTGTACTGCTGCGCGGGCTGCTGGCCGTAGCTCTGCTGGGGCGGGTAGCCGTACCCGCCCTGCTGCTGCCCGTACTGGCGCTCGCCGACGGCGCGCACCTGGTTGTAGGACGTTCTGGGCACGCCCGGCTGCGCGGCCGGCCCCGGGTAGCCGTAACCGCCCTGGCCGGGCGCCTGGGCGCCTGCCGCCTGTCCGTCCGCGTACAGGTAGCCGAACGGATCGTCGTCCTCGGGCCTGCTCGCGCCGTTGTTTCCGGCCGTCATCCCTGGGTCACTCCTCACCATGTCGCCAGCCGTCGCCGACCGGCCGAGCCTACCTCGAACGGAGCAGCCCCCGAAGTGCGCTCGGGGGCGCCGGCCGCCCCCGGGGGAACGGGTACCGGGTAGGGGGAGGAACGGGCCGTGAACGTCATCCCGCCCTGCGGTGAACCTTCGAACGGGACCGCTTCTCCACGTACATCCGCTGGTCGGCGGAGCGCAGGACCTCTTCCACGCTCATCCCGCACTCGGCCCAGCCGATGCCGAAGCTCGCTCCGACGCGGACCGCCCGGCCATCGACCCTGATGGGCGGAATGATGGCATTTCGTAGGCGAACGGCCAGGTCAGCGGCGTCCGCCCCCCCGAGGCCGTCCGCGAGGACGACGAATTCGTCACCTCCGAGCCGGGCGACGGTGTCGCCGTCGCGCACGCAGGCGCTCAGCCGCCGGGCGACCTCGATGAGCACGGCGTCCCCGGTGTGGTGCCCGAAGCGGTCGTTGATGGACTTGAAGCCGTCGAGGTCGCAGAAGAGGACCGCGAGCCCCTTCGTCCCGTCGTCGCGCTCCGGGTCGGGGGCCTCCGTGTGCACATGGTGGTCGAAGGGCCCGCCGCCGAGGACCGCCTCGCCCTCGTAGCCGTCCGCCCGGTAGCCGTGGGCCAGGGAGGACTCCACGTCCCCGTAGGCCGCGTCCAGCGCCTCGATCGCGGTGGCGGCCGGGGTGTGGGGCCGTTCGCAGATGCGGGCGCTGAGCCGCGATTTCAGCTCGGCGCTGTTGGGCAGCCCGGTCAGCGCGTCGTGCGAGGCGCGGTGGGCGAGGTTCAGCTCGTGCCGCTTGCGCTCCTCGATGTCCTCGACGTGGGTGAGCAGGAAGCGCGGTCCGTCCGCGGCGTCCGCGACCACCGAGTTGCGGAGCGAGACCCAGAGGTACGTGCCGTCGCGGCGGCTCAGCCGCAGCTCGGCCCGGCCGCCCTCGGCGGAGGTGCGCAGCAGGGTGCCGATGTCCTCGGGGTGGACCAGGTCGGCGAAGGAGTGGCGGCGCAGGACCGAGGCGGGACGGCCCAGGAGGCGGCACAGGGCGTCGTTGGTGCGCAGCAGCCGCCCGTGCTGGTCGCCGCCCATCTCCGCGATGGCCATGCCGCTGGGCGCGTACTCGAAGGCCTGCCGGAACGACTCCTCGCTGGCGCGCAGCGCCTGCTGCTCCCGCTCCAGCCGGACCAGCGCGCGCTGCATGTTGGCGCGCAGGCGGGCGTTGCCGATGGCGATGGCGGCCTGGGAGGCGTACATCTGGAGCGCTTCACGCCCCCACGCGCCGGGGCGGCGCCCGTTGCGCGGCCGGTCGACGGATATGACCCCGAGGAGGTCCCGGCCGCCTCCGGAGGCGTACATCGGGGCGTAGAGCCGGTCCAGCGGGTGCCACTCGTCCTCGAACCGGGGTTCGGGCCCCTCGGTGTGCCACTGGGGCACGTCGTCGTCGAGGAGGACCCAGCCCTCGGTGTGCGGGATGAACCGGAGGTCGTCCCACGCCTCGCCCATGGAGAGCCGCCGCTCCCAGGAGGCGCGGGAGCCGACCCGGCCGGTGATCAGGGCCTCCGCGGCGGCGTTGCCCGCGAAGGCCGCGATGACGAGGTCGCCGTCGGGCCGGACCAGGTTGACGCAGCCCAGCTCGTAGCCGAGGCCCCCCACGATTCCGTCGGCCACGCTCTGGAGGGTGTCCGCCAGGCTCCGGGCCGTGTTGAGGTCGGCCACGGCCTGATGCAGCTGCCGCATGGTCGCCAGGCGGACGTACGGCTCCGACTCGGCCTCCATCGCTCGCACCCCCGGGACCTCGACAGCAACTCCAGGTTTCATATCGACGTACTTGTCGTAGTGTCACCGCCACTGAATCACAGTGAGCTGTGCACCCGGTACACAGGGTCAGCAGAAAATGGACTCTGTGACTCAAGTCACAACAGATGACCGGGGGGTTCCGGTGACTCACGGCGACGACGCTCGTTCCGCGCCCGCAGGGACGGCCGGGGTCGGAAGAAGTGCGCCCGCGCACGCCCCCGCCCGCTCCTCGGGGCCCCCGGGCCCGGCCCCGCGACGCCGTCGGCCCGGCCCCGCGACGCCGCCGGCCGCCGGTCCTAGGACCCGCCTGGTCCTCAGGCCCGATGCGGCCCCCCGGCCCGCCCGGTTAGCGTCTTCCTGTGCTCCAGACGAAACCCTTCCCCCCACGCCCCCAGCCCGTCCCGCATGCTGAAGGGGTGAGCAACGACGAGTTCCGCGCCGCACTCGCGCGGCTGGCCGCCGGTGTGGTGCTGGTCACCGCCCAGGAGCCGCCCCTGGACGAGGACGGCCGGGGCGAGGACGTGGGCATGACGGCGACCGCCTTCATGTCCGTCTCCCTGGAACCGCCTCTGGTGATGGTGAGCCTGCGCAACGGCTCCCGCATGGACGACCTGCTGGAGGAGCAGCCTCTGTGGGCCGTCTCCGTCCTGGCCGCGAGCCAGCGGCACATCGCGGGCCGGTTCGCGATGAAGGGGCGGATCAGCGACCGGCTGCTGTTCGAGGACGTCCCGTACACACGGGGCGGGACGGCGCACGCTCCGTTGATCGGCGGGGCGCTGGCGACGCTGGAGTGCCGCACCGAGCAGCGCGTGGTGGCCGGGGACCACACCCTGGTGATCGGCCGGGTGCTCACGGCGGAGCTGCCCAGCCCGGAGGGCGAACCGCTGACGTACTTCAAGGGCCGCTACCGTCACTTGGGGTGACGGGCGGGGTCAGCCCCGGGAGGCTCCGGTCCGCCGTCCGGCCTACCAGTCGCGGCCCGAGCGGCCCCGCTTGGTCTCGCCGCGCGCCTTCTTCTCGCGCAGCCGCCGCTCGTTGATCCCGCGCGGGACCTTCCGCTTGATCCGGGGCTTGGGCGGCGGGGCCGTCGCCTCGGCCAGGAGGGCCGCGAGCCGTACGGCGGCGGTCTCCCGGTTGCGCCACTGGGAACGGTGCTCGGACGCCCGTACGGAGACCACGCCGTCCACCAGCCGGCCCGCGAGCCGCTCCAGCGCCCGCGCCTTCCACACCTCGGGCAGCGCGCCGGTCGCCGCCAGGTCGAAGCGCAGCTCGACCTGGGAGTCGCTGGTGTTGACGTGCTGGCCGCCGGGTCCGGAGGACCGCGAGAAACGCCACATCAGCTCGGCCTCCGGCAGGGAGACCGAACCGCGGATGACATAGGGCCCGGACATGTCCCCCATGGTCCCTGCCCGCACCCCCGCCCGTCACCTTCTTTAGCCTCCCGCCTCCCCCGGGGCGCGGAACGCCGCCCCCGTACCGCCATTTCGGCAAAGAAAGTAAAGCGACCAGGAACCTCGTGGTCGGCTGCCTGCGTTATGACGGGTGACGGTAGCTTTCGTGATGGCACGAAGCCCGTACACGACGAGGAAAGGGACTTCCCATGGCAGTAAGCCTGTCCAAGGGCGGCAACGTCTCGCTCACCAAGGAGGCACCGGGCCTGACCGCCGTCACGGTCGGCCTCGGCTGGGACGTCCGCACCACCACCGGTACCGACTTCGACCTCGACGCCTCGGCCATCGCGGTCAACCCGGCGGGCAAGGTCGTCTCGGACGGCCACTTCGTCTTCTTCAACAACAAGGCGACGCCGGACCAGACCATCGTGCACACCGGTGACAACGTCACGGGTGAGGGCGAGGGCGACGACGAGCAGATCAACGTCAACCTGGCGGCCCTCCCGGCCGACGTGGACAAGATCGTCTTCCCGGTCTCCATCTACGACGCCGAGACCCGCAGCCAGAACTTCGGCCAGGTCCGCAACGCGTTCATCCGCATCCTCAACCAGGCGGGCGGCGCCGAGATCGCCCGCTACGACCTGAGCGAGGACGCCGCCACCGAGACCGCCATGGTCTTCGGCGAGCTCTACCGCAACGGCGCCGAGTGGAAGTTCCGCGCGGTGGGCCAGGGGTACGCCTCCGGTCTGCGCGGCATCGCCCAGGACTTCGGCGTCAACCTCTGAGCCTCGGCCTCCGACGCGATGCCCCGGGCGGACCTCCGCCGGACCGTTTCGCCTGCTTCGCCGGAGCCCCCGGCCGCCACCGGCGGCCGGGGGCTCCGGCGTGCGCGGGGCCCCTCCCCCGGTCCGCCGCGCCCGGCGGCGGCCCGCCGCTCCACCGCGCACCGGACGGGGAGAGGCCGGAGCCGCTCAGTCCTCCAGGGGCGGCCGGCTCCCGCCGCGCAGCCAGGCGTCCCACAGTCCGGTGAGGTCCCGGCCCGTCCGCCGCTCCACGTAGGCGGTGAAGTCGTCGGTGGAGGCGTTGCCGTGCCGGTACTTCTCCGTCCACCCCCGCACCAGCGCGAAGAACGCCTCGTCGTCGTCCATCGCCAGCCGGAGCCGGTGCACGACCATCGCCCCGCGCCCGTAGACCGGCGGATCGGAGAGGTCGGGGGCGGCGGGCGGATCGGCGGGCGGGAAGGACCAGTTGGCGTCGTCCTCGTACGCCTTCGCGAAGCTCTCCCCGACCGGTACGCCGTCGTGGTCGGCGGCCCAGAGCCACTCCGCGTACGTGGCGAAGCCCTCGTTCAGCCACATGTCCCGCCAGCTCTTCGGGGTGACGGAGTCGCCGAACCACTGGTGGGCCAGCTCGTGGACGAGCAGGGCGGTGTCGGGCGGGCCGGGGAAGAAGGGCCGGTTCTGGGTCTCCAGCGCGTACGCCGCGTCGTCCTCGCGCTCCACGATCGCCCCGGCGGAGGTGAAGGGGTACGGCCCGAACTTCTCCGCCGCCCACGTCAGCACCGCCGGAATCCGCGCCAGCACCTCCTCGCTCGCCGCCGCCGACTCCGGGTCCACGGCGGTGAACAGCCGGATGCCGTCGGGCGTGCGCGACCGCCGGGTGGTGAACTCCCCCACGGCGACGGTCGCCAGATAGCTCGCCATCGGCTCGGCGGTCCGCCAGCGGTAGGCGGTGCGGCCGTTCACCGTACGCCGGGAGACCAGCTCCCCGTTGGAGACGGCCGTCAGCGGCTCGGGGACGGTCACCTCGACGTCGTAGGCGGCCTTGTCGCTCGGGTGGTGGTTGCCGGGGAACCAGGCCATGGAACCGGTCGGTTGGCCGAGGGCCACGGCTCCGTCCGCCGTCGGCAGCCAGCCCTCCCGTTGGCCCTCCGCGTCGGTGAGGGCCTGCGGGGAGCCCGCGTACCGCACGACGGTGGTGAAGGTGCGCCCCTCGCGCAGCCGGTCCTCCACCTCCGCGCCGGGCCGGATCGTCAGCTCCCTGCCCGCCCGGTTCACGGCGGCGGGCCGCCCCTCGACGGAGGCGCTCTCCACGTCGAGGCCGGCGAGGTCCAGGTGGAAGGCGCTCAGCCGCCGGGTGGCGCGGGCGGTGATCGTGGCCGTGCCGCGCAGATGGCCCACGGCGGGGTCGACGTCGAGCTTCAGGCCGTAGTGGGTGACGTCGTAGCCGCCGTTGCCGAGCCCCGGGAAGTACGGGTCGCGCAGCCCGGTCGCACCGGGCGTCCCCTCGACGCCGCCGGAACACCCCGAGCCGAGGAGGGCGAGGGCCAGGGCGAGAAGGAGGGGGGCGGCGGCCGGGGTGCGGGGGTTCACCGGTCGATCCTAGGTCGCGGGACGACGGCGGCCGGTCGCGCCTTCGGGCCGTGGGCCCGGGCACCGGCTTCCGGCCGGGGGCCCGGGCATCGGCTTCCGGCCGGGGGCCCGGGCCCCGGCTGGTGGTCCTGGGCTCGGGCGCCGGCTGGTGGCCGCGGCCCCGGGGGGCTTCGGTGACGGCCACGAAGACGGGAGGGGCCGCCCGCCTCGGGGGAGGAGCGGGCGGCCCCGGCTCAGAGGACGGCGATACCGAGGGGCCGGTTGCCCGCCTTCAGACGGACCGGCTCCCTCTCCTCGTCGTCCAGGTCGACGACTGTGATCCCGTTCCAGTAGCCCTCGCGGGTGAAGCCGCCGGTGACGTACGCCGTGCGGCCGTCCCGCGAGACCGCCACGTCCTCGTGCGGCCCGTCCAGGGGCACGGTCCGTTCCGTTCCGTCGGGGCTCCGGACGGTCAGCGAGGGGCCCTCGTCCTCCGCGCCGATCGGGCCGGTGCCCACCACGAGAAGAGTGCCGTCGGGGGTCAGGGCCGCGCCGTGCTGGTGGGTGTCGGCGGTCATCGGCTCGATGGCCACCTCTCCGGTACGGGGGTCGAGCACCGCGAGCCGCTCCCCCTCGAAGGGCAGCAGCAGCTTGCCGTCCTCGGGGCGTACGACGGCGTAGTGCGGCTTCAGCCAGGATCCGAGCCCGCCCTCCGTGCCGTACGGGGCGACCTCCATGCGCCGGGTCTCCAGCGAGTCGGCGTCCACCGCCGTCACGTCGAAGGAGTCGTGACCGGTGGCGTACACCTCGCGGCCGTCCGGCGACACGTCCACGTCGAAGGGGCGCAGGCCGACCGCGGCGGCGCCGGTGACCTCGCGGGTCGCGGTGTCGATGACCTCGACCGCCCCGTCGCCGCCGGGCACGTTGACCCCGACGTAGACGTGCTTCCCGTCCGGGGCCATCGCGATGCCCATGCCGCCGCCCCGGTACTCGCCCGTGGTGACCGGCCCGGACTCCGTCGCGTACGGGACGAGGGCGAGCCGGATCCGCCGCTGCGTGTCGAGGACCGCGACGCCCTCGGCGGTGGCCACCCAGGCGCGCCCGTCCTCGCCGACGACGAGTCCGTAGGGCGCGGTGCCGGCCTTCACCGAGGCGATGGGGGCCCCGCCCTCGCCGGAACCGTCCGGGCCGGGGTCGACGAAGGTCACGGTGTCGCTGCCGAAGTCGGCGACGAGGAGCGTGCCCGCGGGGGTGCGGCCGGCGGGGGCTCGGGACGGGTCGGGGGCCGTCACGGCGCCGGTCGCGGCGGATGTGCCCGGGGTGGAGGCGGTGTCGGGGGCCGCCTCCGTCGTACCGGTCGCGCACCCGGTGAGCAGGACGGCGGCGAGGAGGCCGGGGGCGAGGCGACGGAGACGGGGGCCGGGGGCCGGCGGGCCCTCGCTCGGGTCCGAGGCGCGGAGGGGGGCGCGGGGGCCGCGTTCCCCGGTCACGCGGCGTCCCGCAGCAGGGCTGCCAGTTCGGTGAAGCCGCGCCGCTCGGCGTGGGCCAGCGGCGTCACCCCGTCGCCGTCCGGCAGGTCCCGCGTCGCCCCGGCCGCGAGCAGCAGCTCCACGATCCGCTGGTGGGCGGAGCCGCCGTCGCCGAGGATCACCGCCTCCAGCAGGGCGGTCCAGCCGAGCCGGTTGACGTGGTCGACGTCGATGTCGGTGACCCGCAGCACCTCCCGTACGTACGCGACGTGGCCGCGCTCGCTCGCCGGGATGAGGGAGACGCCGCCGAACCGGTTGCGCAGGGTCAGATCCGGGCCGGCCGGCAGCAGCACGTGCAGCATCGCGACGCTGCCGGTGACGCCGGTGACCAGCCACGGGCTGTCCTCGCGGCGGTCCTGGGCGTTGGGATCGGCTCCGGCGGCGACGAGCAGCCGGGCCGCCTCGACGTGGTCGCCGAGGGCGGCGAGGAGCAGCGGGGTGCGCAACTCCTCGTCGCGGACGTCGATCCGGGCGCCGCCCTCGATCGCGGTGCGCACCGCGTCGGCGTCACCGGTGCGGGCGGCGGTCAGCAGGTCGTGATCGAGGGCGTTCACGGGTACTCCGTTCTCGGCTGTTCCGGTCGGGCGGGCGTCCGGGGCGGGCTGGCGGCTACCGGGCGAGCGAGGCGACGCCCGCCCGGGCGAACTTCTCGTCGAGGTCGCCGCTGGGCGCGCCGGCCACGCCGATGCCCGCCACCGGGGCGCCCTTGACCTGCACGGGAGCGCCGCCCCCGAGGAACAGGGTGCCAGGGATGTCCTTCAGGTTGGGGGCCTGCTCCAGGCGCTTGACCAGTTCGGAGGTGGGGGCGTTCCAGGAGACGGCGGTGTACGCCTTCTTCACCGCGGACTCGGGGGACTGCGGGCCCGCGCCGTCGCCGCGCAGGGAGACGATGGTGTTGCCGTTGCGGTCGACGACCGCGACGGAGATCCGCTGGTTCTCCTTCTTCGCCGCGTCGAGCGTGGCCTGTGCGGCCTCGGTGGCGGCGGCGACGGTCAGGTGCGTCGTCTGCTGGAGGTTGCGGTTGCTCGTGTCGGCCTTGACCGCGGCGGCGGGGGCGGCGGCCGGGGAGGAGGCGCTGGCGGACATCGCGCCGAAGGTGCCGGCCCCGAGGGCGGCGACGACGACGGCGCCGGTGGCGACACGGGTGCGCGGCGACAGCTTCTTCATGGTGGCTCCTTGGTGAACCGGTGACCCGGTGGCCCGGCGTGTTCCGGGGGGGCGTGGGGCGGAGGCGGCCCGGAGGTGTCCGGGGGTTTCGCTCCGGTATCGATCCTCCCGGCAGAACCCCTCCCGTACGGTCGGCGTACCGGCTGGAAGCGGCCTGCGGGTCGGCCGACGCCCCCGTCAGCCGATCGGCTGATGCGGGGGTGGTCGGATCGGGTCACCATGGAAGATCCGTGCAGGTCAGCGGGGTCGGGCGAGACGGAACACGAGGTACAAGGTGGACCACCGGAGCGATCGGCGGCCCCCGGAGGGAGTCGGCCCCGTCGGGGCCGGACCCGACGCGGACCCCCGCTCGGGCCCGGCCGCGGGCGGGCCCGGCGCGGATTCCGGTCCGGACCCCGCCGCGGGCGGCCCCGGCGCGGGCGGCCCCGGCGCGGGCCCCGACCCGGGCCTGGTCGCGGGCGGGTCCGACCCCGCCCCGGACAGGCCCGGCTCCGGTGGCGACCCCGAGGCGCGCCGGCTCGCGTTCCTCATGCACGCCGCGTTCTTCCTGCTGCTCGGGGCCTCGCTGACCCGGTTCCTGATGCGGCACCCCGGCGAGGCCCGCACCCCGTGGATCATCGCCCTGTCGATCACCCTGGCCGTGCTGTACCTGCTGGGCCCCGTCCTCGGTTCGCGCCCCACCCCGCGCCGGGTCGCCTGGCTCGGCGTGCTCGTCGTCGTCTGGATGGTGCTGGTCGTCCTGGCGCCGAGCTTCGCGTGGTGCGCGGTGCCGCTGTTCTACACCGGGCTGCGCATCCTGCCGCCGCGCGCCGCGCTCGCGCTGGTCGCCCTGCTCACCGCGTTCGTCGTGGCCGCGCAACTGCGCCTGGCGACCGGGTTCGACCCGAACCTGGTGCTCGCCCCGCCCGCCGTCGCCGCCGTGGCGACCGCGGTCTTCGTCCACATGCGGCGCCAGGCGGTACGCCAGGGGGAGCTGGCCGCCCGGCAGCGCGAGCTGATCGACGACCTCCTGCGGACCCGGCGCGAACTGGCCGCGACCGAACGGCGCGAGGGCACCCTCGCCGAACGCCAGCGGCTCTCCATGGAGATCCACGACACCCTGGCGCAGGGCCTGTCCAGCCAGCAGATGCTGCTCCAGGCGGCCGACCGCACCTGGAGCACCGATCCGGCGGCGGCCCGCCGCCACGTCCGTACGGCCACCGGCATCGCGGAACGCAACCTCGCCGAGGCCCGCCGCTTCGTCCACGACCTGGCCCCGGCCGACCTGGCGGAGGGCGGCGGCCTGGAAGCGGCCCTGTACGCGCTGGCGGCCCGCGAGAGCGCCCAGGCGGAGGGGGCGCTCACCGTCCACTGCCATGTGGAGGGCGCCCCGGCCGCGCCCCTGCCGGACCGGGTGCAGTCCGCTCTGCTGCGCATCGCCCAAGGGGCCCTGGCCAACGTGCGGGAGCACTCCGGGGCCACCGCCGCCGGGCTGACCCTGACCCATCTCGACGACCGGGTGGTCCTGGACATCGGCGACAACGGCCGCGGCTTCACCGTGGAGCCCGCGGGCGTACGCGGCCCGGGCGCCGTGCGCGACCACGACACCGTCCGCGGCTCCGGCACCGTGCGCGGCCACGGGATTCCGGCGATCCGGGCCCGGGTGCGCCAGCTCGGCGGGTCGCTCACCATCGAGTCGGCACCGGGCGAGGGCACGGTGCTCTCGGCCGGGATCCCGCTCGCGCCCGCCCCGTCCACCACCCCACCGCCCACCGCCCCGGAGGACCCCGCATGACCGGCCCCGGCCCGCAGAGGCCCCCCGTGCCCCCCGTGCCTTCCGTGCGCATCCTGCTCTGCGACGACCACGCGGTCGTCCGCGCCGGACTGCTCGCGCTCCTCGGCAGCGAACCCGACATCGAGGTCGTCGGCGAGGCCGGCAGCGGCGAGGAGGCGGTGGTGCTCGCCGCCCGCCTCGCCCCCGACGTCGTCCTCATGGACCTCCAGCTCGGCGAGGGCATCGACGGCGTCGAGGCCACCCGCCGCATCGCGGCCGACGGCACGGTCCACGTCCTGGTGCTGACCACGTACGACACCGACGCCGACATCACCCGGGCCATCGAGGCGGGAGCCACCGGCTACCTGCTGAAGGCGGAACGCCCCGAGGAGCTGTTCGCCGCGATCCGGTCCGCCGCCCAGGGCCGCACCACGCTCTCGGCCCCCGTCGCCAGCCGGGTCATGGCCCGGATGCGCAGCCCCCGCCCCACCCTCACCGACCGCGAACGCGACATCCTGGCCCAGCTCTCCCAGGGGCTCGGCAACCGCGACATCGCCCGCGCCCTGTTCATCAGCGAGGCCACGGTCAAGACCCACCTGGGCCGGATCTACGACAAGCTGGGCGTGGACACCCGGGCGGGAGCGGTGGCGGTCGCCAAGGAACAGCGCCTGCTGCCGTGAGCCGGGGAGAGCCGCTGCCCCGGCCCCGCCCCGCTCCTCCCCTCAGCTGTCGCCGAAGACCGCGTCGGCGCTCTGCGCGGTGACGGCCCGCTCGAACCACACGTCGAGAACCGCGAGATCCGCGCAGGCGGAAACCCGCTGCCGCGCCGCCGCCGGCACCGCCACCCCGCGCAGGTCGAGAATCCGGAGGATGTCCTCCGCCCGGCCTTCCACACGGCCTTCCACACGGCCCTCGTCGCGGAAGCTCTCGGCGACGAAACCGCGGAAGTGGCTGAGACCAGTGCCCATCAGGTTCCTCCAGATCTCCCGGGCCGGGGTGGCGCCCAGACCCGCTTCGGTGAATTCGGCGAAGACCGCTGCGGCATCGGCGTCCATCTCCCGGAGCGCCTTGGCGAGAGCCTCCAGTATGGCAGCGATGTCGCGATCGTCACTATGGGTGATCGCCGAGAAGACGGCCATCGGCACGTCCTCGGCGGCTTTCGCGGCATCGGTGACCACGGGCACGTTGTGCGGTCCGAGCACCAGGGGGAGGACGACCAGGCTCGGGTGGCTCTCCAGGCCGATGCGGATCGGCTCGGCCGCCCACTCCGCCGTGCCCTTGTCCCGGCAGACCACCAGGAGCACGCACGGGTAGCGGAACTTGGCGTAGAGATGGGCGAGGTAGTACGCCCAGCTGCTGCGCTTGTCGGGGTCCTTCCTGCCCTGGGCCTCGATCGCCAGTAACAGGGAGTCCCCGCCGGCCACGTCGATGCGCAACAGTGTGTCCACGTGCCGCTCCAGCGGTCTGATCTCGGTGAGATCCGTGTCCATGAGCGACACCGCGACGGGCTCGGGAAACGGAATGCCCAGGGTGCGGAAGGCACTCGCGAACAATCCCGGATGCTCCTGGAAGATCCGGTGATGAGCCTCGTGGGGTGAACTGACCATGTGCCGAGGTTAGAAACGAACCGGCATATGCGTCCGGCCCATGCGTCACGCTCACCCGATCGTGTCGGCCCCGGCCCCGGACGTGACACCATCGAACCGTGCTCGACATCGGCTACTCCCTCTCCCGCCGCTTCCCCGATCCCCCGCAGACCGACTACCGCCGCGCGGACGTCCGGGCGCTGCGGCACGATCTGTTCTCCGGCGACGTCTACCTCGCCGACACCAAGGCGGACCGCGAGGTGTCCACAGCCTGGGGATGGGTGCCGGTGCTCGACTTCGCGTGGGCGCTGTGCGACATCGTCGAGCAGATCGACCAGGACCCGCGCGGCAACCGCTCGCACCGGCGGCAGTACGCGGAGCTGGACTTCACCGAGTCCTCGGACGTCATGATCTTCGAGCGGCGCTTCGGCTGGGTCGACGTCGAGGCGGACTGGATGCCCGGCGACGAGCCCCCGCTCACCTTCAGCCACTCCCTCCTGCGCCGCGAGGCCCGCGACTTCCTGCACGACCTGATCGCCGACCTGGCCGACCTGCACGAAGGGCTCGCCGACAACCCCGTGGTCTGGGACCTCCAGGCCCGCTTCCCCCGGGTGTGAGACCTCCCGCCAGGACTTTCCGGGGGCCGCCCTCGGCCTCCAGGCCCCGCGGCCCCCGGCGCGGGCCCCTCACGCCTCCACCCGCACCCCGATCTGCGCCGCGAACGCCGGGGCCAGCTCCATCAGCTGCACCGGGCTGATCACCGCGCCCGCCAGCCGTTCCACGCCCCGCGCGATGTCCAGCTCGGCCACCGTGCGCAGATCCACCGACTCCATCCGGACGCCGCTGAAATCCGCCCGCTTCAGCACGCAGTCGCGGAACTCGACGCGGACCAGGTGCGCGTCCCCGAAGTCCGGTTCGGACAGCACGCAGCCCTCGAAGACGACGTCCTTGAGCCGGGCCCTGCGCAGGTTCAGGTAGTCGATCTTGCCGCCCCGGACCAGCACCCGCTCCAGCACCGCACCGTGCAGCTGCACCCCGCCGAGGCGGGCGTCCACCACCTCCACGTCCCGCAGCGACGCCTCCGCGAGGTCCGTGCCCACCCCCCGCACGCCCGTCAGGACCGAGTCGATGAAGCGGGCCCGCGCCAGCTCCGCGCGGTCCAGGGCGCAGCCGTCCAGGGCGCAGTCCAGGAACCGGGCCCCCCGGCCCGACGCGTCCGCCAGGTCCGCCCCGTCGAACCGCAGCCCGTCGTAGTCCCCGTCCGGCTCCAGGCCCTCGCCGCCGTACGGGAGGAGGGGCGGCAGCCGCACCTCCGGCCGCCGTGCCGCCGTCCCGCCCGCCGTGCTCTTCTTCCTGCCGCTCACTGCCATGCCCCCATCGTGACGCACCCCCCTGACACCGGGCCCGCCGCCCGTGTCACGCGCGGCCGCCGCCGATCCGTCGCATCATCAAAGACGCGAAGGAGATTTAGCCATGGTGCACATCCACGTCGTCGGCGGCGGGCTCGCCGGGCTCACCGCCGCGATCACCGCGGCCGAGTCGGGCGCCCGGACCACCCTGTACGAGGGCCACCGGACCCTCGGCGGCCGGGCCAGGACCGCCGAGGGGCCGTACCGTGCCAACGAGGGTCCGCACGCCCTGTACCGGCACGGACCGCACGCCGCCTGGCTGGCCCGCCGCGGCCTGCTCGGCCCCCTCGTCCCCGTACCGCCCCGCGACGGGCTCCGCTTCCGCTTCCACCGCGCCGGGGCCCTCCGCCGGATGCCGCCCCCGGCCCTGCTGCGGCTCGTCCGCCGCGCCCCGCACACCGCGCCGGTGGACGACCGCTTCCTGGACTGGGCGGCGGGCCGGGTCGGCGCGGAGGGGGCCCGGGCGGCCGCGCACTTCGCCGCCACCGCGCTGTTCCACCACGACCCCGGTGCGCTCTCGGCCCGGTTCGTCCAGGAGCGGCTGCACCGGCTCGGCTCGCTGCCGCCCGAGGCCCGCTACCCGGTCGGCGGCTGGGGGACGCTGGTCGAGCGGATGGCCGCCCACGCCCGCGGTCTCGGGGTCGCCGTCGAGACGGCCACCCGCGTCGACGCCCGGACGCTCGGCGAGCTGGCCCGCACCGGGCCGGTGATCGTCGCCACCTCCCTCGCCGCCGCCCGCGCCCTGCTCGACGACGCCTCCCTCGCCTGGGAGAGCGGGCGCACCGTCCTGGTGGACCTGGCGGTACGCACCCGGCGCGGCGACGCGTTCGTCGTCTCGGACCTGGACGCGCCCGGCTGGCTGGAGCGGTTCACCGCCCAGGACCCCGGTCTCGCCCCGGCGGGCGAACAGCTGCTCCAGGGCCAGTTCCCGATCGGCCCCGACGTGCGGCGGGCCGAAGGCGTCGCCCGCGCCGAGGACCTGCTCGACCTCGGCTTCCCCGGCTGGCGGGAGCGCACGACCTGGCGCGGCGAGGCGCTGGCCGAGGGCCGCACCGGCGCCGTGGACCGCCCCGGGACCACGTGGCGCGACCGGCCCTCCGTCGTCCGGGGGGACGGGATCTTCCTGGCGGGCGACCAGGTCGCCGCCCCCGGGCTGCTCAGCGAGGTCTCCTTCACCAGCGGCCTCGAAGCCGCGATGCTGGCGGTGAAGGCGGCAGGACAGCGCTCCGGGTCCGGGGCCGGCTCCCGGCGCGGGTGAGGTACGGGGTCGGGGCGTCGGATGAGACCGCCCGCGCCGCCGTCACCCCGCAGGGAGGGCCGCAGGCTGCCACCTCGTACGGAGGGCCGCACGCCGTCACCTCGTACGGGGGGCCGCACGCCGTCACCCCGTACGGAGGGCCGCACGCCGTCACCCCGTACGGAGGGCCGCACGCCGTCACCTCATAGGGAGGGCCGCACGCCGTCACCTCGTCGGTGGCGGCGTGCGGCCCGTTCTTCCTGTGGGTCAGCCGCTCGGTGCTCCTTGTGCACCGGGCGGCCGGGGTGCGCGGCCCGGGTCAGATGTGCACCTGGGCCGCCGGGGCTCCCGCGCCGGAGGCGATCTGGCCGAGGCCCGACCAGCCGCCGGAGATCTCGCCGCCGGTGTTCAGCCAGGCGCGCGCCGAGCCGTCCGGGGCGAGAGCGACGTAGTCGGCGCGGCCGTCGCCGTTGGCCTCGGCGAACACCACCTGTGCGGCGGGGATGCCCGTGGCGGGGACGTAGGCGCCGAGGGCGGTCCAGTTTCCGGCACCGTCCTTGTTGCGCCACGCCTTGACGGACCCGTCGGCGGCGACCGCCAGGTAGTCCGCACGGCCGTCCGCGTCGACATCGGCGAACCGCACCTGGTCACCGGTGGCCCCGGTGCCGGTGGCGAGGCGGATGGCGCCGCTCCAGCCGCCGTTGGCGTTGCCGCCCTGGTTGAGCCACGCGCGCACCGACCCGTCGGCGGCGACCGCCAGGTAGTCCGCACGGCCGTCCGCGTTGACGTCGGCGAACCGGACTTGAGCGGCCGGGGCTCCGGTGCCCGAGGCGTACACGCCGATCGCTGTCCAGCCGCCCTGGCCGATGCCGCCGTTGTTCAGCCACACCTGGACGGAGCCGTCTGCGCCGAGGACCAGATAGTCCGCGCGGCCGTCCGCGTCGACGTCGGCGAACCGCACCGACGAGCCGGGAGCGCCCACGGTCGTGGCGATCTGGCCGGCGGAGGTCCAGCCTCGGGCGGCGCCGTTGTTGCTCCAGGCACGCACCGAGCCGTCCGGCGCGACGACGAGGTAGTCGTCCCTGCCGTCCCCGTTGACGTCGGCCCAGCGGATCTGGTCCGCCGGGGCTCCCACGCCCGTCACGAAGGGTTCGACGGGTGTCCAGCCGCCTCCGCCCACACCGGTGCCGTCGCCGCCCTCGTTGAGCCAGGCCCGCACCGCACCTCCCGCGTCCACCACGAGGTAGTCGGCGCGGCGGTCGGCGTTGATGTCGGAGAAGCGGACCGAGGAACCGGGAGCGCCGGCGCCGGAGGCGATCTGCCCCACCGCCGTCCAGCCGCCGATGCCGGTGCCGCCCTTGTTCAGCCACGCCTGGACGGCCCCGTTGACGGCCACGGCCAGGTAGTCCGCGAACCCGTCGGCGTTGACGTCGGCGAACCGCACCTGGTCGGCGGCGACACCGACGCCGGAGGCGATCTGTCCGGCGGCGGTCCAACCGCCGGTTCCGGTGCCGCCCTTGTTCAGCCAGGCCCGCACCGCACCGTTCGGATCGACCACGAGATAGTCGGCGAACCGGTCGCCGTTCAGGTCGGCGAACCGCACCTGACCGCCCGCCAGGTTCACGCCGGTGGCGACCTGCCCGGCCTCGGTCCAACCGCTGACGCCGGTGCCGCCCTGGTTCAACCAGGCCCGTACCCCGCCGTTCGGATCGACCACGAGATAGTCGGCGTACCCGTCGCCGTTCAGGTCGGCGAACCGCACCTGACCGCCCGCCAGGTTCACGCCCGAGGCGACCTGGCCGGCGGAGGTCCAGCCGCCGCGGCCGTCACCGCCCTTGTTGAGCCAGGCCCGTACAGCACCGTTCATGTCGACCACGAGGTAGTCGGCGCGGCCGTCCGCGTTCAGGTCCACCTGGTAGTCGCCCACCCCCGCGCGGGGCGGCGCGGGGCGCACGACGACCTGCTCGCTGATCCACCCCTTGCGGGCGACCTGCGAGAGGCCGTCCGCGAAGACGTCGGCCATCTTCACGTAGCCCTGGTCGTTGGGGTGGAGCCGGTCCTTCAGGTCGGCGTGCGTGAGCGAGTCCATGCTGACGAACTGGACCTTGTGCTTCTGCGCCTGCCGTTCGGCGACGATGTTCGGGATCTGCGCGTTGTACGCGTCGATCCGCGCCTGGACCGCCGGGGAGGTCGACGGGACGAGGGAGGCGACGACGATCGTGGTCTGCGGGGACGCCGCGATCATCTGGTCGATCAGCGCGGCCAGCCGGGCGGGCGCGGTGGCGGCCTGGTGGTCGCGGTCCATGTCGTTGGTGCCGATGTGCAGCAGCACGACGTTCGGTTTCGACTGCTCCATCCAGGAGTCGATGTTGGCCGAGAGGCCCTCGATGAGCCATCCCGAATGGCCCTCGTGGTCGAGGTCGGGCAACTGGCCGTGTCTCAGCGAGCCGACGAAGTCCAGCGTCCCCGCGCGCGGCACGAGCTTGGGCCACAGGGCGGCCCGGTAGCTGGACCGGGTGGAGCTGCCCGCCCCCTCGGTGATGGAGTCGCCGAGCGGCATGACCGCGAGGCGGGGAACCGTCCAGTCCGGGCCCAGCTCGTCGGGCGTCCCGCCCTGGCCGGGGGTGTCGTCGTGGTACGTGTACGTGTTGAGCTCGTTCACGGCCGCCAGGGCGTCGCTCTTCGGCACGGGCTGGGCCCAGGAGGTGTCGTACTGGTCCACCGCGATGAAGTTCGGCTTCTTGCGGGCGGCGGGTGAACAGAACCGCTGCGCCCGATTGACGATCTTCGCGTTGTCGTTCCGGGCCGTGTCCTCGTACGCGGCGTCCCGGAAATGGTTCATGACGAACAGCCTGCGGAACTTCGGCTCTTCCTTCGCCAGCGGAAGCTCGTCCCACCGGCTGCGGCAGGACCAGTCCGAGTTGCCGATGCCCGCACCCATCGACCAGTAGTTCTCGGCCGTCCAGTCCTTACCGTGCTGGAAGCCGAGACCGGCCTTGTCGGAGCGGTCGGAGAACAGGACGAGCCGTTTGCCGTGCTTGACCATGTCCGAGACCTTGGGCCACCCGTTCGCCTTCACGTTCCAGGCGATGTCCGAGGACCAACCGGGAATCGTCGCCGCGGTCGGGTTGAACACCATGCCCGCCAGCTGACCGCCGGGCTTGAGATCGTCCCCGACCTCGGCGTCCAGCTCGTCGTACGAGGCGTAGTCCTCCAGGAAGACGGTGACGATCTCGTTCCCGTTGGCCGGGTCCTTCAAGAAGTCCGCGATGGCGGTGAACACGTCGGACATGGGCTGGCTGGTCGGAATGCACGCGCCGTGGCACATCCGGACTCTGCCGTTGTGGTGGTAGCCGTCGAGCATCAGACCGCGTACGCCGTTGGCCAACTGCTCCCGGATGGAGTGGGACTGGCTCGGCATCGGAGCCGCGCCGTCCGCGTCGTCCTGGTTGTAGAAGGCGTTGTGCGCGGTGAGATAGGTCCGCTGGTCGAACGTCGGATCGGCCGGCATCGCCTGCTTCGTGGGCGACATGCGGGTGACGTACCAGAGTTGCCTGTCGCCGGCCACCGGGGACTCGATCGTCACGTCGCCCCCGTTCTCCCGGTCCTCCTTGTCGACCTCCGCCGGGGTCTGCAGGTACTCCACGTGTCCCACCGGGCGGATCTTGTACTGATCCCCCTTGTACCGGTGGAACTCCCAGTCCGTGCCGGGGCCGGCACAGTCGCGGAAGGCCGGCCGCGCTGCGCCTTCGGCGTTGGCGTCCCGCCCCATGCACCGGTCGCCCAGGGTGCGGCTCCTGACCTTGTACCTGCTGGGGCCCGACGCCTGGAGGTACCACCACTGGTTGTCCTCGTTGCCCTTGGGGGGCGTGGCGCGGTGGAGCAGCTCGGTACCGGAGATCTGGTAACCGCCGCCTCCCGCACCCCCGTTGTCGTCTCCGACGCTCTGGATGACCACGGTCGTGTCGGTGGGCGGGCCGGTCACCGGGTCGCCCGGGGCCGCGACGGCGGGGGACGACCCCACCACTGCCGTGACCGAGGCGAGCAGCGCTCCCGCGAGGGAGGCGGCGATCAGCCGTGCGCCGAGGCGGGCACGTGGCGGGGCGGGCACGGAAGCGGCGGGCCAGGAGCCGTCCGCCCTTGCCCTCCCTACCGAGAAAAGTGGTCGTCTTCGCCGGTGCCCGAAAGACCGAGAACGTTTCATGTGCATCCCTCTGGCTGGTGGTCGGTTCGCTGGTGGGCCACGGACCGCGCGACGTCGCCGGCCCCGTCGACCGGGACCGCCCCGTGGCCGGGGTGGTCCCGGGCGACGGGCACGAGGAAGGCGGGGCCGGCGGTCGGCGCGGCCGAGGCAGAGCCTCGCTGTCGGTGCTGCCGTTTCGCTGACGTCCGACTGACGCGGTGGCGCGGAGCGGCCGGGTTCCCTCCGTCCCGCCCCCTCTCACCGCCTCAGCAGCCGCCGCGCGATCTCCGCGTGGTCCGGGGCGACGCGGACCTCCCCGCTCCCGGCCCCCCAGAGCCCGTTCTGGAGCACCCGGCCCAACGTCCAGGCCCGCGCCCGCTCCCTGTCCCGGTCCAGACCCAGCGCCTCCGTCAACGCGTCGAACCGCCACACCACCTCGTCCGCGTCGAAGAGGTTGTCCAGCGCCGGGAACAGTTCGAAGCCCGGATCCCCCGCCAGCGGCTTCGGGTCGAGCGCGATCCACTCCCCCGCCCGCCCCGTCTCCGCGCGGCCGGCCAGGATGTTGTCGTAGTGCAGGTCCCAGTGGAGCAGCCGGTCCCCCGGCTCCCCCGCCACCTCGCGTACCGCCGCCGCGCAGTCGGCGAGCAGCCGCCGGTCCGCCGCGTCGGCCAGCAGGGCCGTCTTCTCCGGGGCCTGATCGAGCATCCGCTCCACCACCCCGCCCAGCGTGCGCAGCCCCTCCGGCGCGGGCACCGCCGCCAGCCGGGCCAGCACCGCGCCGAGGCCCCCCACCGCTTCCCGCACATCGGGCTCGCCGGACAACGGCCGCCGCTCGTCGAGCCGTTCCAGCAGGAGCGCGCCGCTCTCCGGGTCGTGGTCGAGCAGCTCCACCGCCCCGGCCCCCGCGTCGGTCCACGCCCGCAGCGCGACGGGCTCGCCCGCCGTCTCCTCGTCCACCGCCTGGAGCTTCAACACGGCGGGCCGCCCGTCCGCCTCCCGCACCACCGGCAGGACCAGGGCGCACATCCCGTGCATCGACGGGCCGTCCACCCGCAGCCCCCACCGCTCCAGCCACCGGGCGGCGAGGTCCGGCAGGGCGGCGACGAAGGCCCGGCCCGCCGCCCCGTTGTACCGGGACTGCGTGGCGGCCAGCTCCGCGGGGATCTCGATCACGCCCCCGATCCTAGGGAGGGGCGCGGCAGCGGAAGGGGAAACGATCCGGACCGGGCGATACGGCACAGGAGACGGATCGGCCCCGCGCGCAGTAACGTCCCGCCAGACATACGCTCGGCATCTCACCGCACAGGGACACCAGGGGCATCATGGGCACCGTCAGTACCGTCGTCGGCGGCATATCGTTCTGGTACGCGCAGGAGGGCGTCCCCGCCCCGCGCGAACCCCTCCCCGGCGACACGAACGTCGACGTCTGCATCGTCGGCGGCGGCTACACCGGGCTCTGGACGGCGTACTACCTGAAGAAGGCGGCCCCCTTCCTCAACATCACCGTCCTGGAGGCCAGGTTCTGCGGGTACGGGGCCTCCGGCCGCAACGGGGGGTGGCTGTACAACGGCGTCGCGGGCCGCGACCGGTACGCGAAGCTGCACGGCCACGACGCCGCCGTACGGCTCCAGAAGGCGATGAACGAGACCGTGGGCGAGGTCGTCCGGGTCGCCGCCGAGGAGGGCATCGACGCGGACGTCCACCGGGGCGGCGTCCTGGAGGTGGCGCGCACCCCGGCCCAGCTCGCCCGGCTCAAGGACTTCCACAGCGTGGAGATCGCTTTCGGGGAGACCGACCGCGTCCTGCGCGGGGCCCGCGAGACGGCCGAACGCGTCCACGTGGCCGGGGCGGTCGGCTCCACCTGGACCCCGCACGGGGCCCGCCTGCACCCGGCCAAACTGGTCAAGGGCCTCGCGGACGCGGTGGAGGCGCTCGGGGTGACCATCCACGAGTCGACGCCGGTCACCGAGATCAAGCCCAAGCACGCGGTGACCCCGTACGGCACGGTCCGCGCCCCGTACGTCCTGCGCTGCACCGAGGGGTTCACCGCGAGCCTCAAGGGCCAGAAGCGCACCTGGCTCCCGATGAACTCCTCCATGATCGTCACCGAGCCGCTGCCCGCCCGGATCTGGGACACGATCGGCTGGGAGGGCCGCGAGACCCTGGGCGACACGGCGCACGCCTACTTCTACGCCCAGCGCACCGCGGACGACCGCATCGCGCTCGGCGGGCGCGGCCACCCCTACCGCTTCGGCTCGGCCACCGACGACGACGGCCGCACCCGGCCGGCCACCGTCGCCGCCCTGCGCGACCTGATGGTCCGGCTCTTCCCCACCACGGCGGGCGTCCCCATCGACCACGCCTGGTCCGGCGTCCTCGGCGTCCCGCGCGACTGGTGCGCCACGGTCACGCTCGACCGCTCCACGGGGCTGGGGTGGGCGGGCGGTTACGTCGGCTCGGGCGTGGCCACCGCCAACCTCGCCGCCCGCACCCTGCGCGACCTGATCCAGCAGGACTCCGGCCAGGCGGGCCCGACGGACCTCACCGCCCTGCCGTGGGTGAACCACAAGGTCCGCCGCTGGGAGCCGGAGCCCTTCCGCTGGCTGGGCGTCCACGGGATGTACGCGGCCTACCGCGCCGCCGACCGCCGCGAGACCACGTCGCCGCGCCCCGGCACCGACCCCGTGGCGAAGGCGGCGGACCGCATCGCGGGCCGCCGCTGAACCCGCTCCCGGACCGCCCCCGCCCCGGTGTCAGTCGCGGGGCCAGGGCCGTCCGTCGAGCTGTTCGATGGAGAGGTTCAGCCGGCTGAGGGAGGCGGCGAGCTGTTCCGCCTCCTCGGGGGTCCAGTCCGCGAGGACCTTCGCGAGGCCCGCCACGTTCCGGGACCGGTCGCTGTCGAGGCGGCGCTCCCCCTCCTCGGTGATGGCGAACTTGCGGGCGATCCCGCCGTCCGGGTCCGCGATGCGCTCGACGACCCCGGCCCGCTGCATCGCGGCGGTCTGCCGGTTGAGCGTGGAGGCGTCCAGGCCGAAGGCGTCCCCGAGCTGCCCGATGGACATCGGGCCCTCCGCCTGGATGCGGCTCAGCAGGATGTAGGCGGAGCGGTCGAGCCGCCACTCCACGCGCGGGGTGAGCAGGTGCATGTACCGGCCGAGGAGCATGGTCTCGCGTTCGATCCGGTCGATGGGCTTGTCCACGCGCTCTTCCGCTCTTCCTTCGGTGACCTGCGCCTCTCACGATAGATGTGCACTGTACACACGATATGCATGATGCACATTACGTGTATCTTGCATGGTCGGACATCCGAAACGACCGCCCGGCCCGCGAGGGCACGAAGGACACGAGGAGCAGTACCCGTGGAGAGTTCACCCCCCGCACCCCGCCCGGGAGGCGTGGTCGGCATCCTGGCCTTCGCCGGCATCGTGGCGGCGCTCACCCAGACCCTGGTGGTGCCGCTGATCGCGGAGCTGCCGAAGATGTTCGACACCTCCGCGTCGAACGCCTCCTGGGTGATCACCGCCACCCTGCTGGCCGCCGCCGTGGCCACACCCGTCGCCGGCCGGCTCGGCGACATGTACGGCAAGCGGCGCATGCTGCTGCTCTCGCTGGCCCCGCTGATCCTCGGCTCGGTGGTCTGTGCCCTGTCCTCGTCGGTGGTCCCGATGATCGCCGGTCGCGGGCTCCAGGGCCTCGGCATGGGCGTCGTCCCGCTCGGCATCAGCCTGCTGCGCGACGTGGTGCCGGCCGAGAAGCTCGGCCCGTCCATCGCGATCATGAGCGCGTCGATGGGGGTGGGCGGCGCGCTGGGCCTGCCGTTCGCCGCCGCCGTCGCGGAGAACACGAGCTGGCGGGTGCTGTTCTGGGTGGTCGCCGTGCTGGCCCTCGCGGTCGGCGCGCTGATCCTGGCCCTGGTCCCCGGGGACCGCCCGGCCACCCGGTCCGGCTCCTTCGACCTGCTCGGGGCGGTCGGCCTCGGCGCGGCGCTCGTCTGCCTGCTGCTCGCCGTCTCCAAGGGCGCCGACTGGGGCTGGACCGACGGCACCACGCTCTCCCTGTTCGCCGCCGTCGCCGTGCTGCTGCCCGCCTGGGGCCGCTGGGAGCTGCGCCGGAGCGACCCGCTGGTCGATCTCCGGGTCACCGTCCGCCCCCAGGTCCTGATGACCAACACGGCCTCGGTCCTGGTCGGCTTCGCGATGTACGCCCAGTCCCTCGTCGTGCCCCAGCTGCTCCAACTGCCCGAGGCCACCGGGTACGGCCTGGGGCAGTCGATGCTCGCGATGGGGCTGTGGATGGCCCCGGCGGGGCTGATGATGATGGCGATGTCCCCGGTCGGCGCGAAGCTGTCCGCCGCCAAGGGCCCCAAGGTCACCCTGGCCGTGGGCAGCCTGCTCATCGCCGCCGGCTACGGCCTGTCCGTCCCCCTGATCGGCTCCGGCTCCCCGTGGAGCCTGCTGGTCGTCACCCTGGTCTGCAACTCGGGCGTCGGCTTCGCGTACGGGGCGATGCCCGCGCTCATCATGGGTGCGGTGCCGCAGTCCGAGACCGCGTCGGCCAACAGCTTCAACGCCCTGATGCGCTCGATCGGCACGTCGTTCGCGGCGGCGGTGATCGGGGTGGTCCTCTCCCGGATGACCACGGACTTCGGCGGCTTCCCGCTGCCCTCCGAGAACGGCTTCCGGGCCGCGATGCTGATCGGCTGCGGGGTCGGCCTCGCGGCGGCCGTGGTCGCCGCCCTCATCCCCGTACGCCCGGCGGCCGGACTCCCCGGCCCCGCCGCCGTCTCCGAACCGGCGGCCGGCGCGGCGAAGGCGTCCCGGTCCACGGCCTGACCGCCCACCGGACACACGACGGCCCGGGGCCCCGCGGTGCGAACCGCGGGGCCCCGGGCCGGACTTCGTACGACGCCGGTACCGATGCGGCTACCGCTGCCGGTGCGGGTGCACCGCCGCACCGGGCGTCGTACGGCTCGGTACGGGCCCGCGTCAGCGCACCGGCCGCAGCAGCCGCCGGGACCTCGCCGTGGCCACCAGCTCCTCGACCGTGGCGAGCTTCACCCGCGGCCGGCCCGTCGCCCGCCCGCGCTCGCGTTCCGCCCGGTCGATCGCCGCCAGGCCGCGGGCGTCCACGACGCGGCGGTTGCGCTGCCGGACCAGGCGGCGGAACGCCTTGGCGTCGCCCGCCGGGGCGGGCAGCCTCCCGGCGACCGCGTCGGCCAGGAGCGTGCCGACCGTCTCGGCCGCGCAGGTGCGGTTGGCGCCGATCCCGCCGGAGGGCCCCCGCTTGATCCAGCCGACCACATAGCTGCCGGGCATCCCGGCGATCCGGCCGCCCTCGTGCGGGACGGTTCCCTTCGCCTCGTCGAACGGCAGCCCGGCGACCGGGAGGCCCCGGTAGCCGATGGCCCGCAGCAGCAGCCCGGCGGAGAGGTCCGCCGTGCCGTCCCCGCCGCCGTCCGTGACGCGTACGGAGCGCACGCCGCCGTCGCCGTCGCCGTCGCCGTCGCCCAGGATCTCCACCGCCTCGGAGTGGAAGCGCAGCACGATACGCCGGGCGGAGTCCCCGGAGGCCGTGGCGGCCGAGGCGTCCGTCCGCACCCGGGCGAGACCCCGCAGGTCCCCGGCCCGGTCGCCCGGACCGGCCGCGTCGATCGCCGCCGCCGTCCGGGGATCATGGTCGTCCACCACCAGCTCCACACCCGACAGGTGCTTCAGCGCGAGGAGTTCGGAGCGGGTGTACGCCGCGTCCTCGGGGCCCCGCCGCCCCAGCACCACCACCTCCCGCACCCGGCTCGCCCGCAACGCGTCCAGCGCGTGGGCGGCGATGTCGGTGGCCGCCAGCGCCTCCGGGTCGGCGACCAGGATGCGGGCGACGTCGAGGGCCACGTTGCCGTTGCCCACCACGACGACCCGCTCGGCGGAGAGGTCCAGCCCCTGCGCGACGGCCTCCGGGTGGGCGTTGTACCAGGCGACGAACGCCGTGGCCGACAGGCAGCCGGGCCGCTCCTCCCCCGGCACGCCGAGCCGCTTGTCCGTGGAGGCCCCGACCGCGTAGACCACCGCGTCGTGGTGGGCGGACAGCTCCTCGGCGGTGACGTCCCGGCCCACCTCGATGCCCAGGTGCATCCGGACCCGGGGGTGGGAGTGGAAGCGGGAGAAGGTGTCGCCGACCTTCTTCGTCGCGGGGTGGTCGGGGGCCACCCCGTACCGGACCAGCCCGCCCGCCACCGGCAGCCGGTCGATCAGGGTCACCTCGGCGGCCGTGTGCAGCAGCAGGTCCTGTGCCGCGTACATCCCGGCGGGCCCGGTGCCGACGACCGCCACCCGCAGCGGCCCGAAGTCGGACGGCAGGGACCGTTCGAAGACCGGCTCGCCCCAGACGTGGAAGTTCGGCCCCTCCACCTCCGCCGCGGGCGGTTCCGCGTCCGCGTAGTAGGCGGCGTTGATCTCCGCGTACTCCTGCTGTCCGCCGGTCAGCGAGTCCACCGGGAAGATGGCGTCCACCGGGCAGGCGTCCGCGCAGGCCCCGCAGTCGATGCACGCCCGGGGGTCGATGTGCAGCATCTCGGTGGAGCCGAAGGCGCGTTCCTCCGGCGTCGGGTGGATGCAGTTGACCGGGCACACGGCCACGCAGGTGGCGTCGTTGCAGCAGGTCTGGGTGATGGCGTAGGTCATGTCCCGGCTCAGATCAGGTTCGCGCGCTTGTAGAACGCGAGGGCGGGCTTGGTGAGCAGGCGGGCGGAGGCCAGGAAGTCCATCAGCCCCGAACAGCTCGACCGCATCATCGACTTGTGGTGCTCGTTGGCCTTCGCGGCGGCCAGCGCCCGCTTCCGGTCGAGCCCGGCCCGCCGGTAGACCTTCGGGTTCACCATGCTGGTCACGATGAAGTACGAGGCGACGGCGACGACGAACGCGTTGATCTGCCGCCGCGCCCACCCCGCCCCCTCCAGCCGCTTGAGGGTCTCGTCCCGGGCGAACTTCATGTGGCGGGACTCCTCCACCACGTGGATGTTGTTGATGGTGCGGACGAACGGCACGACCCGCTCGTCGCGCATCCAGTCCCGCTGCATCACGTCGAGCACCTCCTCGGCCACCAGGATCGCCGCGTACGCCGCCTCGCCGAACGCCAGCGTCTTGAACGCCCGGCCCAGCTCCATCACCGCGCGCCGCGGGCGGTAGTGGGGGGCGCCGAGCTTCCGCGCGCCGCGCGCGAACATGATCGAGTGGCGGCACTCCTCGGCTATCTCGGTGAGCGCCCACTGGAACTCCGCGCCCGCCGGGTCCTTCATGTAGATGTCCCGCAGCACCATCTGCTGAAGGATCATCTCGAACCAGATGCCCGTGCTGGCGACCGACGCCGCTTCCTGCCGGGTCAGCTCCTTGCGCTGCGCCTCGGTCATCTCTCCCCAGTACGCGGTCCCGTAGAGGCTGCACCACTCCGGGCTCGCGCCGTGGAAGTCCTTGTCCAGCGGGGTGTCCCAGTCCACCTCGGTGGCCGGGTCGTACGCCAGCTGCGCGGCCGAGTCGAGCAGCCGCCGTGCGACGTCGTCGCCCTCCGGGCTCTCCTGGACCTTCGACGGAACAGTGCTGCCGGCCATGCTGCGGCTCCTTGGGTCGAGTGCGGTGATCCTTGGTCGTGACGAGGGCGTACGTCGGCGAACCCGTGGGGTACGGGGGCCGCGCGGGATCACTGGAGCCGGGGCGACGGCCCGCACCGCCGCCCGCCCATGCCGGAGTCGGCACCGGCCGGGGCCCCACCCGCTTGTTAGACGCAAGGTATAACAAGGACCCCGGGTCGGCCTACCCCCTGGTAGAAATCAGCCCGGATACTCACCGCATCTCCTTGCCGCACAAGGGAAGTTCACGCCCCGCGCCACTCCGGCCCCAGGGCTCGCACCGCGGCCCCCGGCTCAGCGGACGGGCCCCCGGCAGGCCCGTCCGACGACCGCCGCCGTCAGCCCGTCGAGCTGTTCGCGGAGTTGGGCGACCCGCCGCAGGGCCTCCGCGTCGTCGGCGGTCGGCAGCCGCCGAACGAGGTCGTGGGCCTGCTCCCGTACCCGCCGGGCCAGTTCGGCGACCGCGTCGGCCGAGGGGGCGGGGGGCGCGGGCCGTCGCGGAGGGGTTCTCCCGGCGGGGCGCCCGGGGGCCCGCACGGGCGTCGCGGGGGGTCGCACGGCGGGCACGGCGACGGGCCGTACGGCGGGCGTCGCGGTGGACCGCACGGCGGGCACGGCGACGGGCCGTACGGCGGGCGTCGCGGCGGGGCGTACGGCGGGCGTCGCGGCGGGGCCCGCGCACAGGCGGCGGCGGTGGGCGGCCTGGCGGCACTCCTCCCCGCAGAATCTGCGGGGAGCGCCGGTGACCGGGGCGGCGGCCAGCCCGCGCCCGCAGAACTCGCAGACGCGCCGCACGGGCGTACGCGTCTCCCCGCCCCTCACCAGGACGACCCGTCGCGGTCGCCCGCGCCCGACGTCTCCGCGACGAGGGCTTCCCGGGTGGCGGGTCCGTAGACGCCGGGCTCGTCGTCCACCCCCCGTATCCACTGGAACCGGTACACGGCGTCGGCCAGCTCGTCGTCGTACACCCCGTCGTAGGGGCCGTGGTAGACGCGCACCTGATCCAGCCGCCGTTGGAGTTCGGCCACGACGGGCCCCGTGCTGCCGACCGACAGCCGGGGCGGCGCCTCCGGCTCCCGGGAGGGCCGCGCGGGCGGCGGGGCGGGGGTCGGGGAGGCCGAGGGGGCCCGGGCGGCCTCGCTCGGCGTCGCGCTCGGGCTCGGCGTGGGGGCGGCGGACGGGGTCGCCACGGGGGTGGGCGTGGCGGAGGCGGAGGCGGTCGCGGTCGCGGTGGGCGACGGGACCAGGTCGGGGGCCACGGAGCTCTCGACGGCGGGCGGCGTCGCCGGGGCCGCCGGCGGGGGCCCCTCGACGGTGACGACCCGGTCGGCCTCCTGGGCGCCGGCGAACCCGTACAGCACGGCCGCCGAGGCGGCGCAGACCACCATGCCGCACACGGCGAGCCACCCGAAGGTGCGGCGGCGGGCGCGGCGGCGCGTCTCCTGCGGGGCGGTGGCACGGGGTACCGGTACGGGGCCCGGCTCCTCCTCGGGGCAGGGCCCGGGCGGTCCCGTGTCCGGCGCGGCGGGCCGGGCCGGGGGCTCCGCGAAGAGGCTGAGCACCTCCTGGTCGACGGTGGCGTCGGCTCCGTCCGGAGGAGCGAGGTACCCGAACACGGGGCTCGCCTCGAAACAGACGGCGCCCCGCCTCGGCGCGTCCGCACTTCCCTGCGGGCCGGTCCGCGAGTGCTGCCGGGAAGTCATGGTCCTGTGGCCTCCGTTGTGGTGGTCGTCACGCCCCGGGTATGTCGCGGGGCGGGGCACGGGCGGCGGATCTGCGCTCCGTCCGCCCGTGCGGGGCGACGCCGACGCGCCGCCCCGCACGGGGGGCCGCTCACCCGGTCCGGCGCGTCACGCGCGGCGGCGGCGCGTCATGAAGGCGATGGCCGCGCCTGCGGCGATCACCAGGGCGGCGGCGCCGGCGATCATCCCCGTCGAACCGGCGCCGGTGAGGGCGAGGTCGCCTTCCTTCTCGGGCTCCGGAGCGGGCTCCGACGGCTCGGCGGACGGCTCCGACGGCTCGGCGGAGGGGGTCTCCTCACCGGGCTCGGACGGGGTGCCCGGCTCCTCGGGCGTGCCGGGGGCCTCCGGCTCCTCCGGCGTTCCGGGCTCCTCCGGGGTGGCGGGGGGCGTCGGCGTGGACGGGGCCTCCGGCTCCTCCGGCTTCTCCGGCCCACCCGGCTCGCCCGGCTCGCAGGAGAAGGGCGGAGTGCCGTTCCAGGGGTAGTTGTGGCTCTCGTTCCCCGAGCCCCGGGTGGTCAGATCCCCTCCGACGTACAGCCGGCCGTTGGTGCTCGCGGTGATGTCCGCGGAGGCCGCGGGGGCGAGAACGGACCCCATGAAGTTGCCTCCGCCGCCCAGGGTCAGCGACGTGGAATCCTCGAAGTTGTAAAGAATTCGTGAAGCAGCTTCACCGAATTTCGACGAGCTGTAGACGTCGACCCGGTCGTTGTCGAAGCCGACGGCCATCGGGGAAATCTTCACGGGCTGGGAGCCGGTGACATTGACGACGACGGACGATCCGGCCGGCAGGGACTCGAAGGTGAAGGTCGAGGCGTCGTTGATGTCGGCGGCGGAGATCTCGAAGACCTGGAGCCCGCCCTTCCCGGCGCCCCGGAAGGTGACCGAGCCGCCCTTCGCCTCGGTCTTCCCGGTGGGCTCCAGCGCCCCCAGGCGCGCCGACTCCTTGGTGATCGTGGCGCCGGAGCCGGCGTGCGGCTTCAGCGCGGCGTCCTTGCCGAGCCCGTCGGGACTCTGGCCGCCGTTCGTCTCCAGACCGCCCTGGACGTCGAGCTTGCCGCCCACGCGGACCGAACCGCCGTAGCGCGGGCCGGAGGTGAGGCCGTGTCCGACGTCGAGGGTCACCCCCTTGGCGACCGACAGGTTCCCTCCCACGGCGAGCATCACGTCGCCGGAGGCGGGGATGATCCCCGAGCCCATGCCGACCCGCCCGACGTTGAAGACCCCGCCGCTCTTGGCGAACGTGGCGTTCCCCCCGACGAGGAGCAGCCCCTCGGCCTCCGCCGAGCCGCCTTCGGCGGTGTAGTCGCCACCGGCGAAGAGGGCGACGCCGCCGTCCGTGAACGTCGGGTTGTGGCCGAGGCCGGGCATTTCTCCGGGAGCGGGGCACGAATCAGATCTGCCCGCCTTTCCCGTGGCGAATGCAGGGGTGGCCGAAACGATGGTTCCGGCACCGATGAGACCGAGCGAAAGAGCCAATGCGGCTGTTATGCCGGTACTTTTGAATGTAAGTTCTCGCTTGCGCACAGCGGTGACGATAGCAGCGGAGATCACCCGCAAAAAGGGGCGTCACCACGTTCCCGGAAGTGCCCATTCCGAGAAATTGCTAACGCTGTCTCAGCGCATGGTTAAGGGAGTTATAAGCCGTACGGAGAAAGGGTCCGGAACGGTGGCCCCGGGGGGCGTCCGGGCCGGTCCCACGGCTTCGGGGTCCGCCGGCCGCCCGTACGGCTCCGCCCCCCTCCCCCATTCCGCCGGGAGACGGGGTTAACGCTGCCGAGTCCGGATCGTTACGGACGCGACCGGGCGGTGCCGCAGCGGCTCCCCGGCCGCGCGCCGCCCCGGAGCGTCCGGCTCCCGGCGCCCGTCCACCGCCTCTCGCGACGACCGCCCCGGCGCCGCCGCGGGGCCTGGCCCCCGGTCCGCGATCCCGGCCAGGGGGGGTCACTGCCCCTCGATCCCGGCCGGGGGGGGTCACTGCCCCTCGATCTCGACCAGCGGCGGGTGCTCGTGCCAGCTGCAGAAGACGCTGATCTCGCGGTCGCCCTGGGTGAAGGTCACCCGGATCCAGAGCGGGTGCTTCCAGACCTGCATCCGCCACCCCGCGTTGGGGGCCGCCGAGACCAGTTCCGCGTAGTCCCGCTTCATGTCGAAGGCGACCCGGCCGCCGTCGACGGCGTACCCCTTCACCTCGCCGGTCCCCTCCGTGGGCCGGTCGTCCGAGCCGCCCGCCGCCCCGTCCGGCTCCGGCGAGGGGGAGGCGGCGCCGCGGGACGGTGTCGGGTACGCCCCGATGCTCGGCGTGGGGCCCGGCGAAGGCTTCTCCGCGGGCTCGCCGCTCCCGCCCGTCGGCGTCGGCCGGGCGGTCGCCTTCCCGGCGTCCGGCCGGTGCGTGGGGGCCGGCCCGGAGTCCTCCCGCCGCTTTTCCTCCACCTGCGTCTCCGTCAGGGCTATCGGGGACGGCGGCGGATAGGCGGTGGCCGCCATCACCGTATGCACGCCCCACCACGACACCATGCCCGCCGCCGTCGTGGACAGCGTCCAGGCAATTCCCTGCTTCAGTAGTCGTCGCATCCTGATCCATGGTCGCCGGGGGTTCTTCGCCGAAGGCGCTGCAAATCGTTTCATTGAATAGCGTACGGTTCCGTTCATGGCTAGTGTGCTCCTGGTCGAGGACGACCACTTCGTACGCGCTGCCCTCATTAGGCACCTCACCGACGCCTCCCACAGCGTGCGGAGTGTGGGCACCGCACTGGAGGCGTTGCGTGAGATCTCCCAACTCCATTTCGATGTGGTGATACTCGACCTGGGGCTGCCCGACCTCGACGGCGGCAAAGCCCTGAAGATGCTCCGCGGCATCGCCGACGTCCCCGTCATCATCGCGACCGCCCGGGACGACGAGGCGGGCATCGTCCGGCTGCTCAACGACGGCGCCGACGACTACCTGACCAAGCCGTTCTCGGCCGAGCACCTCACCGCCCGCATCGCCGCCGTCCTCCGGCGCTCCGGCGCGGGCGCGGGCGGCCGGAGAGCCGCCGCACCGCCGCCCCAGGTGATCAGCGTCGGCGGGATATCCGTCGATCCGACGCGCCGGGCCGCCTCCCTCGACGGCAGGGAACTCGACCTGACGCGACGCGAGTTCGACCTGCTGGCCTACCTCGCCGAACGCCCCGGCCGGGTCGTCTCGCGCAAGGACCTGCTGGCCGAGGTCTGGAACCAGCCCTACGGGGCCGACAAGACCGTGGACGTCCACCTCTCCTGGCTGCGCCGGAAGCTGGGCGAGTCCGCCGCCAGCCCGCGCTACCTGCACACCTACCGGGGCGTCGGCGTGAAGCTGGAACCCCCGCGGTGAGATGGGCGCTGATCAAGGTCTGCCTGGCCGTGACCGGCATGGTCGTCCTCGCCTTCGCCGTGCCGCTCGCCCTGGTCGTCAAGGAGATGGCGTCGGACCGGGCGTTCTCCCAGGCCGAACGGCAGGCGAACGCGCTCGGCCCGACGCTCTCCATCACCACCGACCGTGAACAGCTGCTCCAGGCCGTCCTGTCCACCGAGGCGGGCGCGGACGGGCGCATGGCCGTCCACCTCCCCGCCTCCAAGGGCGGCGGGGAGGTGGAGATGGGCCGGGTGCGGACCGACCACGAGGCGGTGGAGATCGCCCGGGAGCTCAAGCACGCCGGGGTCACGGCGGTGCCCGGCGGCTCGGCGTTCCTCCAGCCCTTCGCCCTGGGGTCCGGGAAGATCTGCATCGTGGAGGTCTTCGTACCGGAGGCCGAGGTCGGCCGCGGGGTCGCCTTCGCCTGGCTGGTGCTGGCCGGTGTCGGCGCCGCCCTGGTCACCGGCTCGGTGCTGGTCGCGGACCGCCTCGGCGTACGGATGACCCGGCCGGCCGAGCGGCTGGCCGGCGCGGCCCAGCAGCTCGGCCGGGGAAGCCTGGAGGTCCGGGTGCCGGAGGAGGGCCCCGGGGAGCTGCGACGGGCTGCCGAGGCGTTCAACGCCATGGCCGACCAGGTGGTCGAACTCCTGGCCAACGAAAGGGAGCTGGCCGCCGACCTCTCCCACCGCCTGCGCACCCCGCTGACCGTGCTGCGGCTCAACGCCGCCTCCCTCGGGGAGGGGACCGCCGCCGACCAGACCCGTTCCGCCGTCGCCCACCTGGAGCGCGAGGTGGACACCATCATCCGCGCGGCGCGCGAGGCCAAGCCGAGGACGGCCGGGCCGCTCCTGGGCGCGGGGTGCGACGCGTCCGAGGTCATCCGCGAGCGCATGAACTTCTGGGCGGCCCTCGGTGAGGACGAGGGGCGTGCCATCGACGTCGCGGGGGCCGAGGAGCCGGTGTACGTCCCCGTGCCGCGGGCCGACATGGTGGCCGCTCTCGACGCGCTGCTGGGCAACATCTTCCAGCACACCCCGGAGGGGACCGCCTTCTCGCTGGACATGCACCGCAGCCAGGACGCGGTGATCATCCTCGTCTCGGACGCCGGGCCGGGCATCGCGGACCCGGAGGCCGCGCTGGCCCGGGGCAACGACGGTGGGCGGGACGGTTCGACGGGGCTGGGGCTGGACATCGTGCGGCAGATGGCGGAGTCCACCGGCGGCGACGTCCGGATCGGCCGCTCCGTGTACGGCGGCGCGGAGGTCCGGGTCTGGATCCAGCTCAACGCGGGGCCCGGGGAGCAGTCCCGCCGCCGCGACCGCAGATCGTCCCGGCGTCGCGGCCGACCGGGCGTCACGTCGAGCTGAGCACCGGGGGCCCGCGGCCGGAAACCCGTACGCGGGGGCCCGTACAGGGTTTTCCGCCCACGGCCTCCCCCGCCCCGGCGGCCGACCGGACGGACGAGCCGAGGGGCGTACGGGCCGACGGGCATACGGGCGTACGGATCGAGGGGCGTACGGGCGTACGGGCACGGGCCGAGGGGACGTACGGGCATACGGGCCGCGGGGTGAGGGGACGTACGGGCGGCGGGGCGTACGGCGTACAGGCACGGGCCGAAGGGGGCACGGGCCGCGGGACGTACAGGCGCAGGCGCAGGCGCTGACGGGCGCAACCGTCGTCGGACGGGTCAGGACGCCCGCCCGGACCCCTCCGCGGTGGGCCACAGCACGACGCGGGCGCCGAGCGGTTCGGCCGCCGCCCCCGCAGCACGGCCGGAGGGACGGCCGGAGCCGTGACCGCTGCCGTGACGGGCTCCGGACGCGCGCACGGTCCCGGCCCACCGGGCAGAGACGGGCACGGTCGCAGGGAGCGGGTCGAGCCCGGCGCCGGTCCCCGGCCCGGCCGCCGGACCCCGTTCGGGCCCGCCGCCCGTGCTCGTCCCGCCCCCCGGCTCCCCCCAGGCCGCCGACCCCGTTCCGGTCGTCGTCCAGGCCGCCGTACCCGTCGTCGTACGTCCGTCGTGCCCCGCCTCGGACGACGCGTGGCGGGCACGGCGGCGACGCCGTCCCGAGGGCGGCCCCCCGACCGCGGCCACCTGCGTGTCCGGGTGGGGCAGCCCCTCCGCCGTGCCGGCCGCCGAGCGGACCGGCAGCTCGATCACGTACACACCGCCCCCCGCGCCCGGCGCCTCATACCACTGCACGGCCCCGCCGTGGACGCCCACGACCCCGGAGACGATCGACTGGTGGACCGGGTCGCCGCCGACGTACGGCCCCCGCACCTCGATGCGCACGGCCTCGCCGCTCCGGACCACCGCGACCGTCGTCAGGGCCTCCTCCTCCGGGCCGGCCGAGACCCGGCCCTCCGGGAGGGCGACGTCGGTGAGGAGGTGGGAGAGGGCCACGGCCAGCCGCTCGGGGTCCACCTCCGCCCGGACCGCCGGGCTGCGCAGGGCGAACCGCGCCCGCTCGGGCCCGAGCAGCTCCGTGGACCGGCGCACGCCCTCGCGCACGACGTCGCCGACGTCCACCGGCTGCCGCCGCAGCTCCACCGCGCCGGAGGCGAGCCGTTGGTGGTCGAGCACGTCGTCCAGCACGGCGGCCATCCGCGTGTACCCGGTGGCGAGCCGGTCGAGCAGCCGCCCGGCCTCCGGCCACAGCCGGCCGGCGTCGTCGGCGGCCAGGGTCATGAGTTCGGAGCGCAGCTCCTCCAGGTGCCCGCGCCGCGCACCGTCCACCGCGGCGGTCAGGCTCCGGTGGCGCTCGGCCAGACCCTCGTACCGCTGCTCGTGGCGGCGCAGCTCGGCCCCGTGGCGCTGGGCCTGGGCGGTGAGTTCGGCCGCGTGCCGGTGCGCGAGCCGCTGCTCGGGGCCCCGGTCGCGGAAGGTGAGGACGGCGCCGGCCACCTGGTCCCCTTCCCGGACCGGTACCACGGTCAGGTCGACGAGGAGCCGGTCTCCTTCGCGGTCCCACAGGGTCTGCCCCCGGACGCTGTTCGTCCGTCCGGTGCGCAGGGTGTCGGCGAGCGGCGACTCCGCGAACGGGAACGGTTCGCCGTCCGCGCGGGAGTGCAGGACGAGCGGGTGGAGCTCCTGGCCGCCCAGCTCGCTCGCCCGGTGGCCGAGCATCCGGGCGGCGGCCGGGTTGACCAGCACGATCCGGCCTTCGGCGTCGGTGCCGACGACGCCCTCGGCCACGGCCCGCAGCACGGCCTTCGTCTGCCGCCGGGCTTCCGCGAGTTCGGCCTCGGCGTCCAGTGCGCCGGTGAGGTCCCGGACGACGAGCATGAGCAGGTGGCCCGGGGCGTCCCGGCCGTACGGACCGGAGTCCGGTATGCCCGCGTCCGGTACGCCGGTGACGGAGACCTCGGCGGGGAACGCGGAGCCGTCGGTGCGCCGGGCGCTCATCCGCCGCGCCCCGGCGCGCATCCACGCGCCGGTCCCCTCGGGGCTCGGAGCGGGGCGGTCGGCGGGGCCCGGGGCCTGCCGCCAGTCGAACTCCGGCAGCAGGTCCAGCAGTCCGCGCCCGACGACGGCCGTGCCGGGCGTTTCGAAGAGGGCCAGCGCCATGGCGTTGGCGTTGACGACCGTGCCGTTGTCGTCGACGAGCACGAGACCGTCGGGCAGCGCGTCGAGGACGGCGGCGGGACGGCCGATACCTGGCGGGGACGGGTGGTTCACGACGGCGCTCCCTGTCACGGGCTTCTCTCGCGTGGGCGCTGGGGCGCCACAGCCGGACGGCGAACTCAACCTAGACCCGGCGAACCCCGCCCCCGGCCCGGCCGGAGGGGCGCGGCCGATCTTTAGGGGTGCCTTAACGAGCCCCTGTGCCTGCCCTCACGTACCCCCTCGGCCCCGGGCCCGTACCGGGTCGGCGTCCGGCTGGTACGGGTACGCGCGCCGGGCCCGTACGGCACCCCGTACCGCGCCCTCGCGCCGGGTTCGGGAACGGCGGCGGCCCGCGCTCGGTTCGAGCGCGGGCCGCCGCCGGGGCTTCCGGGACCGTTCGGGGCCCCGGGGCGGGCCGGCTACCGGGGGTCCTGGGCGAACTTCGCGGTCGACCAGAAGTAGCCGAGCACCACGAGCCCGACGCTCCAGCCCACGGCGAGCCAGCCGTTGTGGCCGATCCCGCTGCCGAGCAGCAGCCCGCGCAGCGTCTCGATGGCCGGGGTGAAGGGCTGGTACTCGGCGATCGGCCGGAACCATCCCGGCATCGTCTCCACCGGGATGAACGCGCTGGACAGCATCGGGAGCAGGATCAGCGGCAGGGCGTTGTTGCTGGCCGCCTCGGCGTTCGGGCTGATCAGCCCCATGCCCACGGCGATCCAGGTGAGGGCGGCGGAGAAGAGGACGAGCAGCCCGAACGCGGCCAGCCACTCCAGGGCGGTGGCGTCCACGGACCGGAACCCGATGGCCACGGCGACCGCGCCGACCAGGACCACGCTCAGCACGCTCTGGAGCACGCTGCCGACGACGTGCCCGACGAGCACGGAACCGCGGTGGATCGCCATGGTGCGGAAGCGGGCGATGATGCCCTCGGTCATGTCGTTGGAGACGGAGACCGCGGTCCCGATCACCGTGGAGCCGATGGTGAGCATCAGCAGGCCCGGAACGATGTAGGCGATGTACGTGGAGCGGTCGGCCCCCTCGCCGCCGATGCCCGCGCTCATCACGTCGCCGAAGATGTAGACGAAAAGCAGCAGGAGCATGACAGGCGTGAGGAGCAGGTTCAGGGTGAGGGAGGGGTAGCGCCGGGCGTGCAGCAGGTTGCGGCGCAGCATCGTGGACGAGTCGCGGACGGCGAGGGAGAGGGAGCTCATCGGACAGCCTCCTTCGGCTGGTGGGTCGGGGCGGGCACGGGGGCGCCGGTGAGGGCGAAGAACACGTCGTCGAGGTCGGGGGTGTGCACGGTCAGCTCGTCGGCCTCGATGCCGGCCGCGTCGAGCCGGTCGAGGACGGAGCGCAGATCGCGCTGGCTGCCGTCGCTGGGGATCTGGAGCGACAGGGTCTCGTCGTCCCCGGCGCCGCCGCGCAGGGCGGTGGCGGCGGACCGGTAGGCGACGGGGTCGGTGAACCGCAGCCGGACGTGGCCGCCGGGCACGATCCGCTTCAGCTCGTCGGCGCTCCCCTCGGCCGCGATCCGCCCGCCGTGGAGGACGGCGATGCGGTCGGCCAACTCGTCGGCCTCCTCCAGGTACTGGGTGGTGAGGAAGACGGTGACGCCGTCGGAGACCAGCTCGCGGACGATCCCCCACATGGTGTGGCGCGAGCGCGGGTCCAGGCCCGTGGTCGGCTCGTCGAGGAAGATGATCCGCGGTCCGCCGACCAGCGTCATGGCGATGTCGAGGCGGCGCTTCATACCGCCGGAGTAGCCGGAGGCGGGCTTCTTCGCCGCCTCCACGAGGTCGAAACGCTCCAGCAGTTCGGCGGCGACCCGCCGCCCCTCGCGCCGGGACAGGTGGTGCAGGTCGGCCATGAGCAGCATGTTCTCCTCGCCGGTGATCAGACCGTCGACGGCGGAGAACTGGCCGGTGACGCCGATCGCGGCCCGCACGGCGTGCGGATCGGCGGCCAGGTCGTGGCCGCCGACGCGAAGGTCGCCGGCGTCGGCGGAGACGAGGGTGGAGAGGATCTTGACGGCGGTGGTCTTGCCCGCGCCGTTGGGGCCGAGCAGGGAGAAGACGGTGCCCTGCGGGACCGACAGGTCGATGCCGTCGAGCACGACCTTGTCGCCGTAGGACTTGCGCAGTCCGGTGGCGGCGATCGCCGGTGTCGCGACCTGGGCGGCACGCGGTGCGGGGGGCGGGGTGGCAGTCATGCGGAGTCCCTTTCACAGCGGTGGGCGCGGGCGGCCCGAGGGCAGGAGCGGATACGGACGACCCGGAACAGCGGGGGGCATGGGCAGCCCGGGGGCCGGGGCGGAGGCGGGCCGGAACAGCGGGGGGCGCGGGCGGCCCGGGGGCAGGGGTGGGGGCGGGCCGGCCCCAGGGCGTGCGGGGGCCGGGCCGGCCCGGTGGGAACGTGCGGGGTGAGTGGCGGTGCGGGCGGGGAGAGGCGGTGCGGGGCCCGGAGGTCAGGCGCGGCGGATGAGGATGTCGCCCGCCCCGGTCCGGGCGTGCACCTCGGCGGTCTCGTCGGAGTCCTCGGGGCCGGTGGCGGCGCCGAGGCCGTTGCGCACGGTGCCGTACTTGGGCTCCAGGTCGAGCCAGGCCGCCGTGCCCTCGTGGATGCCGACCTCGACGTCGCCGACGGAGGTGCGGAGGGTGACGCGGCCGCGGACCACGTCACCGACGCGGATGCGCCCGTTGGAGGTGGTCGCCTCCACCCCGGCGTGGGCGGTGCCGATCTCGATCCGGCCGTTGGCGGCCTTGGCGACGGTGCTGCCGTGGACGACGCCGACGGAGATGTCGCCGTTGGCCGCGTTGGCCTTCAGCTCTCCGAAGACCTCGTCGATCCCGGTCGCGCCGTTGCCGTTCTTGACGACGGCCGACCCGGCGACCGCACCGACCTCGACCCGGCCGGAGCCGGTGATCCCGGCGTCCCCGGTGGAGCGGTCCAGCCGGATGTCCCCGTGGTCGGTGGAGAGTTCGGCGCGGGCCGCCTCCTCCACCCGGAGGTCGCCCAGCGAGGTCTTGAGCCGCACGTCCCCGAGAGGCCCTTCGCAGGTGAAGCCGCCCAGGGCGGAGGCGCCCCGCACGTCGGACCCGGCGGGCAGCTCGATGCTCACCACGACGGAGCCCGGCCTGCCGAACAGGGACCGCTTCTTCGGGGTTCTGACGGTGAGGCGTCCGTCCGTGCAGGAGACCTCGGTCTGCTGCACGGCGCGTACGTCGTCCTTGTCGGCCCCGTCCGCCGGCAGCACCTCCACGATCGTGTCGGCGCGCTTGCCGGCGGTGATGCGGGCGGTGCCGGCGTCCAGCTCGATGACGGCGGAGATCGGCGCGGGGGTGGCGAAAGAAGGCATGGTCGTCCCGTCCTCGTGGCTCGTGGTGTGGGTGAGTGCTCGGTTACGTCGGCGGGATCGGGCGATCCGCCGGTGAAGGTGGTACGGAGAGGACCCGGGCCCTCCGGGGCCTAGCGGACCCAGCCGGTGTAGCCGCCGGAGCTCTTGGTCCGGCGCGGCGCGCCCGGCCGCTCGCCGCCGTCGAGGGCGAGGGAGACGGCCCGTACGAGCCAGGCGTTGACCGACAGGCCCTCGGCCGCCGCCGCCCCCTCGGCCCGGCCCTTGAGGTGGGCCGGGAGGCGGAGGTTGATCCGCACCATGGTCCCGTCGTCGGCCTCCCCGGCCGGGGGCGCGGCTACGACGGGGGCCGGGGCCGGCTCCCGCACCTCGGCCGCCGGCTCCGGAGCGGGCGGCGGCGTCACCACGAACTCGGGGTCGAGTCCGCGCAGCCGCACGTCCACCGAGCCGGGCGCCAGCTCCCGGGTGACCTCTCCCATGGCGGCGGAGAGCACGTTGAGAAGGGTCAGCCGGGCGGCGGATTCCAGGGGAACGCTGAGCCGCTCGGCCAGGGCGCGGGCTTCGTCTCCGCTGGCGTCCGCTGCGGCGGCGAGCTCCCGCCGGAGGTTGTCGACATAGGGGGTGAGGTCCATGGCTCAACTATGGCACATGAATGGCACCACGTCGAGCCACATTGGCACAGGTTTCTGAAGAACCTATCTGACCTGCCGCTTTACCGCCTACATCGCCACCACGGCACCACAAGAACCCCTCAACCACCCCGCGGTGGCACCAAACAAGCGCCACATGGCACCACGCGGCACCTGCGTGTGCCACCTGACGCCACTCCGGCGCCCCATGGCACCACCCCCCGCGTGGCGCACCCGCTGTCGCCGTAGGCCGAGGTACAGACGGAGAACGACCACGCCGCGCACCGGGCCGCACGGCCTCGCGCCCCCACCCACCGGAGCCCCATGCCCCCCACGCCCCCGCCGCAGAACCCCGGAAGCCCGCAGAACCCCCGAAACCCGCAGGACCGCCGGAGCCCGCAGAGCCCCGAGGCCGCCCGCCGGGCCGAAGACCCGCCGGCCTCCTGCCTGGCCCTCTGCTCCCACACCCACCTGTTCCCGGGCGTCCGCTGCCGCCTCCAGGGCCTGCACCGCCCGAAGGCGTTCGCCACCGCCCCGGAGCCCCTCGACCTCTACCTGCGGTTCTCCGACGGCACGGCCGCCGCGGCCGAACTCCGCACCGGTACCGCCACGACCCTCACCGTCGCCGCCCACACCACGGCGGCCGGCACTCCCCTCGACGAAAGCACCTGGAGCGTCAAGGGGATGGCCCTCCAGCAGGACGAGGTGGAGCTGACCATCGGAGCCCGGTCCCCCCTGCCTCCGCCCGGCACCCCCGGATGACGCGGCGACGCTCGCCGCCCGCGGGGCGGGACGCGAGGCCGAAGGGGCGCACAGCCGGCTCCCCCGGACAGACGAAAAGAAGGTCCCGCCCGGGTGAGGACCGGGCGGGACCGACTCCGACAGCGGCTGCTCCCGCTCCCGCTCCCGCGAGAGCGGTGCCGAACTCCGCGGAATGATGACCGTACGGATGGGCGCGGCCCCCCGGGGACGGTTCCGGGCCTCCCGGCCCTCGGCCCCCGGGGCGCTTCACTCGACCCAGCGACCGCCGTTCCGGCGACGCTCGGGAGGCGGTCCACCCGTGCCGGTCCGCTGCTCCTTGGGCTGTTTCGCGGCTTCGGGGACCTGCCCGTGGAAGTACACGAGCTTCCCCTGCCCCCGCGCCCCCAACCCGTGCTGGCCCTTCGCCGGTTGCTTCTTCCCCATGAGTCGGCCTCCTCGCGTGCATCGCGTCCAGGACCCTGGCGTTCGGAAGACAACGTTCCCCATCACCGTACTGCGGAGCCCGTGGCGCGGCGACCGGCGGACGCTCGCGCTGCGGCGCCGCGAAATCGGTGTGATGCTCACCACGTGCATATCTCTGAACTGACTTCCCAAATCCGTGCAGAACTGGGAAAGCCTCGGTCGTACCCGGCGATCACCTTGGTCATGCCGACCGACCCGGACTACCGGTTCAACGACAAGGACCGCATCCTGCTGCGCGACCTGGTGACGGAGGCCAAGCGCCGTCTGGCCGACGATCCGGACGTGGAGAGGGAGGCGCGGCTGCAGCTGAGGGACCGCCTGCTGGACCCCGACGCGATCGAGCGGGCCGCCGATCCGTCGCCCGAAGGCGACGCCATGGTGGTGTACGTGGCGGCGAACGAGCCGGTGCAGGTGTGGCGCGTGACGTCACCGCAGGAAGTCCGGCCGCGGGTGGAGTTCGCCCAGGAGTTCCTCGTGCGGTACCTGGTGGACGCCGAGCAGCGGTCCCGGCCGTACCTGGTGCTGGTCCTGGACCAGGAGACGTCCCGGCTCTACCGCGGGTCGGTCCGGAGGCTGACCGAGGTGACCGAGCACGGTTTCCCCGCCGCACCGCAGATCCCGTCGCCCGAGGACGCGATCCCGGGGCCGATCCCGAGCGCGGCCCCGTACCGGGGGCACGAGGAGCGGGTGGAGCAGTACCTGAAGGCGGTCGACGGGCACCTCGGCGAATACCTCGACGCGCACGGCCCGCTGCCGCTGTTCGTCATCGGAGGCACGAAGGTCCTCCCCGCGTTCGAGGGGCTCACCGCCCACGGCAGGCAGGTCGCCGGGACGCTCGCGCTGGCCGGCATGGGCAGCGCCTCCCCGCAGGACCTGGCGGAGCGGCTGCGGCCGGCCCTCGACGACTTCCACGCCCGGCAGACCGCCGAAGCGGTGTCGGAGCTCGATGAGGCGCGCGGGCAGGACAGGGTCGCGGACGGCCCGGAACAGGTGTGGACCGCGGTCGCGGACCGCCGCGTGCGGCGGCTGGTCCTGGAGGAGTCGCTGGTGCTCGCCGGCCGCATCGTCGGCGCGGGCCGCGAACTGGAGACCGTCCAGGTCCCCGACCCCGTGACCCTGCCGAACCCGGACCCCGACGTCCGGCCGTCCCCGCCCGGTGTCGCCACCGACATCGTGGAACGCCTGGTCGACGGCGCCGTGGCGGCGGAATCGGAGGTGCTGTTCGTCCCGGACGGCACCCTCCCCGACTCCGCCGGCGTGGCCGCGCTGCTGCGGTACTGAGACCCGCGCCCGCCCCCGGCGCGGCTGGCTCCCGCCGATGCCGCCGCATCCACGGCGACGACAGAAGCCCAGGTCAGACAAGACCTGACCTGGGCTTCTCGCTGAGCCCCCTGTCGGATTCGAACCGACGACCTGCTGTTTACAAGACAGCTGCTCTGGGCCGGACTGAGCTAAGGAGGCAATGCCGCACGCCGAAGACGCGCATCGGGACGCCACAACTCTACACAGCCCTGCTTCCCCATGAGCAGGCATATCGGGCGGCCGTAACCTCTCACTCACCTGTTCGTTGAACGCACTGCAGTGCCATCCGAATATCGGACAGGGGGCGTGATCGTGGCCGCAGGAGGGAACGGGCGACTCCGCGTCACCGGCGCGGAGGCCGAGCGCGTCAAGCGCGAGGCGCTGGGCGTTCCCGACCGGGTCAAGCATCGGCAGCGGATAGCCGTACCGGTGCAGCGGCAGGCGCCTGGGGCCGATACCCGCCCGCGTGCCTACCGGTACCGCTGCTATCCCTCCCCCGCCCAGGCCGAGCAGCTCATCAAGACCTTCGGCGCCTGCCGCTGGGCCTACAACGAGGGCCTCGCACTGCGGGACAAGGCGTGGCGCGAGCACCGCGTGCCGCTCGGGTTCGCCGAGACCTGCCGGGCTCTCACGGGTTGGCGGAACGCCGAAGGGACACGATGGCTTCAGGAGGTCTCCTCGTCCGTCCTCCAGCAGGCGCTCCGCCACCTCGACGCTGCGTTCGGGCGGTTCTTCCAGGGCTCGGGGAAGCACCCGAAGCGTAAGAAGAAGAGCCGCTCCCCCGACTCCGCGACCTATGTCCGTACGGGCTTCCGCTGGGTGGAGGACCCGGAGCGGCCCGGTACGGGGCTGATCGCGTTGGCCAAACAGTCCGGGCCGTTGCGTATCCGGTGGTCCCGGCCGCTTCCGGCGGGGGAGCGGCCGGTGAAGCTGACCGTGAGCCGGGACCGGGCGGGGCGCTTCTTCGTCTCGGTGCTGGTGGAGGAACGGATCGAGGCGCTGCCGCCCGTGCTGGGGCGGGACGGTGGTGGGCCGAAGGCGGTCGGCCTGGACCTCGGGCTGGCGGCGCTGGTCACGCTGGACGACGGGGAGAAGGTGGGCCGCCCCCGGCTCCTCGAGAAGTACGGGGCACAACTCGCGGATCTGCAGCGGAGCCTGCACCGCAAGGAGAGAGGGTCGAGGAACAGGGACAAGGCGCGGCAGGAGATCGCCCGGTTGTACGCCCTCATCGGTGACGTTCGCAGGAATGCGTTGGACCAGCTCACCACCCGCCTCGTGCGCGAGAACCAAGTGCTCGTGGTGGAGGATCTGGCCATCGCCTCTCTCTTACGGTCGCCGCGGGGAAAGGGGCGCCGACGAAAAACGGGGCTGAACCGGGCGATCCTCGATGCCTCCTGGGGCGAGTTGCTCCGGCAGTTGCGGTACAAGTGCGCGTGGTACGGGCGGACGCTGGTCGTCGTCGACCGCTTCTTCCCCTCGACACGGCGCTGCTCCGCATGCGGGGTGACGGGGCCGAAACTGGATCTGGCGGTGCGCGGCTGGTCGTGCGGCGGATGCGGTGAGGCGCACGACCGGGACGTGAACGCGGCACGGAATCTGCGGGACGAAGGCATGCGGCTGTACGAAGAGGTGGCCTCGTCGCTGCCACCGGGAAGGACCATGCCCTCGATGATCAGGGCATCCGGGATGCCGGACGTGGAGCTGACGACGTAGTCGGCTCAGGAAGAGGTGAGAAGTGTGTGCCGGACCGACGGGCCGTCGGCCGTGATGCCTGTGGAGTCCGTGTGAGACCGGCGGGGCGTGGCTTTCAGGGCCATGTCCGGTCGGCGGCGGGTGCCGAAGCAGGAAGCCCCCCTCGCACAGGGGCAGGTCAAAAGTGCGTTGCTCTGGCATCTCCCGGTTCACGGAGGCGATTTTCGTGACCCGAGAGGTACTGACAGGACGCAGGAACGCCAGGTAGCGTCACGGCAGGTTCGCGTCTGTGGACCAGACCACTCCCTACTCGGATCGTCCGGCACGTTCCTGCCGGTTGAGGAGAAGATTCATCATGGCCAGCGTCACGTTCGACAAGGCGTCCCGTGTCTACCCCGGCTCCACGAAGCCGGCTGTGGACCAGCTCGAGATCGACATCGCCGACGGCGAGTTCCTCGTCCTCGTCGGTCCCTCCGGTTGCGGCAAGTCGACCTCCCTGCGCATGCTCGCGGGTCTCGAGGACGTCAACGGCGGCGCGATCCGCATCGGTGACCGCGACGTCACGCACCTGCCGCCGAAGGACCGGGACATCGCCATGGTGTTCCAGAACTACGCGCTCTACCCGCACATGACCGTCGCGGACAACATGGGCTTCGCGCTCAAGATCGCCGGTGTGAACAAGACCGAGATCCGGGCGAAGGTCGAAGAGGCCGCCAAGATGCTCGACCTCACCGAGTACCTGGACCGCAAGCCGAAGGCGCTCTCCGGTGGTCAGCGTCAGCGTGTGGCGATGGGCCGGGCCATCGTGCGCGAGCCGCAGGTGTTCCTCATGGACGAGCCGCTGTCGAACCTCGACGCCAAGCTCCGCGTCTCCACCCGTACGCAGATCGCCTCGCTGCAGCGCCGCCTCGGCATCACCACCGTGTACGTCACCCACGACCAGGTCGAGGCCCTCACCATGGGCGACCGGGTCGCGGTGCTGAAGGACGGACTGCTCCAGCAGGTGGACTCCCCGCGCAACATGTACGACCGCCCCGCCAACCTCTTCGTCGCCGGCTTCATCGGCTCCCCCGCGATGAACCTCGTCGAGGTCCCGATCACGGACGGCGGCGTGAAGTTCGGCAACAGCGTCGTCCCGGTCTCCCGCGAGGCCCTCACCGCCGCCGCGGACCGCGGTGACACCACCGTCACCGTCGGCATCCGCCCCGAGCACTTCGACATCGTCGAGCACGGCGGCGCCGCCGCGAAGACGCTGACCAAGGGCTCCTCGGACGAGCCGGCCGGTCTCGCCGTCTCCGTCAACGTCGTCGAGGAGCTGGGCGCCGACGGCTTCGTCTACGGCTCCACGCGGGTCGGCGGCGAGCACAAGGACCTGGTCGTCCGCGTCGGCGGCCGCGCCGTCCCGGAGAAGGGCACCGAGCTGCACGTCGTCCCGCGCCCGGACGAGCTGCACGTCTTCGCGACCTCCACCGGCGAGCGCCTCACCAACTGACGCCGGGCCGGTCACCGGGGGCGTCCGTCCCCTCCGGCGCCCGGCGCGCACCCGCCGTACCCACGGCTCCGCACACGGTTCCACGCGCGGCCCCGCCTCCCCGGCGACACCCCGGGGGCGCGGGGCCGTCTGCGTGGTGCCGGTGGGCGGGGGTTTCGACGACGTACGAGGTCAAATACCCCGGCACACTGCGCATTTCACCCCGCCCCGTCAACCTCGTATTCGAAAGGGCACGTCGAACCATCCCCCACGAGAGTGACGAATTGTCGTCGAGTCATCACCGGCCGCTACGCTCGCTGCGTGACCCACACCGCGCGCCGCATCGGCCGATCCCTCGCTCTCGTCCTGCCCGTCGTCATGGTTCTGTCCGGGACTCTGGCGGTCACCACCGTTCCGTGGGCCGCGACGGACAACGACTCCCAGCTGCTCGCCGCCTCCTCGGAGGCCGTGTCCAAGCCCGCGAAGTCGCACGCCCCGCAGGACCTCCTGCGCGAGAAGCTGCTCGTGGAGCTCCAGGAGAAGGACCCGGGCGCCGCGCTCACGGGCCTCCAGCGCGCCGTGGAGCAGCGCCCCTCGCTCGCCCGCCACTGCATGTCGATCGCGAGGGCGCTCGGCAAGGCGGCCGTCGAGCAGTACGGCCCGACCCGGGCCCACCGCTTCTCCCGCCCCGTCTGCGACACCTCCTTCGCCTCCGGCGTCGCGCAGTTCAGCTGAGCCCGGAAGCCGGTCGCGGCGGCTGAGCCCGGAAACCGGTCGCGTCGGCCGGGCCGGGGAGACGGACGCGTCGAGCGCCGCCTTCCCCACCAGGCGGCGTCAGGCGGCGGCAGGTGATGTCAGCCACCGCCTATCGTGCCTGGCATGCATACGTATCCGACGCAGGCCGTGATCCTTGCCGGCGGCCAGGGGTCGCGGCTGCGGCCGTACACCGACGACCGCCCCAAGCCGATGGTCGAGATCCCCGGAACCGGGACGCCGATCATCGGCCATCAGCTGTCCTGGCTGGCCGCCGAAGGCGTCACCGACGCCGTGGTCTCCTGCGGGCACCTCGCCGAGGTGCTCCAGGCATGGCTGGAGTCGGCCATGCTGCCGCTCCGGGTCACCACCGTCGTGGAGCCCGAACCGCTGGGGCGCGGCGGCGGGTTGAAGTACGCGGCGAGCCGGCTGCCCGATCCGGAGCAGCCCTGGTACGCCACCAACGGCGACATCTGGACCCGCTTCTCCCTGCGGGAGATGGCCGCCTTCCACACGGAGCGCGACGCCACCGCCACCCTCGCCCTCGCCCGTCCCCGCATTCCCTGGGGCGCGGTGGAGACGGACGCGTTCGGGCACATCACGGACTTCATCGAGTCGCCGCCCTCGCCGTATCTGATCAACGCGGGGGTGTACGTGTTCTCGCCCGCCTTCACGAAGCTGCTGCCGGACCGGGGCGACCACGAGCGGACCACGTTCCCCCGGCTCGCCCGCGAGCGGCTGCTGGCCGGTTACCCGTTGCCGCACGGGGCGTACTGGCGGGCCATCGACACCGCGAAGGACCTCACCGAGGCGGCCCGCGAACTCGGTTCCCCCAACGGCTGACCCGCGCCTCCGCACACCCCGGCCCCTGCCCCCGCCCAGCACAGGGAGGGGCGGCCCCCACCCGGTTCTTCCGTCCGGGTGGGGGCCGCCCCTTCCTGCCGTCGCGGTCGCGGTCGTACGAGCGTCGTACGGGTCAGCCGAGGAGGCCGCCGATGGGGTTCCGGCCGCCTCCGCCCGAGGTCGAGCCCTCGCCGCCGGAGGAGGTCGAACCGCCGGTGGGCTCCGGTTCGCCGCCGCCGGTGCTGCCGCCGGAGGAGCCGTCGCCGCCGGTGGAACCCGCGGAGGTGGGGCCGGCGCTGGTGGCGGGCGGGGGCTCCTGCGGGGTGGACTGCTGCGGGGGCTCCTGGGCCGTGCCCTGGGTCTGGCTGGGCTGGGTGCCGTCCGAGCCGGTGCTCTGGCCGCCCCCGGTCTCGCGGGCGGCGCCGGAGCCGGTCTGTCCGGCGGTGGGCGTGCTCGCGGCGCCGGAGGGGGTGGGCCGCGGCTTCTGCGGCTGTTCCGGCGTACGGGACGCCTCGCGCTCGCCCGTGGACTCCTCGGGCAGCGGCATGCCGGGGAGGCGGTTGGTGGGGTTGTCGTTGCGGCCGGGGACGGTGACGACCTCCGTGGAGCGGACCGCGCCGCCGAGGATGGAGCCGATGAGCAGCGTGAGGCCGACGACGACCGTGGCGATGACGGTGCCGCGCCGCAGGACCCGGCGGCGCAGCTCCCAGAGGGCCGAGCGCGGGCCGAGCGTGCGCCATGCCTCTCCCGCCAGCCGGCCGTCCAGGGAGTAGACCGGGGCGCCCGCGATGATCAGCGGGGACCAGGCGGCCAGCAGGATGATGTCGGGGGCGTCGTACACCGGGACCGAGCGCCAGCTGACGGTGAGCAGCAGCGCGGCCGAGAGCAGCGCGCCGAACGCGGCGGCGACCCGCTGCCAGAGTCCGAGGACGGTGAGCACGCCGACCACGACCTGGAGGAAGGCGACGGTGAGCCCGGCGCCGACCGGGTGGGAGAGCGCGGCGTCGCGCAGCGGCTCGGCCACCGCCCACGGGTGCAGGGAGGTCAGCCACTTCACCATCGAACCGCGCTCGCCGCCGTCGAAGTAGACGGGGTCGCACAGTTTGCCCATGCCGCCGTAGATGGAGATGAAGCCGAGGAGGACCCGCATGGGGAGCAGGACGACGCCCAGGTTCATCCGGTGGCCCGGGTAGTAGGCGTGCCGGACGGGGTCGCCGTTCCCGCGCCGGGCCCCGGCCGGTTCCGCGGGGTCCGGGGCGTCGGCGTCCTCGTCGTGGTCGACGCCGGGGCCGTCCACCGGGTCGTCGTACGCGCCGACGGCCTGCCGCATGGGCGGCAGCAGGGGGCCGGTGCGCTCCGGGGGGCGGGGCGCGGTCAGGACGGGGTTGGGCTGCGTCTCCTCCAGGAGCGGGATGACCTGCGTCGCGCCCGCTCCGTGACCGCCTCCGGACGACCCGCCGAGTCCGGCGTCGAGGTGTCCGGCGTCGAGGTGTCCGGCGGTGGAGTTGCGCACGGCCTGGAGGAGGCCGGTCGCGCCGGGAGCGGACTTCCCGCTCCAGACGACCGGCGCCCGCCTGCGGCCGCCGCCGGCGCCGCTCATGGCGGGGATGCGGGCCGTCTCCGCGGGGGCACCGCGCAGCCGTGCGCGCTGGCCCGGGGCGAGCTGCACCCGGAAGCTGGCGTGGTTGACGATGACCTGCGCGGGGTCGCTGTCCACCTTGGTCATGCTCAGGGCAGGTTGCTCGTCGAACCGAGGCGTTCTGGTGTCCACACTCATCTAACCGAGTGATGGGTGGTTAGGACACTGCCTTGACCGCACGGGATCTGTCCGAGACCCGTCAAGATCAGGCCAAACTCGGGCATCCTGGATGGGTGTTCGGCTCTCGCGCGTCAACTCCGGTGAACGACGCCTCCGCCGACCGTCCGGGGCCGCCCCGCGGGCGCGGCGCGAGGGCCCCGGACGGGAGGTACGGCTCCGCCCGGCCGCCCCGGACGGAGGACGTCGGGCGGCCGGGTCAGGCGGTCACGCGCGGCGGCGCGCCACCTCGTACAGCACGATGCCCGCCGCGACACCGGCGTTGAGCGACTCCGCCCCGCCCGGCATCGAGATCCGCACCCGGTAGTCGCAGGTCTCGCCGACGAGGCGGCCGAGCCCCTTGCCCTCGCTGCCGATGACGATGACGACCGGGCCGTCCAGCGCCTCCAGGTCCTCCACCGTGTGCTCGCCGTCGGCGGCCAGGCCGACGACCGTGAGGCCCGCCTTCTGGTAGCCCTCCAGCGCGCGGGTGAGGTTGGTGACCCGGGAGACCGGGGTGCGGGCCGCCGTGCCGGCCGAGGACTTCCACGCCCCGGCGGTCATGCCGGCCGCCCGGCGCTCGGGCACGACGACGCCGTGGCCGCCGAACGCGGAGACCGAGCGGACGATCGCGCCGAGGTTGCGCGGGTCGGTCACCCCGTCGAGGGCGACGATCAGCGGGTCCTCGTGGCTGTCGGCGGCGGCGGCGAGCAGGTCGTCCGGGTGCGCGTACTCGTACGGCGGGACCTGGAGGACGAGGCCCTGGTGGTTCAGGCCGTTGGTCATCCGGTCCAGCTCGGGGCGCGGGGCCTCCATCAGGTTGATGTTGCCGCGCTCGCCCGCGAGCTTGAGCACGTCGCGGACGCGCTCGTCGTTGTCGATGAACTGCTGGACGTAGAGCGTCACCGCGGGCACGCCGTCGCGCAGGGCCTCGTAGACCGGGTTGCGGCCGACGACCATCTCCGAGGTGCCCTTCACGCCGCCGCGCCGGGGCGCGGGGCGGCGGGCCGCGGCCTGCTTGGCCTGGGCGTTGGCGACCCGGTTCTTCTTGTGCCCCTTGCGGGCGGAGGCGGGCGGCGTCGGTCCCTTGCCTTCGAGACCACGGCGTCGCTGGCCACCGCTGCCGACCTGCATGCCCTTCTTGTTGGACGTGCGGCGGTTCCTGCGCTGGCTGTTCCCGGCCATGATCTACCTGTTTCGTTGCTTTCAGACGTACGTACGTATGGGGAAAGTGTGCCGCCCGGACCGCCGGGCGGCACATTCGCGCTGTCCGGCCGGGGCGCTCAGCGCGGTCCCAGCGTCCAGCGGGGGCCGCCGGGGCTGTCCTCGATGACGAGGCCGGACTGGTTGAGCTGGTCGCGGATGGCGTCGGCGGCGGCCCAGTCCTTGCGGTCGCGGGCCGACTGCCGCTGGTCGAGGACGAGGCGCACCAGGGTGTCGACGACGCCGTGCAGGTCCTCGCCGCGGTCGTTCTCGCCCGCCCAGTGCGGGTCGAGCGGGTCCAGGCCGAGGACGCCGAGCATGGCCCGGACCTCGGCGAGGCGGGCGGCGGCGGCTTCCTTGTCGTCGGCAGCCAGCGCGCTGTTGCCCTGGCGGACGGTGGTGTGGATGATCGCCAGCGCCTGCGGGACGCCCAGGTCCTCGTCCATCGCCTCGGCGAAGGCGGGCGGCACCTCGGGGGCGGGGGGGACGGTCTCCCCCACCTTCTCGGTGACGCGCTGGACGAAGCCCTCGATGCGGGCGAACGCGGACTCGGCCTCGCGCAGGGCCTCCTCGCTGTACTCGATCATCGACCGGTAGTGCGGGGTGCCCAGGTAGTAGCGCAGGACGATCGGGCGCCAGTGCTTGACCATCTCGCTGACGAGGACCGAGTTGCCCAGCGACTTCGACATCTTCTCGCCGGACATGGTGACCCAGGCGTTGTGCACCCAGTAGCGGGCGAACGTGTCGCCGTACGCCTTGGCCTGGGCGATCTCGTTCTCGTGGTGCGGGAAGACCAGGTCGAGGCCGCCGCCGTGGATGTCGAACGCGGAGCCCAGGTACTTGTGGGCCATCGCGGAGCACTCCAGGTGCCAGCCGGGCCGGCCGCGGCCCCACGGGGTCTCCCAGCTGGGCTCGCCCGGCTTGGCCGCCTTCCACATGGCGAAGTCGCGCGGGTCGCGCTTGCCGGTCTCGCCCTCGCCGGAGGGCTGGCGCAGATCGTCCAGCTCCTGGTTGGACAGCTCCAGGTAGCTCGGGAGCGAGCGCACGTCGAAGTAGACGTTGCCGTCGGCCTCGTAGGCGTGGCCGCTCTCGATCAGGCCGCGCATCATCTCGATCATCTCGGGGACGTGGCCGGTGGCGCGGGGCTCGTAGGTGGGCGGCAGGCAGCCGAGCACGTCGTAGCCGTCGTTGAAGGCGCGCTCGTTCTCGTAGCCGATCGCCCACCACGGCCGGCCCTGCTCGGCGGACTTCGCGATGATCTTGTCGTCGATGTCGGTGACGTTCCGGATGAACGTGACGTCGTAGCCGCGGTACGCGAACCAGCGGCGCATGATGTCGAAGTTCAGGCCCGAGCGGATGTGGCCGATGTGGGGGGCCGCCTGGACCGTGGCGCCGCAGAGGTAGATCGAGACGCAGCCCGCGGTGAGCGGGACGAAGTCACGGATCTGCCGGGCGTTGGTGTCGTGCAGGCGAATAGTCACCCCTCAAGGGTAGTAGGCCGACACCAGTGCCCCGCGACCCTTGGGGATCGCGGGGACAACTTTCTGGTACCGGGAGGGGCCGCGGCGGCCCCGGGAGCGTTCTCCGGGGGCCTTCGCGGCGCCGCTCGCGGTCGTGCCCGGCCCCCCGGGGGGCCTCAGATCCGGCCGACCACCTTGCGCGGGGAGATCCGGACGACCACGCGCGGGGCGTCCTGGGCGGAGTCCGGGTTGAACTCCGCGTACGGCTTGCCGGTGTACTTCACCGACAGCTCGTCGATCAGCTCCTGCCCTCCCTCGGTCGTCAGCGTCGCCTCGCCGCGGATCTCGGCGTAGCTGTAGGGGGCGTCGAAGGGCTGGAGGAGCACGGTGACGCGCGGGTCGCGGCGGAGGTTCTTCTCCTTGCGGCGGCCGAGGGTGGTGGAGATGAGGAGGTCGTCGCCGTCGCGCTTGACCCAGACCGGGGAGACCTGGGGGCTGCCGTCGGGCTGGATGGTGGCGATGTTGACGAAGACGGGGGTGTCGAGCAGGTTCTTGAGCTCGGGGGAGAGTGCTGCGGTCATGCGGGCGTCCTCCTGTGCGCTGCGGTTCGGTCGGTACGGGGGCCGGGTCCTGCCGGACCGGTCCTGGCGTCCCGTACCGCTCCTACCCGGCCGCCGCGCGTGCTCCCGGTTCCTTTCGGCCGCGTCCCGCCGGAAGGGTGAACGCCAGGGCCGCCCCGGCCAGCGGGACCGTCGCGAGCACCGTCCACCGCACGGGCGCGGGCGCGTCGAGCAGGGCGCCGGTCGCCGCGCTGCCCCCGAGGACGGCGAGGCCGGAGACGGAGGAGAGCGCGCCGGTGGCGAGCCCGAGCCGGCCGTCCTCGACCAGGTCCGGCACCAGGCCGCGGGCGGCGGGGACCAGCAGCATCTGGCCCAGGGTCAGCAGGACGACGAACGCGGCGGCGGGCAGCAGGCCGCCGGGGCCCGCGGGCGTGAGCGGTACGGCGGCGAACCCGGCGGCGACCGTCGCGAGGCCGGTGGTCAGCGCGGTGCGCGGGGCGAGGCGGCGGGCGGACCAGCGGGTCAGCGGCAGTTGGACGGCGACGACGAGCAGCGAGGACAGGGCGAAGAGCCAGCCGAGCGCGGCCTGCGACCCGGTGGCCCGTTCCACCTCGGCGGGCAGCGAGAGGTAGAGCTGGTTGTACGCGACGAGGTAGCTGCTGTACGCGGCGCAGAGCAGCAGGAACGCCCGGTTGGCGAAGACCGCCCGCCGGGCCGACGGCTCCGGCCGGGCCGTGCGGGGGGCGGCGTCGGGGGCCGTCCGCGGCATCAGGAGGGCGTGGCCGGCCAGGACGCCGGTGAAGACGAGGGCGCCGGCGAGGCAGGCGGCCCGGAAGCCGCCGCCGAGCAGCAGGAGCAGGGAGCCGAGCAGCGGTCCGAGGAACGCCCCGGCCTGCCCGGCGGCGGAGAACAGGGCGAGGACGTGGGCGCGCGGGGCGCCGGTGCCGTGTTCGTGCCGGACGGCCTCGCGGGCGGCCTCGGACTCCACGGCCGGGGAGAACAGCGCGGCGGCGAAGCCGATGAGGAGGACGGCGGCGATGACAGTGGCCGTGGAGCCGGCGAAGGCGAGCCATCCGAACCCGGCGATCCGCAGGGCGCAGCCCACCAGCACGACGGGGCGCGGCCCGTACCGGTCGGTGAGCGCGCCGCCGACCACGAAGAGGCCCTGCTGGCTGAAGGTGCGCAGCCCGAGGACGAGTCCGACGAGCCAGCCCGCCATGCCGAGGCCGCTGCCGAGGTGGGCGGCCAGGTAGGGCAGGACGGCGTAGAAGCCGATGTTGAAGGCGAACTGGGTGGCGGTGAGGAGCCGCAGATAAGGGGTGGAGGCACGGGTGGGCCGGAGCCGCCGGCGGGTCTCCTCGGCGGACGCGCGCGGGGGCGGGGTCATGGGGCGCCCTCTCCCCGGGCGGGGGTGTGCGCGGCGGCGAGGGCCAGTGCGGGCGTGCGCGCCGGAGTGCGTACGGAGGCGGTGGGGGGCGTGCGTACCGGCGCGGGGCCGGGGTGTGTCCGTACGGGGAGCGGCGCGGGGGCGTTCATCGGGCGCCCTTCAGGGCCGCCGGTGTGCGCCCGCGTACCGCCGCCGAGGTGAGGACGGCCAGCGCGCCGAGGACGGCGAGCGCGGCGGCGGGGGCGAGGACGGCCCAGGGGGCGCGCTCCGCGTAGGGCATGTTCTCCGACAGCATGCGGCCCCACTCCGGGGCGGGCGGCTGGGTGCCGAGGCCGAGGAAGCCGAGGGAGGCCAGGGCCAGCGCGACGGCCGGGATGCGCAGGAGGGCGTGCCGGGCGACGGGCGGGAGGACGCCGGGCAGCACGTGGCGGCGCAGCAGGTGGGCCCGGCCCGCGCCGAGGGCGACGGCGGCGGCGAGGTGCGGGGCCGCTTTCTCCTGGGCGTACAGGGCGGCGGTGTGCGCGGCGAGCGGGGCCCAGGCGACGGCGGCCACGGCGGCGGCCGCGCCCCGGGGCCCGGGTCCGGCGATGCCCGCGACGACGAGTCCGGCGAGGACGGCGGGGAGCGCGTTCGCGGTCTCGGTGAGCGCTCCGGCGCGCAACGCTCCCAGGAGCAGCCCGAGCGCCAGGGTGACGGCTCCGACCGCGACGGCGGCCAGCGCGGTGCGGGCGGCCCCGTGGCCGAGCCGGGCGAGGACGTCGCGGCCGAGGCCGTCGGTGCCCAGGGGGTGCGCGGCGGAGGGTCCGGCGAGCCGGGCGGCCGTGTCGACGTGGAGCGGGTCGCGCAGGAGGCCCGCGACGGTGACCGCGATCAGCAGGCCGCCGAGGACGAGGGCGGCCGCGGCGAGCGTGCGGCGGACGGGCAGCCGGGGTGCGGCGAGGGCGGGCAGGGCGCCCTCGGTGAGGGCGGGGCCGAGCAGGAGGCGGGCGGCGAGGCGGGCGAGCAGTCCGGCGGCGATCCCGAGGAGCAGCAGGACGAGCACGGCCGCCCGGAGGACGGGCAGGTCCTGGGCGAGGGCGGCGGCCAGTGCCGTGCCGCCGAGGCCGGGGATCGCGTACAGCGTCTCGACGGCGACGGCGCCGCCGGTCAGTCCGACCACGACCAGGCCGAGTTGGGGCAGCAGCCCCGGAAGCGTCCGGCGCAGGGCGTGCCGGGCGATGATCCGCCCGGGTATCCCGCCGGCGGCGGCGGTCCGCGCCCAGGGTTCGGCGAAGGCGCCGGGCAGCGCGTCGTCGAGGAGCCGGCCGAGCAGCGCCCCGGCGGGGACGCCCATGGAGAGCGCGGGCAGCACCAGGTGGTGGGGGGCGCCCCAGCCGAGCGCCGGGAGCCACCCGAGGTGCACGGCGAACACGGTGGCGAGGACGGCGGCGAGCAGGAACTCCGGCAGCGCGGCGAGCACCGCCGCGCCCACTCCGGCGCGGGTGCGGACGATCCGGCGCCCGGCCCCGCGCCGGAGGGTGGCGGCGCTCAGCGCGAGGGCGAGGAGGACGGCGGCGGCGAGCGAGGCGCCCATGAGGGTCAGGGAGTTGCCGAGGGCGGCCGCGACGTCCGGCCCGACGGGCTGCCCGGAGACCCAGGACACCCCCGCGTCGCCCCGCGACAGCCCGCCGAGCCAGTCGCCCAGGACCTGCCGCGGTCCGCCGTCGAGGCCGGTCTCGGCGCGGATCGCGGCGAGCGTCTCGGGGGTCGGGGCCCGGTCGGCGTACCGGGCGTGCAGGATCGTGCGGGCGGGGTCGGTCCGGGTCAGCCAGGGCAGCAGCCCGAGCACCGCGACGACGGCGAGGAGGGCGCCGAGCCGCCCGGCGAGGTACTTCACGCGGTCACCCGAGGCGGGTGTCGGCGGTGATGAGGGTGCGTTCCATCGGGTCGAGGGCGACGCCCCGGACGCGGGTCTCGTCGTACCCCTGCACGAAGCGTTCGTGGACGAGGGGGACGAGGGCGTCCGCACCGAGGATCGCGGCCTCGGCCGCCATCTCGGCCCGGTGGCGGGCGTCGGTGTCGGCGAGGGAGGCGGCCTTGTCGACGGCGGCGTCGACGGGCTTCGAGCAGAGCTGCGAGATGTTGAAGCTGCCGTCGCAGGTGAAGTCGGAGGCCAGGTAGGAGACCGGGTCGGCGGTGTCCAGGAGGGTGTTGCGGGCCTGGATGAAGGCGTCGTACTTCCCGGCCAGCGCGTCGGCCTCCATCTGCGCGTAGTCGCGGACGACCTGCTTGACGGTGAAGCCGCGCTTCTCCAACTGCTGTTGGACGACGGTGGCGGCCTCGGGCAGTTCGGGCCGGTTGGTGTAGGTGGCCAGCACGATCTCCGGCGCCCTCCTCACCTCGGCGGGGGCGGCGGCCTTAGCGCGTCCGGCGGGTGCGGTGCGCAGCTTCGCGGCCCACGGGACGCCGGGGCCGAGCAGCCCCCGCGCGGTGTCGGCGCGGCCCTCGTAGACGCCGTCGGCCAGGGCCTTGGAGTCGACGGCCTCGCGGGCGGCGGCGCGCATCGCCGGGTCGGCGAAGACGCCGCGCCCGGTGTTGAGGGAGAGGCCGTTGGTACGGGCGGAGGGGAACGCGTGGACCAGGCCGTCCCCGAGCAGCGACGCCTGGGAGATGGGGACGTACTCGGCGACGTCGACGTCCTTGGTCCGCAGGGCGTTGGCGCGGGCGGTGCCGTCGGCGACGAACCTCACGTCGACGCCGGGGGCCTTCGCCTTGGCGCCCCAGTAGGCGTCGTTGCGCTCCAGGGTGGCGCTGACCGCGCCGTTGACCCGGGCGAGGGTGAAGGGGCCGGTGGCGTGTCCGGCGGGGTCCACCCTGCCGCCGCCCCCGTACGCGGCGGCGGAGAGGATGCTCAGCGAGGGGTTGGCGAGCCGCTGGGGCAGCAGCGGGTCGGGGTCCTTCGTCGTGATCCGTACGGTGTCCGTGCCCTCGGCCGTCGCGGTGAGGGTGGTGTCGGAGAGCACCCGGGGCTTCGGGGACGCCTTCTGGGCCGCGGTCAGGGAGCGGGCTGCGGCGGCGGCGTCGAGCTTCGTCCCGTCGTGGAAGACCGCGCCCTCGCGGACGGTGAACACCCAGGCGCGGTCGCCGTCGCGCTTCCAGGAGACGGCGAGCGCGGGCCGGGCCTCGCCGTTCCGGTCGAGCCGGGTGAGCCCTTCGACGACGGCGAGCCGGCTCAGGGTGACGGCGTCGTCGCCGTAGGGGGACATGGCCTGGGCGGGCGGGAAGGCCAGGGCCACCTTCAGCCGTCCGTCCCCGCCCGCGCCCCCGGAGCCGGAACCGGAGCCCCCGGAGGAGGTGCAGGCGGTGGAGGCGAGGAGCGCGGCGGCGGCGAGGGGGAGCGCGGCGCGGCGGAGGCGGCGGGTCTGGGACATGAGAGCGACCTTATATGAAAACGATTGTCATCTAACGGGCAGGGGTGTCACCCGCGTCCAGGAGCGGCATCGGCAGCTCGAAGTGGATGATCCCCTGCCCGCCGCCGGGCAGGCTCCGCTCGTCGCACACCTCCTGGGCCAGCGAACGCCAGAAGGGCTCGGCGCCCGGCACGGCGGGGTCGGTGTGCAGGTACAGCGCCTCGTACCCTCCGGCCCGCACCGCGAACTCCCCCAGCGCGCGCACCATGCGCCGGGCCAGCCCGTGGCGGCGGTGCTCGGGGCGCACGTAGATCCGGCAGAGCTGCGCGGTGGTGCCGGAGGGGAAGCGGTCGGCGATCCGGCGCGGGTTGGGCGGCGCCTGCGGGCCCCGGTCGCGCACGGCCCCGGTGGCGACGATCTCGCCGCGGTGCTCGACGACGAGCAGGGTGCAGCGTTCCGGGCGCAGGTAGGCGGCCTCCGGATCGATGATGTCGGCGTGCCAGTGGGGTACGTAACCGGACTTCAGGTCGCGGTAGACGGTGTCGAGCATCACGGCGCGCGCCCCGCCGAGGTCGTCGGCGGTGGCGGTGCGCAGGGCGTAACCGGGGGCCGCGAGGACGGCGGCCGTTCCGGCGCTCCCGGCGGCGGCTCCGGCGCGGCTCCGGTGGTCGGCCGCCCCCGTCATCACCGTGGTCGCACTGGTCACCGGTACCACTCCCGCCTCACGCCGCACATCGCTTGCACCTTCAGCGTACGTGCAAGCGATGTGCAGGAGCAGGGGGGCGGCCTGGGCGGTGCCCGCCGGAACCGGCCCCGGCGGGATGCCGGGGCCGGGGGCCGGGAGCGGGGGGCTGGGGGGGCCGGATCAGCCCGCGCGGTAGACCAGGGCGGTCGCGATACCGGCGACGCCCTCGCCGCGGCCGGTGAAGCCGAGGCCGTCGGAGGTCGCGGCGGAGAGGGAGACCGGGGCGCCCACGGCGGCCGAGAGCACCTTCTGGGCCTCCTCGCGCCGCTTGCCGATCTTCGGGCGGAGGCCGACGACCTGGACGGCGACGTTCCCGATCTCGAAGCCTCCGGCGCGCACGATCCGGGCCGCCTCGCCGAGCAGGGTGATGCCCGCCGCCCCTGACCACTCGGGCCGGCCGGTGCCGAAGTGCTGGCCGAGGTCGCCGAGGCCGGCGGCGGAGAAGAGCGCGTTGCAGGCGGCGTGCGCGACGACGTCGGCGTCCGAGTGGCCGGCCAGGCCGGGGCCCTCGCCCTCCCACTTGAGGCCCGCGCACCACAGCTCGCGGCCCTCCTCGAAGGCATGGATGTCGGTGCCGATGCCGACGAGCGGGATGACGGGGGCGGCGGGGGTTCCCGCGCCGGGGGTCTCAGAAACCATCGTGGGCCCTCCTGCGGGCGAGTACCGCCTCGGCCAGCACCAGATCGAGCGGCCGGGTCACCTTGAAAGCCTCCTCGTGGCCGGGGACGACGACCACCGGGGCGCCGAGCCGCTCCACCATGCCCGCGTCGTCCGTGGCGCCCTCGCCGTCGAGCGCGACCTCGGCGTGCGCCCGCTCCAGCGTGGCCCGCTCGAACCCCTGCGGCGTCTGCACCGCGCGCAGCCTGGCCCGTACGGGAGTGGCGAGCACCGGCTCCGGATCTCCGGGCGTCCCGGCGGGCTCCACCTCCTTGACGGTGTCCGCGAGGGGCAGCGCGGGCACGACGGCGGGCGCCCCGTCCCGTACGGCGGCGGCCACGGCGTCGACCGTGTCGACCGGCACCAGCGGGCGGGCGGCGTCGTGGACCAGCACGGCGGAGACGTCGGCGGGCAGCGCCTCGACGCCCAGGCGCACGGACTCCTGACGGGTTCCGCCCCCCGGCACCACCAGGTAGTCGGTGCGCTCGGGCAGCGCGTGGGCGTCGAGGAGGTGCTTCACCTCGGCCGCGCCGTCCGGCGGGGCGACGACCACGACGAGGGAGACGGCCCGGGAGGCGGCCATGGCGCGCACGGCGTGGATCAGCATGGGCGTGCCGCCCAGGAGGCGCAGGGCCTTGGGCGCGCCCGGTCCCAGCCGCACGCCCCGTCCGGCCGCGGGGATCACCGCGGCGGTACGGGGAGGGCGCGGCCGGTCGGTCGGGGGTGGCGTCGATGACATCGGGTGCACTCCGAGGGGTCCGAGAGGTCGGGAAAAGGTGCGGGGGGTCCGGCAGGTTTGTTGCCACGACCGACATGGGTAGGGGCCCCATCGAGCCGGGCGTGACGCCCGCCCCGCACCGGGCCCCTTCCGTGACACCCGGTCGAGGACGGGTCATGCGCAAGGCTCGCAGAACACCGGGGGCCGCCCCGCACCGGCGGTCGCCGCTTCACGCGGACCGCACCGCGGGCACGGGGGTCACCGGCAGTCGGGCTCGGGACGCCGCGCACCCGTGTGTCCGGGGTCGTGCGCACCCCCGCGCCCGGGGCGGGGCGACGGCTCCGGCGCCTCCGCGGGCCCGTGGCACACCTCGTCCCTCGGTGTGCCCGTGCCGCGCGTCGGCGTGGTGCCATCCGTGGGGCAGCAGGGTACGAAGATGCCGCAGCGCCCGACGACACAGCGTGAAAACGACTGGTCAGCGGGCACCGCGGCACATTCATATGACCGGTGTGATCCGGTTTCAGGACGCGAGGACCTCGTCGAGCAGAGCCTCGGCCTTGTCTTCGTTCGTATTCTCCGCGAGGGCGAGCTCGCTCACCAGGATCTGGCGGGCCTTGGCGAGCATGCGCTTCTCTCCGGCGGAGAGACCGCGCTCGCGCTCCCGACGCCACAGGTCACGCACGACTTCCGCGACCTTGATGACATCGCCGGAGGCGAGCTTCTCGAGATTTGCCTTGTAACGCCGGGACCAGTTCGTCGGCTCTTCGGCGTACGGCGCACGCAGCACCTCGAAGACCCGGTCCAGCCCGTCCTGCCCGACCACGTCGCGCACGCCCACGAACTCCGCATTGTCCGCCGGCACACGAACCGTCAAGTCGCCCTGGGCGACCTTGAGCACCAAGTAGGTCTTGTCCACGCCTTTGATCTGGCGAGTTTCGATAGCCTCGATCAGCGCGGCCCCGTGATGGGGATAGACCACGGTGTCGCCAACCTTGAACGTCATGTGACAGGTACCCCTTCCGTGGCTATCCAGAGTAACACGAGAATCGCATCTCCTGAATGGCGTTTTCGCAGGTCAGGGCATATCTCGGGGCTTGACAACAGCGACACGGACGTGCTGCGGAAGGCTTCCGGAGGGCGGTATTCGCAGGTCGGAGCGGTTGTGCGACCGAGGCGAAACGTCCATGTCGCGCGGCCCGGAAGCCCCACAGAAGAGGGCGAAAGTCCCGTTTTGCCTGTTTCGTGAACGTGACCTTTCCCTACTCCGTTCGAGGATCGATCACCCGTACGGACGAAACTGTCCGGCCGCAATGAAATTGATCAAGCCACATGCGGCCCGGTTCCTTTCCGCCGCGAACCCGGAAAGGCGAAGAAGCACGGGACACGGGCAGAAGGCGCGGGCGGAAGAATTGATCACGCGGAATAGATGAACAGCGCATGTCGCACCCGCCGGTGGAACCCCGCGCACCCCGCCGGCCGCACGCCTCGCACCCGGCCGCCGGAGCCCCCGGGGCCGCCGCGGGACCGTCCGGCACGCCTCCCGCGCCCGTTTCCGGAGCGTGCCGGGGGCCCGCCGGGGAAGAGGCGGGACGCGTAGGGGCGGGTCGGGTGCGGGCCGGGCGGGGCGGCTCGGTAGCCTAAGGCCGCTGACACACCCTTAGGGCGGCTTTACACCACCGTCCGAGGCCCGACGTCCGAAGCCCGCAGTCCGATCGTTCAAGGAGTTGCCGCCGCCGTGAGCCGCAGCCTTCGACACGGCGCTCTCGCCGCCACCGCCACCGCGTTCTCGATCGTCTCGCTGTCCGCCTGCGCCGCGGGCAACAACGCCGAGACGCTCAAGATCAGGCCGGACAACGCGGCCACATCGGTGGGCAGCATCAAGGTCCAGAACGTCAACGTCATCACGCAGCCCGCGGGGGGCGAGGACGGCCCGGCCGTCGTCGCCGCGACGCTGTTCAACGAGGGCACCGAGCGCGAGGTGCTGGAGGCCGTCACGCTGCCCGGCAGCAACGCCGAGGTGAAGCTCCAGGCCGCCAAGGGCAAGGGCCCGATCGTGGTCCCGGCCGGCGGCCGGGTCATCATCGGCGGCAAGGGCAACGCCGCCGCCGTGATCGAGAACGGTAGCGAGGCCGCCCGTGACGGCGACGTCCAGCAGGTCGTCTTCAAGCTGAGCCGGACCGGTGACGTCGCCCTCGGAGCCGGCGTCTTCCCCGCCGAGGGCTTCTTCAAGGACTTCGGCCCCAGCCCGAAGGCGGAGGCGCCCGCCCGGCAGCCGAGCCCGAAGCCGTCGTCCTCCGCGTCCGGTGACGCCGCCGGCGAGGCGGAGGCCCCCGGCACGGGCGCCGAGGGCGCGCAGGGCGACGCGGCTGCGCAGGGTACGGACGACGCCGCGGTGCCCGCCGCCCACTGACGCGGCGGCCCGGTCCCGTGACCGCGCGGACTGTTCTCCGGTGCACGCCGAGGCCCGCTGTTTCCACGGCCGTAGAACCCGGGCGACGATGAGGTTCCCCCGTGCATGCCGAAGGGCGCTTCCCGGCCGGGAAGCGCCCTTCGGCATGCACGGTGCGGTTCGGCCTACGGCTCGAACTTGTACCCCAGGCCGCGCACGGTGACGAGGTAGCGCGGGGCGCCAGGGTCGGGCTCGATCTTGGCGCGCAGGCGCTTCACGTGGACGTCGAGGGTCTTGGTGTCGCCGACGTAGTCCGCGCCCCAGACCCGGTCGATGAGCTGCATCCGGGTCAGCACCCGGCCCGCGTTGCGCAGGAGCATCTCCAGCAGGTCGAACTCCTTGAGCGGGAGGTCGACCTTGCCCCCGGAGACGGTGACCACGTGCCGGTCGACGTCCATGCGGACCGGGCCCGCCTCCAGGGCGGCCGGGGTGACCTCCTCCGGCTCGCCACGGCGGCGCAGCACGGCCCGGATGCGGGCGACCAGCTCACGGGAGGAGAAGGGCTTGGTGACGTAGTCGTCGGCCCCTATCTCCAACCCGACGACCTTGTCGATCTCGCTGTCCTTGGCGGTGACCATGATCACCGGGACGTTGGAGCGGCTGCGGAGCTGGCGGCACACCTCGGTGCCGGGCAGGCCGGGCAGCATCAGGTCGAGGAGGACCAGGTCGGCGCCGTTGCGCTCGAACTCGTCGAGGCCGTCGGGGCCGGTCGCCGCGATGGCGACCTCGAACCCTTCCTTGCGCAGCATGTAGGACAGGGCGTCGCTGAAGGATTCCTCATCCTCGACGACAAGCACTCGGGTCACGGAAGAGCCTCCGGGGCGGGGATCGGGTCAAAGGTGTCGGTCTCGTACGGCCCCTCGTCGTCGCCGTTGACGATAAGCGGTCCGCCGGTGGTGCGCTCCCTCGTGGCGCCCGTTTCGGGGAGCCTGAGGGTGAAGGTGGAGCCCTGGCCCTCGGAGCTCCAGACGGTGACCTCCCCGCCGTGCGAGGCGGCCACGTGCTTGACGATGGCGAGGCCGAGACCGGTGCCACCGGTGGCCCGTGAGCGGGCGGGGTCGACGCGGTAGAACCGTTCGAAGACCCGTTCGCGGTCCTTCTCGGAGATGCCGATGCCCTGGTCGGTGACGGCGATCTCGATGAGGTCCCCGCCCGGGGAGGCGAGGCGGCGTGCGGCGATGCCGACGCGGGTGTGGGCGGGGCTGTAGTTGACGGCGTTCTCGACGAGGTTGCCGAGGGCGCCGACGAGCTGGCCGCGGTTGCCCCAGACCGTGAGGCCCTCGGCCCCCGCCGAGGCCATGGTGATCTGCTTGGAACCGGCCTGCTGGCGGCAGCGGTCGATCGCCTCGGCGACCAGCGTCTCCACCTTGACCGGTTCGGCGTCCTCCAGCGGGTCGTCGTTCTGCACCCGCGAGAGGTCGATGAGCTCCTGCACGAGATTGGTCAGCCGGGTCGCCTCGATCTGCATCCGCCCGGCGAACCGCTCCACCGCCTCCGGGTCGTCGGAGGCGTCCATGACCGCCTCGGAGAGCAGCGAGAGCGCCCCGGTCGGGGTCTTCAGCTCATGGCTGACGTTGGCGACGAAGTCGCGCCGTACCGCTTCTATCCGGCGGGCCTCGGTGAGGTCCTCCACCAGCAGCAGCACCAGCCGCGAGCCCAGCGGGGCCACCCGGGCCGATACGGCGAGGGTGTCCCCCCGGCCCGTACCGCGCCGGGGCAGGTCCAGCTCCACCTGCCGTATCTCGCCGTCCCGCCGGGTGTCCCTGGCCATGTTGAGCATGGGCTCGACGGCCAGCCGGCCGCCCCTGACCAGGCCCAGGGCGTACGCCGCCGAGCTGGCCTTCACCACGCCGTCGCTCTCGTCGAGGACGACGGCGGAGGAGCTGAGGACGGAGAGGACGGTGTCCACTCCGGGGGGAAGGGCCGCGTTGCCGTCCGGCCGCAGCGACGTGCGCGTGGGCCGTTTCAGGTCGCGCTCGCTCCAGCGGAACGCCAGCATGGCGATCACACCGGTGCACAGCCCGGCGATCGCTGCTGCTGCGGCGACCGCCGCGTTCACGTCCATGCTTCAAGGTTATGCGGGTGCGACACGTCCCTCCCAGCCGTCCGAGTGCCATCTCGAACACTCGTCGCCCAGAGTTCACCGAGGGGTGGGGGCCGGTTCACTTAGGGGGCCGGATCCGGACGCGTTGCGGCCCCACCGTGGCACCGTGGGGGTCGGTCCGAGACCCCGGCCTCAGTTGGAACTGGAGAGGGACTTCCCATGCGCGACGCTTACCACGAGGAACTCGATTCGATCGGAGAGGGCCTGGTCGAGATGGCACGGCTGGTCGGCTCGGCGATCGGACGGGCCACCACGTCCATGCTCGACGCCGACCTGACCCTGGCGGAGAACGTGATCGCCGGGGACCAGAAGGTCGACGACCTCCAGCACGACCTGGAGGCCCGCGCCATCGCGCTCCTGGCCCGGCAGCAGCCGGTGGCGACCGACCTGCGCATCGTGGTGACCTCGCTGCGGATGAGCGCCGACCTGGAGCGCTCGGGCGACCTCGCCCAGCACGTGGCGAAGCTGGCCCGGCTGCGCTTCCCGCAGTCGGCGGTCCCGCACGACCTGCACGCCACCATCCTGGAGATGGGCCAGCTCGCCCAGCGCCTGATGGCGAAGGCGGCCGAGGTCATCATCACCAAGGACGTCGACCTGGCCCTCCAGCTGGAGCAGGACGACGACGAGATGGACCAGCTGCACCGCACGCTGTTCCAGCACCTGATGGACGACCGCTGGAAGCACGGCATCGAGACGGCGGTCGACGTGACGCTGCTGGGCCGCTACTACGAGCGCTTCGCGGACCACGCGGTGTCGGTGGCCAAGCGGGTCGTGTACCTGGTGACGGGCGAGCACGCGGACGAGCTCCAGGCGCCGACGCCGGTCGAGGGCGCGTAAGCGGGACGCGGGGCAGGACGCGGGGCGGGCCCCGCCCCGTACCCCCTCGGCCCCGGGACGTCACCGGCGTACGCGATTCGCACATGCGTTCCTGCGCGCGTGCGCCGTTGATGCGCCCGCCGGATTGGGCATGCAATGGGGCGGGGCGGCGCTCCATGCCGACGGCCGCCCCAGCCGTACGCCCCCGAGGAGGGACCATGGCCGACTCCCCCATGACCGAAACCCAGCAGGAGAACCCGACCGAAGTGGTGCACCTGACCGTGCTCGGCGCCTGCGGCTGCGGGTCGGGCTGCGGGTGCGGCTGCCAGTCCGGCGCCCCGTGCCAGTGCGGCGGCTGCTGCGGCTGACCCGTACCGCGCGGCCGTACGCGCACCACGCGCCGGTACCGCTGACGCGACCGACGGCGCCCACCCGGATCTCTCCGGGCGGGCGCCGTCGTCGTACAGGGCCGGGGGGGCGGGCAGCGGACCGGGGTCAGCGGGCCCGCTCCGCCTCGGCCGCCGCAGACGCGGTCGCGGACTCGGCCTCCACCGCCGACGCGGGGCCGGGCGCGGCCGCGGCCTCCATCGCCGCCGCGGGCGCCGCCTCCGGTTCGGCCTGGTCGGGCCGCGCCCCGGCCGGTACGGGGGCGGGCTCGGGCAGTACGTCCGCCACGGCCGGCACCTCGCGCGGCAGGTCGCGCATCAGCAGCCAGTAGCCGAGGCCGGCGACGGTGCCGATCACGGCGCAGGCGGCCCAGAGCCAGGCGGCCCCGTAGTGGTCGATGACGAAGCCGGACATCAGCGGCGCGACGAGCGCGGCCACCGACCAGGACATCGTGTACATGCCCTGGTAGCGCCCCCGGCCCCGGACGGGCGACAGCTGCACGACCAGCCCTGTCTGGGTGGGCGCGTTGACGATCTCGGCCAGGGTCCAGACGCACACGGTGAGGGCGTACACGGCGACGGACCCGGCGAAGGCGGTCAGCCCGAAGCCGTACCCGGCGAGGAGCGAGGAGGCGATCAGCAGCAGCCGCGGGTCGCGGTTCTGGATGAACCGGGTGACGGGGATCTGGAGGACCACGATCAGCACGCCGTTGACGGCGATGGCGGTACCGAAGTCGGAGCTGGAGAGCCCGTCCGCGCCCATGGCCACCGGCAGCGCCACGTACCCCTGCATGAAGATCAGCGACACCAGGAACGAGAGCCCCACGACGCCCATGAAGCGGCCGTCGCGCAGGACGGTCGTCAGCCGCACCTCGTCCTTGGGCCGCTTGCCGCCGACGGAGTTCACCACCGTCTCCTCGGGCCGCGACTCCGGCACCTTCACGAAGACGAGGACGGCGCAGACGAGCGTCATCAGGGCCTCGCCCAGGAAGCCGGCGAGGTAGCTGTACTCGGCGATGAACCCGGCCCCGGCGGAGGAGATCGCGAAGCCGAGGTTGATGGCCCAGTAGTTGAGCGAGAAGGCCCGCACCCGGTCCTTCGGGGGAACGATGTCCGCCATCATCGCCTGGACGGCGGGCCGGGAGGCGTTGCTCGCCATCCCGACGAAGAACGCGACGGCCGCGATGGCGAACGGATGCTGCATGAACCCGAGCACCGCCACCGACACGGCGGTCGACGTCTGCGCGATCAGCATGGTGGGCCGCCGCCCGAGCCGGTCGGTCATGACACCCGCGCCGAGCGAGGAGATGACCCCGCCGAGCCCGTGGAGCGCGGCGACGAGCCCGGCGTAGGTCGCGGAGTAGCCCTGGTCCAGGGTGAGGTAGAGGGCCATGAAGGTCGCGACGAACGCCCCGAGGCGGTTGACCAGGGTGCTGGTCCACAGCCACCAGAACTCGCGCGGCATCCCGCTGACGGTTTCGCGGGCGGCTGCTCTCAGGCCGGCGACGGACATAAGGATTCCCCCCACGGGACGTACGGACGGACACGGGACGGGCCTACGGACACGGGTCCGCCGCTGCGGAACCGCGCATGCGGGACCGCGCCTGCGATCCGGGCTGCGGGTAACACCCCCGCCTCGGTACGAGACCTTACGAAGCCCAGCTCCCCGACCGCCAGTGGATTGACGCCTGCCGTCAATCGTCCGCACGCCGGGCGCCCGTGGACCGGCGCTGTCCGCGGTGCGGGCGGGCGCGCGGACGCCGCGGGGGTTCGATTACGCTCGGACCCATGGCCGACGCACCGTACAAGCTGATCCTCCTCCGCCACGGCGAGAGCGAATGGAACGCGAAGAACCTGTTCACCGGCTGGGTGGACGTCAACCTCACCGAGAAGGGCGAGAAGGAAGCGGTCCGGGGCGGTGAGCTGCTCAAGGACGCCGGTCTGCTCCCCGACGTCCTGCACACCTCCCTCCAGCGCCGCGCGATCCGCACCGCGCAGCTGGCCCTGGAATCCGCCGACCGCCTCTGGATTCCGGTCCGCCGCTCCTGGCGTCTGAACGAGCGCCACTACGGGGCGCTCCAGGGCAAGGACAAGGCGCAGACGCTCGCCGAGTTCGGCGAGGAGCAGTTCATGCTCTGGCGCCGCTCGTACGACACCCCGCCGCCGCCGCTGGCCCGCGACGCCGAGTACAGCCAGTTCGACGACCCCCGCTACGCGACCCTCCCGCCGGAGCTGCGCCCGGAGACGGAGTGCCTGAAGGACGTCGTCGTCCGCATGCTCCCGTACTGGTTCGACAGCATCGTCCCGGACCTCCTCACCGGCCGCACGGTCCTGGTCGCCGCCCACGGCAACAGCCTCCGCGCCCTGGTGAAGCACCTGGACGGCATCTCGGACGAGGACATCGCGGGCCTCAACATCCCGACCGGCATCCCGCTCTCCTACGAGCTGGACGCCGACTTCACGCCGCTGAAGCCGGGCGGCACGTACCTCGACCCGGACGCGGCGAAGGCCGCCATCGAGGCCGTGAAGAACCAGGGCAAGAAGAAGTAGGTTCACTGATCATGCCCCCGACCTGCGCATACGGCGCGGATCGGGGGCATTTTCACGGCCTGGGCCCTCTGTGGGACCTCAGCGGGGTGAATCCTCCGGCGGCCGGGGTGCCTGCCCGAGTGCTTTTCGGGCTCGGTCCCGGCTGCTCGGCATGAGGTGTGCATACACCTTCAGCGTCAGTCCGGGGTCAGAGTGTCCGAGGTATTCGCTGACTGCCTTGATGCTCTCCCCTGCGTCCAGCAGGACGGACGCGTAGAAGTGCCTCAGCGCGTGCATGCCGTGCTCCCAGGCAGCCGTGTGCTCACGGCTCTTGGCCTTCGGGCAGATCGCGGACGCGCTGCGGGAGCAGATCACGTCCGGGACGCTCGAACCAGATGCGAAGCTCCCGACAGAAGCAGAGCTGCGCGATCAGTACGGCGTCTCACGAGAGACCGTGCGCAAGTCGCTCGCTCTGCTCGTGAACGAGGGGCTCGTCGTATCGGCGCGTCCGCAGGGCCACTTCGTCCGCCGCCGTCGGCCCATGGTGTTCCGCCCTCAAGCGGAGTTCCGGAAGCGGCCGTACTCGCCGGAGATGGACGCTTTCACGACCGAGTACGCGGCTGAGGGACGCGAGCCACGGCAGGAGATCGAGGTGGCCATCGTGGAGCCACCGGAGGAAGTAGCCAAGAGGCTCCGGCTAGAACCGGGCGAGCTGGTCGCGGTGCGGAAGCGCGTGCGCTATCTCGACGGGGAGCCGTTCAACATCAACGACAGCTATTTCCCGCTCGCACTCGTACGAGACTCGGAGATCATGCGCCCGCAGGACATCACTCGCGGCGCGAACCAGGTACTGGCGGAGCTCGGGTACCGGCAGGAGCGAGCCCTGGACGAGTTGTACGTCCGGATGCCCACCCCTGAACAGGTGCATCGGCTTGACTTGGGCCCCGGAACCCCGGTCGGGATTCATGTCGTCACCGGCCACACGGCCGAGGGGAAGCCCGTGAGAGTCGCAGTGACTGTGCTCCCCGGCGACAGGCATGTGATCTCGTACGAGCGACAGCGCGAAGATCCGAACGAGGACGCATGAAGAACCTGTGCGTCCGCGCCGGCCGTCCCAACGAATTGGACGTGATGGAGGCTCTGCTGCGCGAGGCATCAGCCTGGCTTGCCTCGCGCAGCATCGATCAATGGCAATACCCGCCGCACCGTGACCGCATCACGGAGGCCCTTGAGCAGGGCGTGTGCTTCCTCGCGTTCGAGGACGGCAAGCCGATCGCGACCATCCAGGTTGACAACTTTGCGGACCCCGAGTTCTGGACCCCGGAGGATCGGCCAGATGCGGCCCTCTACGTTCACCGCATGGCCGTAACGCGCGCAGCCTCCGGCGCGGGCATCGGCAGCCTGCTGCTCGACTGGGCGTCGGAGCGTGCCTCAGCCCAGGGCAAGCGATGGTTGCGGTTGGACGCCTGGAAGGACAACAACGGGTTGCATCGGTTCTACAAGGGCGCGGGCTTCACACTCCTCCGCATCGTGGATCTCCCGCACCGCAGATCAGGCGCCCTGTTCCAGCGGTCGACCGAGTCGGTGGCTGACAACAGCATGTGAGCGAGACCCAGTTACAGGTTTCTCTACCTCGTCAAGGCACCCGGCTGCGCTCCACTCCGCCGGGCGCGCTTCCCGGCTCTGGCTGCGCCCGCGCTCCTGCCTTCGGCCCGCTCGACGCTGCCGCCGCCGACGCGCGCCCACAACTGGATAGGCCCGGGGCATGAGACGAGAACCAAGCCCGCGGCTTCAAGAGGATGCCTCCGGCGGGGACGCTCAGACTCCGGGATGGGTCGGGACGCCGTTCGCGAGTACCGGCCGGAGCGGGGCGAGCGTCGGGGAGCTCCCATCCCGACCGCCTTCGACCCAGGCAGAGCCGAGCAGTCGCGGCCCAGGGCGTCAAGGTCGTTCGTACAGTAGCGCGCTCCACCTTGACGCCCTGAACCACGACCGCTCCACGGTGTGTGGGTCGAAGGCGGACGGGATGGGAGCCGAGGTGAGTGGTGGGTTTCTTTACCACGCCGCTACCAGCAGGATTCCGGTGACAGCGCGAAGGCCGGATGCCATACTCCGTACGTGATGGCAACAGGTGCTGCAAGTACATCAGGCTCCCTACCCGCGGCTGCCATCGTTGCCGCTTGCGCTCTTATTTTTACCGTCGCATCCTTCTGGTGGCTAAACGCTCGGCAAGGCAAGCTCCGCTCGTACCCACCACATACTTTTGCGGCCGCAGTCACGCGACAGAAGACACTCATCCGTATACCACTCGTCCTCTTCAATACAGGACCAAAGCCCATCGTGATCCTGGACATGCGCCTCGATGTAGCAAGAGAATCCCAGGAAGAAGCCACCCTTCCTTGGAGCAGCACCCGAGATCGGATTAGGCCAGAGCCAGAAGACGGGTTGCGTCTTCCGGCAGTTTTTGCAGTTAGTGGCCGAACTGCCGACCAGGTATTTATCGAATTCTCTACGCCTTTCCCCAACTTCACACCCAGGCTTCGCGAATACCGAGCATCACTAAAATGCCGGGTTGGGCATCGCAAAAAATGGATCACTGTATTGGAATTCCCGCTACACCTTGAGAACGTTTCAGCCCCGGGAAGCTACATCGCCTATAGTAATGCACCGAACGTCGTCGAGGAAAGCAAAAGCGCCTCAGCCAGAGAAGAGCTTAATAGATTGGCGTCAGAGGCGGATATCCGCCAATCCGAAAACTAATATTTTCGCACCAAACCGGATGGTAGTTATATGCCGATTCCCGCATTGCCTCGCTTCCTGTACCTCGACGAAAGATCTCTCAACGAGTACCTCTCCGTCGTGGAGGAGGGTATTTCCGATGAAGCTCGCCATCGGACACAGAGTGACGCAAAGGGCCCCCCCGAGGAACTGGGAGTTGTAGCTCCGGAAGCCGGATCTAGTGAGCGCGAACGAGTGGTCAGGGAGACTGCGAGTCAACGCTTTATTCGACTCGTTTCAGCGCTTGACGCCGATTCTTCCCGATGGAAGTACCGCGACATCGAGAGCCTGCGACCTCTCTTCGATGGACTGAAGATTATGGACTTCCTGCATGGGCGCTTCGAAGTCGAGGTTCCCCCTATGATCCAGCTAATGAGCCAGCCAGACCAATTGGGCGACATGCTAGACCTCCTAGAGGCATTTCGCCCGATGGCCTCCTTGATGGGCCAGGATATAGACGGAATGCCCGGCCAGGAAGAAACAGCAGCCATGCGGGGATTCGCCAAGGCAATTAAGTCGGACATTGTCATCGTCGGGGACCAAGAAGACGATGGTCCGAAGATCACGGGAAAGCTAACCAAAGAATACGTCAGAGACACCATTGAAGGTGAAGTCTTTATTCTTGGGAAAATCGCCAGAAAATGGGAGAAGGGTGAGAGTCACTCCCTAATGGCTCTCCCTGGGGCATCCCTAATGAGCCGGGAGCAGCGTCGGCAGGCTGCGCGACAACCGAAGACGGATGACGCGGAAACGTTGACGGGACCGGCTCTCACGCTGGACATCCTCGCGATCTATCGCTAGGGCCCGGGCGTGATGCCTAAGTCGGCTGAGGTTCCTGACCCTCTGCAGCAGGACGAGTAGTGTCCTGCTGAGCCGTAGCAGGTGAGTGTCTTACTGCGTGACAACCACGACGCACAACCGCGAACAACCGTGGACGCCAGCGGACCATCTGCCCAGGTGAAAGGCGCACCAGCCTAAGCACAGCGACCACCCCGAGTTGCTTCGGGACGAAGAGGTCTGCGTGGGGCCAGGTCCGCACCCTTGTATGCGGAGGGCTCCGTAGACGCGACCTGAGCTGAGACTTGCGGGACATGCCGACCGAACGGTCCCGTCGGTGGATCTGCGGTGACTGCTCCTCTTCGCGACTCGGCAGCAGAGGCAACACCGCCGGGCCCTCTCTGGGCCCTCCGCAGGTGACAAGCAACGCCCAACAACGACCGCCCGACCGCAGGTCAGATACGACGGGCACCCTGCTGACCAGGGCCGGAAAACGGGCCTGCCAGACCCAGGGCAAGAAGAAGTAGGCGGAGACGAAGAAGCCCCCCGCCCGCGGGTTTTCCGCGTGGTGGGGGGCTTTTGGGCGTGCTGGGCCCCCGGGGGCCGTCGCGGTCGGATACCGCGGAGTCCCACCCGTACCGGCACCAAGATGGCTCCGGTCGCGGCCGGAGCCTGTTTCCCCGCCTCCTCGTTCAGCGGGGTGCGCCGGACAGGACCACCGCGCGGTCCCGTGAGGGGAAAGCGACCGTCCTCCACGGGGCTGCCCCGCCCCTCATCCGTCCCGTCCCACCAACGGGCTCCTCCGTTCGATCAGGACGACGTCCCGCCAGACCCCGTGATGCCGGCCGATGCGTTCGCGGACGCCGATCTCCCGGAAGCCGAGGCCGCGGTGCAGGGCGAGGCTGGCGGTGTTCTCCGGGAAGACGCCGGACTGGACCGTCCAGATGCCGGCCGCCTCGGTCGAGGTGATGAGAGCGCGGAGGAGGGCTTTCGCCACGCCCCGGCCGCGGGCGTCGGGGTGGACGTACACGGAGTGCTCGACCACCCCGGCGTACGCGCACCGGTCGGAGACCGCGGACGCGGCGGTCCAGCCGAGCACCGTGCCGGCGCGGTCGAGGGCCACGTGGCGTTGGCCGGGCAGCTTGGCGGCGTCGAAGGCCGGCCAGGCGGGGGCGGTGGTCTCGAAGGTGGCGTTCCCCTCCTCGATGCCGAGGCGGTAGATCTCCAGGACCTCCCCGGCGTGCGCGGCGCACATCGGTTCGACGGAGACACCCGGGGCGCCGGTCATGGGCGGGCCGCCGGTGCGGTCTCGTCGGGCGGGGTGCGGACGCGGCGCTCCACTTCGTCGCGGTGGGGCCGGACGGCGGCGACGCGGCCTCCGGCGGGGCGGGCGAGGACGCAGTCTCCGCCGGGGCGCGTGGTGGCGCGGTCTCCGCCGGGGCGGGTGGGGGCGGCGCCCTCCGCCGGGGAGCATCCGGCGTCGGGGAGGCGGACGTACCGTGTCGGCGGCCGCTGCTGGGGGTCGGGCACGGGCGGGCTCTTCCTGCGGGGCGGGGCGGAGGGGGCGCTGGAGCAGCGGTGCGCGGTCGGCTCTGGCAGATCTTCCACTGGCCATCGACGAAGCCCGGTCGACGGTTGGGTCCCGGACGCGTTCTCCGGGCCGCCCCCGGACAGACCGGGGATGCAGCCATCCCTTTCAGAGCTGGAACTCCCGGAAGCCGACCGCGCACCGGCGACTCTAAAGGCCGGCACTGACAACGGCCGGTCTCCTGCTCGCGCCGGCCCTCTGCGAGCAGGGGGCCGGCCCGGCACCGGGGCCGGCAGGGCGCGGGCGGGCCGGCGGAGAACGGGGCGCCGCTCTCACGCCACCGGCTTGCGCCAGACCGAGACGTGCTGGTCGGAATCCGCCGTGAACGGCGCCCCGGTCCAGTCCGCCACCCGCTGTTCCAGCTCCAGGCCCGCGATACGGGCCATCAGGTCCAGCTCCGCCGGCCAGACGTAGCGCTGGCGGCAGGCGCCGCGGCGGTAGCGGCCGTCCTCGCCGTCGCGGGTGAAGTGGTGGGAGACCAGCGTCTGCTGGACCAGGTCGAAGGTGTCGAAGCCCAGGTGCCGGTCGGAGACGTCGAACGCCACCGCGACCTGGCCGGGCGGCAGGAATCGCAGCGGGGGCACGGCCAGTTCGATGACGAAACGGCCGCCGGGGGCCAGGTGGCGGGCCGCGTTCTCGAAGCACGCGACCTGTTCGTCCTGGGTGAGCAGGTTGCCGATGGTGTTGTAGACGAGGTAGACGAGGGTGAACTCGCCGGGGACGACCGTGGTGGCCATGTCCCCAATGACCACCGGGAGAGTCTCCTCGTCGGCCTTGGTGCGGAGCACGGCGGCCATCGGTTCGGACAGTTCGATGCCCGCCACCGGTACGCCGCGCTCCCGGAGCGGCACGCCCACGCGCCCGGTTCCGATGGCGAACTCCAGGGCCCGGCCGTCCCCGGCGAGGCGGGCGAGGAAGTCGAGGGTGGGATTGAGGGCTGCGGGCGAGGAGTTCTCGGCCTCCTCAGCGTCGTAGCGTTCGGCGGTCTCACGGCTCCACAGTTCGCTGCTCGTCATGGGCGGCCACTCTGCCGGGCGGACGCGGACCTGTCGACGCGATTACGGGGAGGGCGGCCGGGGCGCCGCGCTCCCCCGCCGTACGTACCGTCACCGTCGATCGCGGGGGGGGGACATGCCACCATGGAAGCGGACGACAGGACGAGCGGAGCGGGGTGGGGCGGACGGTGGCCGAGAAGCGGTCGTACCTCGACACACCGGCGTACATGGCGGTCCTGGCGACCGTGGCGTTCTGGGCGGCGGCGAGTACGGGAAACGCGCTCCCCGCACGGGTGTTGGCAGGTGTCTGCGCGGTCGGCGCCGCCGCCAACCTCGTCCGTCTCCTGGTCGGGCGGAGGCGCGGCCGACGTACGGCCGCCGAGGCCCCGGCGGCCGCCGACGGCTAGGACGGCCGTCGCGGCCGCCGGCAGCTGGTACGGCCGCCGGCCGCCGGCACCGCGCTGTCAGTGCCGCCTGCCACGATGGCGCTCATGACGATCTACCTCCTCACCGACATCGAGCAGGCCGTGCGCAGCAGCTGGAGCGCCGAGACCTGCACCCCGGAGTACCGCGACCGCTGGACACCGGACAACCCGGCGCGGGATCAGTGCGGGGTGACCGCCATGGTGCTCAACGACCTGCTCGGCGGGGAGTTGATCCGGGGCGAGGTCCATGTCGACGGCGTGCGCACCGACTTCCACTGGTGGAACCGGCTGGGCATGGGCGTGGAGATCGACCTCACCCGGGAGCAGTTCGCCCCGGAGGAGACCGTCGTCGGCGGTGACGTCATCGTCCGGCCGCCGGTCACCGAGTGGCGGCGGCTGCGGGAGGAGTACGAGCTGCTGCGCGACCGGGTCGCGGACCGGCTCGGGGCGGGACCGCGCGTGTCGTAGCCGATCCGTGGCCGTTCCGTGCCCGGCCGGACCGGCCGAAGTGCCCCTCGTACGCACTACGGTGAGCTCATGCCGTCATACCGCCGCGCCCCGCGTCGCGGTCCCGTCGGCGCCGCGGGCGCGCGGCCGGCACACCGGCTTCCAGGGCGAGGAGAGCGGGGAGAGCGATCATGGGTGAGTCTCTGAAGACCTTCGTCGGCGGCACCGAGGTCGAGGTGCCCAACAGCATCCCGGACATCCGGGCGGCGCTGCCCGACGAGAGACGCGAGGAGTTCGACCTCGCGATCAACGGGGCCGGTGTGCACGAGATCCAGGCCGTCATGCGGCACTGGATGCTGGAGGCCGTCCCCGATCCCGAGGCCGAGAAGATCCTGGACCGGCTGGCGCGGGACGAGGCCGAGAGGCGGAGCGTCGCTTGAGCTTCCGTATCTCCTACGCACCGCCCGCGGACGACACCCTGGCCAAGATGCGCGACGGTGACACGTTCCGGGAAGCGATGGTCCGCACGCTCGGCGAGGAGCCGTACGGCCACGCCTCCTCCGCCGTCAAGCGCGAACGGGACCGGCGCGAGGCGACCGTCGCCGGGGCCATCGTCCTCTATTACGTCTCCCGGTCCGTCCTGACCGTCACCGTGGTCCGGCTCGTGCCCCTGCCCTGAGGCCGGCCGCGGGGAGCCGATCCCCCGCGCCGGTCGGCCGGCGGACCGCCGGAACTCTCGCCGTCCCGAACGGGCCGCCGACCGCGCGCCCTTGACCGGTTCCCGGGGGCCGTCGCCCGTTCTGGGCAGCCGGCCGGGAGCACGCGTCCGTGCGCCGGGTCAGGCGAGCTTCTCGTCCTGCGCCGCCACGACCTCCGCAGGCACCTCGAACGTCACGCCGCCGCCGGTCGCCGCCAGGTTGAAGGCGAAGAACGTCGCGACCGTGTTCCCCTTGCGCAGCGCCACCAGCTTGAACGGGGCCTTCTCGCCGTCGTCCTGCGAGGTGACGGTCCACGCCGCGGACTCGTCGCCACCGGTGATCTTCTCCTCGGCGACCGAGACGACCTTCGTCGGCGTACCGGCGACCGTCGCGGTGAAGCCGCCCGCGCACTCCGCCGCCGCCTTCTTCAGCGCGGTGAACGCCTCTGCGCCCGCCGCCCCCTCGTAGGAGTGCAGCGCGACGAAGGTGGACGTCAGGTCGAACGCGTCCTTGAGCGCGTCCTCGGCCCCGCCCTCCGCCAGCTCCTCCAGCGACTTCTTCTTGCCGTCGCCCTTCGGTTCGTCGATCACCTTGCGCCTCACGCTCGCGGCCGAACCCTCCTGCGCCACCCCGTACATGGCGTGGGCGACGGGCAGGCACTCCTCCTTGTCGGCCTTGACGCCGGCCGCCGGGACCTCGTCGGCCGGGCCCGCCGCGGTGATCTTGGTGCCCTTCACGTCGCCCTGGGCGAGGGCGGCCTTCCCCAACTCGTCGGCGGTGAGCGTCTTCGCCGGGGTCTTCGGGGCCGAGGAGGACCCGGCGGCGGCGCCCTTGTCGTCCTTGCCGTCGGCGTCCGACGAGCCGCCGCAGGCGGTGGCCAGCAGGGTGAGGGCGGCCGCGGAGGCGGCGAGGGCGGTACGGCGTGCGGTGGTGGCGCGCATGGGTTCATCTCTCCGGTTTCGGGGGCGACCGCCCTTCCACCGTGCGGCACGTCGACGCCGTCCGGACGGGCCGTCGCAGTGGTCCACACCCTACGATCGAACGCGCGGTCGACGCCCGGTCCGGCGGGGGTCCTCCCGGGATCGTGATTCCGCTGTGATCATCCGGTGCACGCACGGCGCGGAACGGCTCTGCCGCCCCCCGCCCCGCACGGTCGCCCCCGGTGCGATACGCGCCCTCCGGGGCGGACGGTAACGGCGGGAGCGGCACGCCGGTCACGCCGCAGCCGCTCCGGGCGGTCGAGCCCGTCGCCCTTCGGGGCGGAACCGGGGTCAGTCCTCGGCCGGACCCCTGGTCAGGTGGCGGAACGCGTCCAGGTTCCGGGTGGACTCGCCGCGCGCCACCCGCCACGCGTACTCCTTGCGGATCGAGTCGGCGAACCCCAGCTCCAGAAGGGTGTTGAACGCCCCGTCCGCCGCTTCGAGCACCACGCCGAACAGCCGGTCCAACTCGTCGGGAGTGACCACCGACAGCGGCAGCTTGCCGACCAGGTAGACGTCCCCGAGCGAATCGATCGCGTAACTCACTCCGAACAGGCGGAGGTTGCGCTCCAGCAGCCAGCGGTGGACCCCGGCGTCGTTCTCGTCGGGGTGCCGCACGACGAACGCGTTGAGGGAGAGGGAGTGCTTGCCGACGATCAGCGAGCAGGTGGTCGAGAGCTTGCGGGTGCCGGGGAGCGTCACGACGTAGTTGCCGGGCCCCGGGCTCTCCCATGCGAGCCCGGCGTCGTTCAGCGTCGCCTCGATGACCTGGGCCGCTGCGGTTTCGTCCGGTACGTCAGCCATGCCGCGAGCCTACGACAGCGCCGGGCGGGAGGCAGGAGGGGCCTCGGTCCGGGGGGCGGGGGCCTCAGCCGTGGCGGGTACAGGCCCGGCGGCGGTGGTCGGCGATCGCGGCCGTGTACACCTCGGCGGTGGCCGACGCGGCCGTGTCCCAGCCGAACGACTGGGCGTGCGCCGCCGCGGCCGCCCCCATCCGCCCGACCAGCTCCGGCGCGTCCGCGAACCGGCCGAGCGCGCGGGCGTACGCCTCCGGCTCGTGCCCCTGCACCAGGAAGCCGCTGACCCCGTCGCGCACCGCCACCGGCAGCCCGCCCACGGAGGCGGCGACGACCGGGGTGCCGGCCGCCTGGGCCTCTATGGCGACCAGCCCGAAGGACTCGCTGTACGACGGCATGACCAGCACCGACGCGGCCCGGAACCAGTCCGCCAGCCGGTCCTGGCCCACCGGCGGGTGGAACCGTACGACGTCGGCGATACCGAGCCGGGCGGCCAGCTTCTGCAGCCCCTCGGGCTTCGCGAGCCCGCTGCCGCTCGGGCCTCCGACCACCGGCACGACGATGCGGGAGCGCAGGGACGGGTTCCGGTCCAGCAGCACGGCCACCGCGCGCAGCAGCACGTCGGGGGCCTTCAGCGGCTGGATGCGGCCGGCGAAGAGCGGAATGAACGCGTCCTGGGGCAGGCCGAGCCGGGCCCGTGCGGCGGCGCGGGCGGACGGGGCGTCCGCTGGGCGGAGCCGACCGGAGCGCTCGGGGAAGGGACGGAACCGGTCCAGGTTGACGCCGGGGTGGACGACGGCGACGGCTGCGGGGTCCGCGTCGTAGAAGCGGACGAGTTCGTCGGCCTCCTCGGCGGTGTTGGCGATCAGCCGGTCGGAGGCGTTCACGATCTGGGTCTCGCCGATGACCCGGGCGGCCGGTTCGGGGGTGTCGCCCTCGGCCAGGGCGGCGTTCTTGACCTTGGCCATGGTGTGCATGGCGTGGACGAGGGGGACGCCCCAGCGCTGGGCGGCGAGCCAGCCGACCTGGCCGGAGAGCCAGTAGTGGGAGTGGACGAGGTCGTAGTAGCCGGGGCGCTGGCCGGCCCATGCCTGCATCACACCGTGGGTGAAGGCGCAGAGCTGGGCGGGCAGGTCCTCCTTGGCGAGACCTTCGTACGGTCCCGCGTCCACGTGCCGCACCAGGACGCCGGGGGCCAGGTCGACCGCGGGGGCCAGGGAGCCGGTGGTGGCCCGGGTGAATATCTCGACCTCGATGTCGATCGCGGCGAGGCGCTTGGCCAGCTCGACGATGTAGACGTTCATCCCGCCGGCGTCGCCCGTGCCGGGCTGGTGGAGCGGGGAGGTGTGCACGGAGAGCATCGCGACGCGGCGCGGTTTGCGGGAGGTCCCGGAGAATCCTCCGGGGAACCTGAGGCGCGCGGCCGTCCGGGTGGAGCCGAGCCGGGGGACGTACGGGCTCACCTCGTCGGTCCTCCTCGATCGGGGCGGGCTGCGGTGGAGGGCGCGGGTGTCCTCCGAGGGCGGGAACAGAGGAATGCCGCCTTTCATTTCCGTTTTGCCAAATCATTACGTGTCGGGCGGCGCGACGCTCGGCGGGGCCGGAGGGCCGCCGGGGTGTCCCTTCCGCCCCGTCGCCTACGCTCGACCCATGCGCCAGCGCCCCATCGGCACCGCCACCCGCGGGACCACCAACCCGAACCGGCTGCGCCGCATGGACCGCTGGATCGCCGACGTCCACGGGCCCGCCCTGCGCCGCGCCGGCTCTCCTACGGCCGTCGACCTGGGGTACGGGGCGGCCCCCTGGACCGCCGTGGAGCTGCTGGGCCGGCTGCGTACCGTCGAGCCGCGCACCGAGGTGGCGGGGATCGAGATCGACCCGGAGCGGGTCGCCGCCGCGCGGCCGTACGAGCGCGACGGGCTCACCTTCGTCCACGGCGGCTTCGAGATCCCGCTGGACGTCCGGCCGCTGCTGATCCGGGCGGCCAACGTGCTGCGCCAGTACGACGAGGACCAGGTCGCCGACGTCTGGGCCCGGCTGTGCGCCCGCCTCGCCCCGGACGGGCTGCTGGTGGAGGGGACCTGCGACGAGATCGGGCGGCGGCACGTGTGGGTGGCGCTGGGGCCGGAGGGGCCGCGCACGGTCACCTTCGCGACCCGGCTCGGTTCGCTGGAGCGCCCCTCCGACCTGGCGGAACGGCTGCCGAAAGCGCTGATCCACCGCAATGTGCCGGGCGAGCCGGTCCACGCGTTCCTGCGGGACTTCGACCGCGCCTGGGCGGCGGCCTCCCCGTACGCCTCGCTGGGCGCGCGGCAGCGCTGGATCGCGGCGGTGCGCGCGGTAGCGGCCGACTGGCCGGTGGCGGACGGGGCTCGGCGGTGGCGGCAGGGGGAGGTCACGGTGGAGTGGGACGCGCTGCGGCCCGGCGGCCCCTGACCGCCGGGGCCGCCGCCGGCCGTCTTCCGTGGTCCGGCACCGGCCGTCTTCCGTAGTCCGGCGCCGTCTTCCGTGGTCCGGAGGCCGGCCGGAGGCCGGTCGGAGGCCGGTCGAGGGGGGAACCTCTTCGTGCCGGGAACGGCGCGGGGGCCTCGTGCGTCCCTGGGGAGGGGGAAGATCCTTCGGTGCGGAGGGGCGAGGGAGCGGGGCGGACCGGATCGCCGCGCATCGGGGGGAATCGGGACGAAGTGGCCGGGCGGGGGCGGCGGGTGACGCGTCAGAGGGCGTCGGCCTCTGTTGCTTTGGGGGGCGGCATGGCACGATCGCGACGTTGCCGAAAAGTTACTGACGGTAAGCCAGAAAAGCCTTACCCGCCGTCTGTTGCTTTTCTCGCGTTCATCCCGCATTAGCCGCACTCATTCCTTGCATCACCTACATCGCTTATGTCGCTTGCATCGTTTTCGTCGCCTTCGCCCGGAGGCGGACCCGGAGTGACCACCCGGAGGGGGAGTTCGTGAACCGACGCCACTGCGCCACTGCCGCCATCACGCTGGTCTGTGCGCTGGCCCTGCTGACGTCCACCGGTCAGGCGGCCGCCGCCCCGGTGCCGGACCCCGTGCCCCCCGTCTCCGCCGCGCCGGCCCCTCTCCGCACCACCGCGGAGCTGGAGAAGGTCCGCGAGCAGATCGAGACGCTGTACCGGAAGGCGGGCGCGGCGACGGACGCGTACAACCTCGCCGAGGAGCAGACGAAGAAGCAGTCCGGCGAGCTCGTGAAGCTGGCCCAGGCGATCGTCGACGGTCAGACGCAGATCGCCGCGCTCAAGGACCGGGCCGGCGCCCAGGCCCGCGAGCAGTACCGCAACGGCGGTCTGCCGCCCGGCGCCCAGCTGGCCCTCAGCAACGATCCGAAGCTCTTCCTGGACGGGATCAACAAGGTCCGCCAGAGCCAGCAGGCGTCCAAGTCGCTGCTGGCCGAGCTGAAGCAGACGCAGCAGGACCTGGAGACGTACACCCAGGACGCCAGCGCCAACTGGGAGAAGCTGGAGACCGGCCGGGTCAAGCAGGCCAAGGCCAAGAAGAAGATCGACGCCCAGATCAAGGCGGCGAAGGAGCTCGAATCGCGGCTGGAGGAGAAGGAGCGCGAACAGCTCCGCCGGCTAGAGGCGGACGCCGCGGCCCAGGCGCAGAGCGCGTGGCTCTCCTCCGGCGCGCTCAAGGACGTCGGCGGCGAGGCGAGCGCGGCCGGAGCGACGGCGGTGGCCTTCGCTATGGCGCAGATCGGCAAACCGTACGTCTGGGGGGCCGAGGGCCCCGGCTCGTACGACTGCTCCGGGCTGACCTCGCAGGCGTGGCTGGCGGCGAAGCGTCCGATCCCGCGCACCTCGCAGGAGCAGTGGCGGCTGCTGCCGCGCATCGACGTCCAGGACATGCGCCCCGGTGACCTGATCATCTACCACGCCGACGCCAGCCATGTCGGGATGTACGTGGGCGACGGCACGATCGTCCACGCCCCCCGCCCCGGCCGCGACGTCACCCTGGCGGGCGCCGGCTCGATGAAGATCCTCGGCGTGGTCCGCCCGGACAGGTAGGACCGGCGGGCGGGGCGGGTGAGCGGACCGTCCGGACCGGCCGCCGGGAGCGGGGCCTGCTCTTCGCGAGCGGCCCTGCGGGGGGGGTCGCTCCCCCGGAGCGGACCCGGGCGGGCGGGGCGGTCCCTTCCCTGTGAGCGGGGCCACCCGGCCCCTTCCGGACGCGTGATGTTCGTCATGCACGCTTCCCGGCCATCCCGGCGGCCCGACGCGCCGGATCCGTGCCGGGACGCGGCTTATGGCGGCGCATATGCCGGGGGCCGGTCCCTCCGCGCCATTCCGTTCCCCCGCCACGGCCCGCTATCGTCCCCGACTGGCGGATCGTCGATCGGCGAACCGCCGCGCCCCCGGGGGGAGGGAAGGAAACCCGAACCGATGCCCGTACCCGCACCGCAGCAGCGGTCCGTTCCCGCTGCGGAGACCTCGCACGGCGACCTCACCCTGCTGGTGATCGAGGACGACCCGGCGGGCACCACCATCACCGTCCCCGAGCTCTCGGCCGCGGCCGGAACCCGGGTGCGCGTCCGTACCGCCCGCAACCTCACCGAGGCCGCGCGGCTGCTCACCGACGACGTCGACTGCATCCTGCTGGACCTCGCCCTGCCGGTCACCGGCACCGGCACGACCGTCAGCGGCGGTGCGGGGGCCGGCGGCCCCGGCCCGGAGCACGTCTCCGCGCGCGCCGACGAGCTGGCCGCCCTCACCCACGTCCTGCGCCTCGCGCCGCTCCACGCCGTCCTCGCGCTGACCGCGCAGGACGACGCGGAGCTGGCGGCCGAGGCCGTGCGGGTCGGGGCGCAGGACTACCTCTTCCGGGGCGAGCTGGACGCGCGCCTCCTGAGCCGCGCCGTCCGGTACGCCGTGGAGCGCAAGCGCGCCGACACCGCCCAGCACCAGCTCACCGAGTCCCGGCTGCGCGCCCAGGAGAACGCCCGCCTGGAGCGCGGTCTGCTCCCGACCCCGCTGCTGGAAGGCTCCGGTCTGAGCTTCGCCGCCCGCTACCGCCCCGGCCGCAGCCGCGCCCTGCTCGGCGGCGACTTCTACGACGTCGTCCGCACCCCGGACGGCACGGTGCACGCGATGATCGGCGACGTCTGCGGCCACGGCCCGGACGAGGCCGCGCTCGGCGTCGAGCTGCGGATCGCCTGGCGGGCGCTGACCCTGGCCGGGCTGTGCGGGGACGATCTGCTCGCCACACTCCAGCAGGTGCTGGAGCACGAGCGGCAGAGCGAGGAGATCTTCGCGACGCTCTGCACGGTCGACATCGCGGCGGACGGGCGACGGGCCGGGCTCTACCTCGCCGGGCACCCGGCGCCGCTGCTGGCCCGCCACGGACAGCCCGCCCGGCTGCTCCCGTACGAGGACGGCGGCCCGGCCCTGGGGCTGCTGCCGCGCGCCCGGTGGCCGCGCCGCCAGGTCGAGCTGGGCGGCGCCTGGAGCCTGATGCTGTACACCGACGGGCTCATCGAGGGGCGGGTGGGGGACGGCAGCAGCGAGCGGCTGGGCCAGGACGGCATGGCGGCCATGGTCAACAGCCGGCTGGAGCAGGGGCTGACGGGCGAGGAGCTGCTGGAGGCGGCGGTCGCCGAGGTGCGGGAGCTGAACGGCGGCGAGCTGACCGACGACGTGGCGGTCCTGCTGCTGGGCCGCGACCCGGAGCTGGTACGCCGACGGGGCGGCAGCGCACCGCGCTCCCGCCCCGCCTCCGTCGACCGGCCGCTCTCCTCCCCGCCCGCGAGGGCGGGGGCTCAGCGCCCGCCGTTGTAGGGCCCGTACGGGCCGTCGCTGCTGGAGCCGCCCCTGCGGCCCCCGCCGCCGCCCGAGACCGCCTTGAGCGCGGGCCGCACGTCGACCATGAACACGATCGACGCGACCACGCCCGCGAGCTGCAGGAAGAGCATCGGGATGAGCAGGTTCACCGCGACGGCGACGCCCAGGATCACCAGCCAGAAGGACTTCTGCTTCTTGTCGGCGGCCCGGTAGGCGTCCTCGCGCGCGGTCGCCGCGAAGACGAACGCGACCACGGCCAGCACCAGCATCGCCAGATAGAGCAGCTGGAGGAGCGAGCCGAACGCTGAGAGCAACATGGTGTGTACCGCCTAGTGAGTGGAGGAGCGCCCTGCGGCCGAGAGGGCCAAGGTACCGGGACAACGAGCCGGCCACCCGACATGGTGCCCGCCTCGCGTCCCGGTCACGCGTACCGCGCCCCGGACAGAACCCCCAGGGGCCCCGTAGGGGTGAGGGGTCACGCGTCGGCGTGCGGCGTGGTCTTCCGGGCCGCGGGCTTGCGCGGCGCGGGCGCCTTCTTCGCGGGCGCGGCCTTGGCCTCGGCGGCGGGCGCGGCCTTCGTCGCGGCCGGCTTCACCGGGGTGGCGGGCTTCGTCGCGGCGGGCTTCGCCGGGGTGGCGGGCTTCGTCGCGGCGGGCTTCACGGAGCCGCCGGTCGCGGGGGCGGACCCGGCCGCACCCTTGGGGGCGGCCTTGGGGGCGGCCTTCGGCTCGCTCTTCGGGTCGGCCTCGATGACGGCGGCGATCTCGACGATCTCGTCGGCCGTCTCGCCGCGCCAGGTCCGTACGGTCTGCTCGCCGTGCTCGGCGACCTTCTCGTACGCCTCCCGGGCCTTGACCGCGTACTCGGCGGCCACGCCCACACCGCGGAGCGCCAGGTCCTGGGCGGTCTCGCCCAGCTTCTTCAGGTCGGCGGCGTCGAACGAGCCGAACACCTCGGTGACCTTCGCCTGCACGGTGGCCTGGGCCTCCTTGGCCTGCGTGGCGACCTTCTCCTGCACGACCTTGGGGTCGGTGTTGCGCACGGCGTCGATCCGCTCGGGCGCGTCGGCCCGCAGCTGCTCGATCAGCGCCGGGATCTTGAGCGCCTGCTGCACGGCCAGGTCGGCCGTGCCGGCGGCGAAGTAGAGGGGGGTGGGGTCGGTGAGGGTCTTGCGCAGGTCATCGGTGATGGCCATGACTGTGGTCCTCCCGGATCATCGAACCAGCTGCTGTCAGCTGTGAGGGTCGTGGTCTTCCTTGGCGTCCGCGTCGGGCCCGGCCGGTGTGGGGGGCGCGGCGTGCGTCCCGGGCCCGGCTTCCGCCTCGGGACCGGTTTCCGCGTCGGGACCGGGGGCGTAGCCGTTCTCGCGGCGGAAGGAGTCGTAGATCTGCAGCAGAACGCTCTTCTGCCGCTCGTTGATCGACGGATCGGCCAGGATGACCGCCCGCGTCTCCAGCTCCTCCCGCTCCCGTTCGTCGAGGATCCCCGCACGCACGTACAGGGTCTCGGCCGAAATCCGCAGGGCCTTGGCGACCTGCTGGAGCACGTCCGCGCTGGGCTTGCGCAGACCGCGCTCGATCTGGCTGAGATACGGGTTCGACACCCCGGTGGCATCGGCGAGCTGCCGCAACGAGAGCTGCGCCGCACGACGCTGCTCCCGCAGGTACTCCCCGAGATTGCCGACGTTGAGTGATGCCATGACCCGATAGTGCACACCGTTGCTAACAATTGCAAGCAGGCGCTTGCAAAAGTGTCCCACGCCACGGCGCGCCCCGATGAGGCCGAGCACGGCTGTCCGTTCTCCGTAGCTGCGGCGAGCCCCAGCGGTTCTGGCGGTTCCGGCAAACGCCCCGGCGGTGGGGTGGAGCATCCGTCCGACGCATCGACACCCCCTGCCGCCGCGCCCCGCGAAGCCGTGTCCCGCCCGGAAGCGGCGCCGTGGTCCCCCCGTGATGGGATGGGCCGTATGGGCGAACCGACCTTGCGTGACCGCATCGAGCTGTACTACGCCACCGTGCCGTCCGCGTTCGCGGAGGCCGAGGAGTTCGGCCCCCTGCGGCTCTTCGTACGGAAGAAGGAGGGGGCCCCGTACTACGGCGGCCCGAACCACGCGTGTCCCGCCCCGGGAAGCCCCGCGAGCATCACGGCCGCCGATGTCGCCCGGGTGCGCGCCCGTCAGCGCGAGCTCGGCGTACCGGAGTCGTTCGAGTGGCTCGCCGAGGTGACGCCGTCCCTGCGCGCCCTCGTCGAGGCGGCCGGGCTCCCGGTGGCGGAACGCCCGCTGATGGTCCTCGACCCCCACCACGCCCTGCCCCCGCAGCCCCTGCCCGAGGGCGTCGTGATCCGGGTCCTGGAAGCCGGTGATCCGGCCCTGCCCGCCGTACTCGCGCTCCCCCGGCTGGCCTTCGCGGCAGAGGGCACGGCGGTGGGACCGGCGGGCCGGACCGAGTTGGCGGCAGTGGCCGAAAAGCTCGTGGCGGACGGCACCGTGGCGACGATCCGCCCCACGCTCCTCACCGGCCACAAAGTCCTCGCCGCCGCCTTCGCACCGGACGGCACGCCTCTCGCGTCGGGCCACTACCACCCGGCGCAGGGCATCACCGAGATCGGCGGGATCGGCACGCTTCCCGCAGCACGCCGACAGGGCCTCGGCGCCGCGGTCATGGCGGCCCTGGCCACCCACGCCCGCGACCACGGCGTGCACACCGTCTTCCTCGCCTATGCGGAGGCCGCCGTCGCCCGGATCTACGCCCGCCTGGGCTTCCGGCCGGCCGGCACCACCCTGCTGATCGCCGACCAGCCGGCCCGGGGGCAGTAGGCATCCGGACCGCCCCGGGCGGGGGAGTCACGGGCATCGGCGTCACGGGCGGCGCGCGACGAGGACGAACTCCCTGCCCGGCCGGTCGGGCGCGTCGCGTACGTCCTCCACCGCGAACCCCCGCGCGGTCAACTCCCCCTCGACCTCCTCCCGTTCGCGGAAGCGCACGGTGGAGTCCGAGGTCAGCACCTCCCCGTCGGCCGCGAACACGTACGTCCAGCGGAAGGAGACCAGCGGCCCGCTCACCCCCGTCACCTCCACCCAGCTCTCGACCGCGCCGACGCCCGGGATCTCCGTCACACGGAAGGACGCCTCCCGGTTCCACCCCTCCCAGGCCCGCGCGGCCGGGTTCCGGGTCTCGAAGACCAGACGGCCGCCGGGGCGCAGTGCCGCGTACGCCCCCCGCAGGGTGGCGCGCCACGCCCGCGGATCCACGATCTCCTGGGCGACGTTCGCCGTCATGGTCGCCAGGTCGGCACGCATCGGCGGAAGGGCCGTGGCATCACCGCGGATCCAGCGCACCTGCTCGCCGCCCGGTTTGGTCCGGGCCACCTCGATGGCCGCCCGGGCGGGATCGACGCCCACGACGTCGAGCCCGCGTCCGGCCAGCAGGAGGGCGAACACCCCTGTTCCGCAGCCGATGTCGAGCACGTGTCGTGCCCCGAACTCCTCCGCCATCGCGACGTACGCGTCGAGATCGCCGCGATCCGGGTCAAGGGGGTCGTAGATCGCGGCGAGCCGCGGATGGGCGTAGCATGCGTCGGCCATGCCGCCGAACGTAGGGCTGCCGGCCGGGAACGGCCACCCGTTTCCGGCCACTTCCACCCTGTTCCGGAACCTGTCGGGGCAGCCGGGCGAGGGCCGGCGCCCGGGCCGGGAGTGCGCCCTTCCCCCCACGTCCGCAAGGTCGTTGGGGTTGGTCGGAGACGCCCTCACCTCCTCGGGCCCCGGCCCTTGCCCGGATGATCTTTCTGTTGGGAGGGTGAGGCATGCAGAAACCGCCGACCTTCGTCCTCGTCCACGGAGCCTTCGCGAACTCCTTCTCCTTCGCCCCGCTGCAGGCCGAACTCGCCCTGCTGGGGCATCGTTCGGCCGCGGTGGACCTTCCCGGCCACGGGTTCGGAGCCACCTTCCCCGCCGCGTACCAGTCCCCTCAGGATCTCGTCGGCCTCGCCTCGGAACCGGGGGGCATCAAGGGGGTCACGCTCGCCGACAACGTCACCCGCGTGATCGAGGCCCTGGAACGGGCCAAGCGGAACGGGCCCACCGTCCTGGTCGCCCACAGCCGGGGCGGCGTCACGGTCACCGCCGTCGCCAACGCCAGGCCCGACCTGATCGACCGCATCGTGTACGTCTCCGCATGGTGCCCCGTCGAACTGGACGTGGCGGGCTACTACGCCGAACCGGAGATGGCCGGCGTCGACGCGGGGGCCTTCGCCACCGCGCTCCTCGGAAACCCCGGCGAACTGGGGCTACTGCGCGTCAACTTCCGTACCGCCGACGCGACGGCGCTCACCGCGTTCCGGCAGGCGTTCGCCGCCGACCTCACCGACGACGAGTTCCGCGCCTTCCTCAACACCTTCCAGCCCGACGAGAACCTCGACGCCGGTACGCCCGCCGACCGGGCACAGGCCGCGACCTGGGGCACGGTGCCCCGGAGCTATGTGCGCCTGGCCGCCGACGCCAGCCTGCCGCCCGCCGTGCAGGACCGCATGATCCGGGAGGCCGACGCGCTCACGCCCGACAACCCCTTCGACGTCCACACCCTCGACGGCAGCCATCTGCACTGGCTCGTCCACCCGAAGCCCGCCGCCGAACTGCTCGCCGCCCTCGCGGACCCCGCGGAGTCCTGAGCCCGGCGCCTGACGCCCCGGCCCGTCCGGGCCGCCGCCCACGTACGCGGCGGGACGGGCGGGGCCACGGGCCGGTGGGCGAGGGCCGGGAGACGCGGGCCGGGGCGCTCGACCCATCTGTCGCGTCACGGCAGTTCGGGACGGGCCGGCGCCTCCGCGTACGCGTTCCCCGCCCTCGCCGTACGGCGCGTTGGGCCCGCTCTGGGCCCTGCGGCTGGGCCCCCCGTGGGTCTGCGGGCCCCTGACAGACCCGTCTGCCGCGCCTAGCGTCTATGCGAGTAGACCCTCCGTACCCGCGCCGAATCGCCGACTCGCCAAGTCGCCGACTTGCCGATTCGCCGGCCTGCCCCCGCGTCCGACCGCTTCGAGGGAGTCACCATGTGCCGATCCTGTGCGACCACCGCCACGTCGAACGACCTGCCCGCTGACGCGACGGGCCCGTTTCCGGGGCTGTCCCGCCGCGGACTGCTGACCGGTCTCGGCCTCGCCGCGCTCACCGTGAACCTGTCGGCCGGAGCCTCCACGGCGGCGGAAGCGGGGACCCCGGCGGTGGCGGGGACGGCGGCAGCGGCGGCCACCGCCGCGAACGGGGCCTGGGCCTGTCCGGCCCTGGGGCGTTTCCCGGCCGGGGGCCACTACGGCGCGCCCCGCGGCGGCGCGTCCCACGCCGGGCAGGACGTCAGCAACTCCACCGGCACCGCCGTCTACGCGGCCGCCGCCGGTACGGTCGTCCGCCGGTCCTGGGGAGGCGGGCTGCCGGGCCGGACCGGCAACGCCCTGGTGATCGCGCACGGCGGCGGCCAGTACACCTACTACGGGCACCTCAGCGCCTACCGCGTCGGGCTGAACGCCACGGTCAGGGCCGGTCAGCGCATCGCCGACATGGGGGCCACCGGCAACGTCACCGGCCCCCACCTCCACTTCGAGACCCACGCCGGGGGCCTCGGCGCCACGGTCAACCCGGTCTCCTTCCTGGCGGCGCGGGGCGTGGACCTGGCCGGCGGCTGGTCGCGGATCGATCCGGGCGCGAAGGGCGCGACGGTCGTCGTGATCCAGCACCTGATGAACCAGCGCGGTTACGGGCTGGCCGCCGACGGGGCGTACGGTTCCGTCTCCGTCGACGCCGTCAAGCGGTTCCAGCGCTCCAAGGGGCTGGCGGCCGACGGGCAGGTCGGCCCGGCCACCTGGCCCAAGCTCGTGTACACGCTGCGGCAGGGCGGCAACGGCTCACACGTCCGGGCGCTCCAGGCCGCGCTGAACAAGCGCGGGGCCGGGCTGGCGGTCGACGGCGGGTTCGGGTCCGTCACCACGAGCGCCGTACGCGCCTACCAGAGCGTCAACCGCCTGGTGGTCGACGGCGAGGCGGGGCCGGTGACCTGGCGGGCGCTGACCGGCTGACCCGCCGACAGGTGTGGGGCCCACGGTGACGCGTGGCGCCTCGCGGGGCCGCCCGGCCGGGCGGCAGTGGTCGGCCCTGAACGGTCCGGCGGCCGTTTAGGGTCGGCCACGTCCCCCCGCACCACCGCCGCACCACGGCGACGGCCCCGCAGGAGTCCAGCCATGAGTACGCGTACGGACCACGCCCCCGGCGTCGCCCACCGCTCCCCGGCCGCCGCCGCCCCGGACGCCGTCGCCGCGCCCTTCTCCGGCCCCGGCCGCTCCGGCTCCGGAACCGCTCCCGGACCCACCACCTGCGCCTTCGACGCCGTGCTCTGCGATCTCGACAACGTCGTCCGCTTCTACGACACCGCCCCGCTGGCCGCCCTGGAGCGGGCCGCCGGACTGCCGGTGGGCACCACGGAGGAGGTCGCGTACGCGCCCGAGACCGATCTCCCCCTGCTCCTGGGCCGGATCACCCCGGACACCTGGGTGGAGTCCATCGCCGCCGCGCTCGCGGACCGGGTGGGCGAGGGCCGGGCGCGCGACCTGGCCCGGGCCCTCGCGGACGCGCCGTCCCGGGCCGACGAGGAGGTGGTCGCGCTGCTGCGCCGCGCCAGGACCCATGTGCCGCTGGTGCTCGTCACCAACGCGACCCTGCGACTGGACGACGACCTCGCCCTGTTGGGCCTGGACGGGCTGGCCGACGCGGTCGTGAGCAGCGCCGTGGAGCAGGTGGCCAAGCCCGACCCGGCCATCTACCGCATCGCGGCCGACCGGGCGGGCGTTCCGCTGGACCGCTGCCTGTTCGTGGACGACCGGCAGGAGAACGTCGACGCGGCGGAGGCCCTCGGCATGACCGGCGTCCTCTACCGCGAACCGGCCGACCTCCGAAGGGCGTTGGGCCCGTGCGCGCAGCCGGCCGCCCCGGACGCCGGACGCGTGGGCTGACCCCGTGGTCCGGGAGGAGCAGCCGGAGGTGCGGGGGCCGGCCGGGGACGAGCCGGAGGTGTGGGCGGGCGGGTCGGCCAACGCCGGGGCCGTCCTCCGGCGCGGCGAGACCGTCGAACGCCCCGCCCCGCCGCACGCCCCCCTCCTCCACGCCCACCTGCGGGGCCTCCGCGACCAGGGGTTCGCGGACCTGCCCGTACCGTCCGGCCTCTCCGCCTCCGGGCGTCGCGAGCGGCTCTCGTACGTCCCCGGTGAGGTCGCCGTCGCCCCGCACCCGCCCTGGGTGTGGACGGACGGGGCCCTGCACTCCGTGGGAGCGCTGCTCCGCCGGATGCACGACGCGGCGGCGGCCGTTCCGGTGGAGCGGACGGCGGGCCGGCCCACCGGTCTGGCCGACCCGGCGGGGGCCGCGGCTCCCGGCGCCCTGGTCTGCCACAACGACGTGTGCCTGGAGAACGTGGTGTTCCGGGGCGGTCGCGCCGCCGCCCTCATCGACTTCGACCTGGCCGCGCCCGGCCGTCCGGTGTGGGACGTGGCCATGACCGCCCGCTACTGGGTGCCGATGCGGGGGCGCGCCGGTCTCGACCGGGCCCACCGCCTGCGCGTGCCGGCCACCGGCTACGGGCTCGGGCGGGCCGACCGGGCCGCCCTGCCCGAGGTGATCGAGCAGGCCACCGCGGTGTGCCGGGCGTTCGTCGAGCAGCGGGTGGCGCGGGGGGACGCGGCGTACACGGCGGCGTACGAGGAGAACGGGCGGGCGGTGTGGGACCGGCACCAGACGTGGCCGGCCGCCCACCGCCGTACGCCGGCCGCCGCCCTGCTCGCCGACTGAACTGCGGCTCACCCGTGGTGCGGTGCCGGCTCCAGCCCCGTCCGCAGCTGGACGAACGCCTCGTCCGCCGCCCGTACCGCACCCGCGTGGAGCTGGTCCGCGCTCTCCCCCGCGTCGATCCGCCGCCAGTTCTCCAGGGCCAGGATGCGCAGGACGGCGACGATCTGCCCGGCCGCGAGCCGTTCGGGCAGTCCGCCGCCGAGGGCCCCGGCGAGGGCGGCCTCGGAGCGCCCCTGGTAGGCGTGCATCCGGGCGACCAGGGCGGGCGTTCCGTACAGCAGGCGGAGGAAGGCCAGCACGTCGGGGGCGTCGCAGAGGCCGGTGACCGGGTCGCGGCGGTCCAGGCCGTCGAGGAAGTGGCGGTGCAGGGCGTCCAGCGGGCTCTCACCGGCGGGCCGTGCGGCGACCACCCGGGCGGACTCGCCCTCGTGGTCGGCGAACCGGTGCAGGACCAGGTCCTCCTTGGCGGGGAAGTACCGGAACAGCGTCGGCTTGGAGATGTCCGCCGCCGCGGCCACCTCCGCCACGGACACCTTGTCGAAGCCGCGCTCCAGGAACAGCGTGATGGCGGCGTCGGAAACCGCCTGGTACGTCAGCTGCTTCTTGCGCTCCCGCAGGCCGACCGGCCCGGGCGAGCGCCCCCGGGCGCCGCCGGAACCCCGCCCGCCGGGGATCTGCCCCCCGGGGGCCTGGCCGCCGGGGGCCTGCCCGCCCGGGGCCCGCCGGTCGGAGCCCGGCCCGCTCCCGCCCCCGGTTCCGGTTCCGTCCGTGCTCCCGGCGTTCTCTCCGTCCATGACCATGAAGCGTACGCCCTTGGCCTCACACGGACTTGGCTCCGCCGCCCTGGTCCCCGGGGCCGCCCGGGCCGCCGGCCGCCCTCCGGATCAGGGCCTCCACCCCGTCCAGCAGCACCCCCATGCCGAAGGTGAACTCGTACTCCGGATCGTCCGGCCCGCTCATCACCCCGGTCTCCAGCTGCCGGGTGATCCCGGGGTGCCGTTCGGGATCGACGAGTCGCTTGAGGGTGCGTTCGTGGGAGGCCGCCAGCTCGTCGGGGGTCACCCCGCGCGTGACCACGGCCGTCGCCAGGTCGCTCGTCATCAGCGCCTCGCTGCGGACGAAGTTGGAGACCAGCAGGACCACCGAGGTCTTGTCGCCCTCGGCGAGGCCGCTGCCCTCCAGCGCCTGGAGCCCCTGCTCCCACCACGCGATCGAGTTCGGGGTGGCGGGCGGCCCGCCGATCGGGATGCGGAGCGCCCAGAGGTGGGCGTAGTAGCGGCTGCGCTGGGCGGCCGCCCACTCGGTGAGCGCCGCCCGCCAGCCCGCGCCGTTCTCCAGGGCGGCCAACGGCTCCGGCGCGCCGACCGCCGCTTCCTGCATCAGGACGTACAGCTCGTCCTTGGCGGAGACGTACCGGTACAGCGACATCGTGGAGACGCCGAGCTCCTGGGCGACCTTGCCCATGGACACGGCCGCGAGCCCGTCCGCCGCCGCGATGCCCACCGCCGCCGCCACGATCCGCTCCAGGCTCAAACCCGGTTTCGGACCCTTCGCCGGACGGTTCCGCAGCCCCCAGGCAGCCTCCAGGCTGGCCGGGAGGTCCCCGCCGGAGCCGTTCTTGTCCGTCACCGCACCGTCACCGCATCCCCTTCGCCCGGCGCCCCGGCCCATGCCCACGTCTTGCCCGCGCCCCCGTGCGCCTTGACCCCATCCTAGAGATGCGTAATGCTTACGCAGTAACGCGTATGCCATACGCAGAATGGGGTTCGAACATGACCGAGCCGATCCGGCCGGGCGGGCCCGCACCCGCCCCGACCGCCACCCCCACGGCGTCCACCACCGCCACCACCGCGACGTCCACCACTGCCACCACCGCCACCGCCATCGAGGCGTACGGCCTCACCAAGTCCTACGGAAAGCCCGCCGTCCGCGTGCTCGACGGCCTCGACCTCCGGGTCGAACGCGGCACCGTCTTCTCCCTCCTCGGGCCGAACGGGGCCGGCAAGACCACCACCGTGCGCATCCTCGCCACGCTGACCGAGGCCGACTCCGGCACCGCACGCGTGGCCGGCCGCGACGTCGTCGCCGAACGGAGCGCGGTACGCCGGTCGATCAGCCTCACCGGCCAGTTCGCCGCCGTCGACGAGACCCAGACCGGCGAGGAGAACCTGCGGATGATGGCCCGGCTCACCGGGCAGTCGCGCTCCGGGGCAAGGAGCCGGGCAGCGCACCTGCTGGAGCGCTTCGACCTCACCGCGGCCGCCCGCCGCCCCGTCCGGACCTACTCCGGAGGGATGCGCCGACGCCTCGACCTGGCCGCCGGGCTGGTCGGTTCGCCGGAGCCCGAGGTGTTCTTCCTGGACGAGCCGACCACCGGCCTCGACCCGCGCAGCCGCCAGGAGCTCTGGGAGGTCGTCCGCGAGCTGGCCGCACGCGGCGCGACCGTCTTCCTCACCACCCAGTACCTGGAGGAGGCCGACCGCCTCGCCGACCGGATCGCCCTGCTGAACCAGGGCCGGATCGCCGCCGAGGGCACCGCCGCCGACCTCAAGTCCCGCGTCGGCGGCCACCGTCTCGACCTCGTCCTCACCAGCCGCGACGCCTACCTGCGGCTCGCGACGCTGGCCGTCCACCACTCCCCCGAGACGCTGACGCTCGGCCTGCCCACCGACGGCACGGCGGCCCAGGTCCGCGCCCTGCTCGACGGGCTCGACCCCGACGGACGGGACATCGCCCGCTTCAGCCTGCACTCCGCCACCCTCGACGACGTCTTCCTGGCCCTGACCTCGGCCACCCCCATGAGCCCGGCCACGAGCCCGGCCACGAGCCCTGCCCTGAGCCCGGCCACGAGCCCTGCCCTGAGCCCGGCCACCAGCCCCACGGCGCACCCCGCCACCGGGGACGCGACCACACATCCGGAGGCATCCACCCGTGTCTGACACCGCAGTCCAGCCCCGGAACGCCCCACCCCGCCCCGCCGGAACGGCCGCCGCGCCCCGCCGGCGCACGGCCGGCCCCCTCACCCACACCGCCGTCATGACCGCCCGCGCCCTGCGCATCAGCAGCCGCAACGTCGACGCGCTGATCACGTCCCTGGCCCTGCCGATCATGCTGATGCTGATCTTCGTCTACTTCTTCGGCGGCGCGATCGACACCGGGACGGAGTACGACACGTACGTCATGTACGTCGTCCCGGGCGTCCTGCTCCTCTCCGCCGGGTTCGGCGCGGCGACCACCGCCACCGCCGTCAGCGAGGACATGAAGGGCGGCGTCATCGACCGCTTCCGGTCCCTGGACGTGGGCGGTACGCCGGTGCTCGCCGGGCATGTGGCGGCCAGCACGGTCCGCAACCTCTGCGCCACCGCCCTGGTCTTCGCCGTCGCACTGCTGATCGGCTTCCGCCCCGCCGCCTCCTGGAGCGGCTGGCTCCTCGTGGCCCTCGTGCTGATCGCCTACATCGTGGCCCTGTCCTGGCTCTCGGCGGCGATCGGCCTGCTGGCCCGGACCCCGGAGGCGGCGAGCGGCTTCACGTTCTTCATGTCGTTCCTGCCCTACCCGAGCAGCGCGTTCGTCCGCACCGAGTCGATGCCGGACTGGCTGCGCGGCTTCGCCGACCACCAGCCGATCACCCCGGCCATCGAGTCCCTGCGCGGACTGCTGCTCGGCGAGGAGACGGGCGGCACCCCGTGGATCGCGCTCGCCTGGGCGGCGGGGATGCTCACCGCGGCGGTCGCGGCGTCCGGGGCCCTGTTCCGCATCCGGACGCGCTGACCCCGGCGGGCGGACCAGGGCGGACCGCCCCGAAAGGCCGGGGCCGGGCAGGCAGGCTCAGAACACGTCCGGGCACCACGGCCGCCGCCCCGTACGGAACACGGCGTCCGCCGTCGTCGCCGCACCCGCCCGCAGCTCCTCCGCCCGGCCGAGGTCCACCAGCCGCCGCACGGACTCGTCGCCCAGGTACAGCGTGGCCAACTCCGCCACGCCCAGGGTGAGATCGGCGCTCCGGGTGGTGGGGACGCAGCGGGCGCCGCCGTCCGAGGCGTCCAGCAGGAAGCGGCCCCCCGCCGGCCCCGACTCGTCCCGGACGTCCAGGACGAGCGACGCCTCGACGGCGTAGGTCCGGGCCTCCAGGGCGCGCGGCACGTCCAGCATCCGCAGCCACAGCCAGTCCGCGTGGGTGACCGGGCGGGCGGCGCGGGGGTCGGGGAGCAGCTGCGGGAGCAGGTCGTCGGGGGCGCGGTATCCGGAGCGGACCGTGCTGACCCAGTCGACCGAGCAGAGGTAGAGCCACAGGGCCCGCTCCGCCGCCGGGTTCAGCGCGATCATGTCCCGTACGGAGGCGGTGTTCAGCGGCTGCTTGGCGTCGCCCCACTCGGCGTCCACGCCGTAGACCATCAGGCCGTCGACCTCGCCGTCGGCGGAGCGGTGCACCACGTAGAACGGCTCCTCCCACTTCTCGTGCGGCGCGCGGGGCGCGACGCCCGTGCACTGCCGCCACCAGCGCTCGCCGCGGGTGACGACGCCGGGCTGCCGGGCCGCCAGCGCCGCATGCACCCCGGGGCCGTACGTGCGGATGTCCGCGCCGTCCACCATCTCGATCCGCCCCCCGTCCGCCGGCTGCCCGGAGCGGCGCGGGTCGAGCCCGGCCCGGTGCACGGAGACCTCCCACTCGGCGGTCCAGGAGGCGGGGCCGAAGCCGTACCGTCCGTAGATCGGGTACTCGGCGGCGATCAGCGAGGCGACCACCTCGCCGCGCTCCTTGGCCGCCGCCAGGTCCGCGGCCATCATCCGGTTGAGCAGGCCGCGCCGGCGGTGCGTGGGCGACACGGTCACCCCGGTGATCCCGTCGGCCGCCACGGTGGCCCCGCCGACCACGGTCAGCCGCTGGGCGAACGAGCGGAACGTCGCCACGCACCGCCCGGCGTCGAAGACGCCCTGCGTGCGGGAGAGGTCGACATCGGTGAGACGGTCCGCGACGAGCTCCTCGCCCGGCCTCTCCAGGGGTGTCAGGAAGCCGGTCCGCACCGCCCTCAACCAGTCGGGGAACTCGGACGGAGCGACGGTGCGGGCAGCAAGGCTCATTCCTCCACGCTAGGCAGGCGCCGCTCAGAATGTCGCGCGAATTTCCCCGACCTCGGCGGCTCCGCCGAGCAGCGGCGCGCGCCCGATCCGGGCGACCACCGGGGCGTCGACGCCCAGCAGCTCCAGGGCGCGGGCGAGCACCGGGCCGAGCGCGCGGGCCGACCCGTCGTCGATCTTGAAGGCGAGGGCCCGGCCGTCCGCCAGGGCCACCGCCTGGACCGCCTCGGCGCCCATCTTGGACAGGGCCCCCGGCACCTCCCGCATCAGCCAGGTGTCCGGCCGCCGGGTGCCCGCGACGTACTCCGGGTGGGCACGCATCGCGTCCGCGACCCGGCGCTCGGCGCTCCCCGGCTCGGCCAGGACGAAGGACCGGAAGGCGCGGGCCAGACCGGTCAGCCCGATCGCCATCAGCGGGGCCCCGCAGCCGTCCGTGCCGAGCGCGGCGACGGGCTCTCCGGCCGCCTGCGCGACGACCTCGCCGACGAGCCGCTGGAGCGGGTGGCCGGGGTCGAGGTAGGTGGCGGTGTCCCAGCCGTTGCGGAGGCAGGCGGCGAGCATGGCGGCGTGCTTGCCGGAGCAGTTCATCGTGATCCGCTCGCGTACGTTCCCGCGCGCGAGGTAGCTCTCCGCCTCCACCGGGTCCAGCGGCAGGTCCGGCGGGGTCTGCAGGTCGGCGGTGCTCAGCCCGTGCTCGGCGAGCATCGTGCGCGCGAGGTCGAGGTGGAAGGGCTCCCCGGAATGGCTCGCCGCGGCCAGCGCCAGCCGCCGGCCCGACAGGTCGAGACCGGCCCGCAGGATCGCGGCGGCCTGCATCGGCTTGTTGGAGGAGCGGGGGAAGACCGGCGCGGCCGGATCGCCGATCGCCCGCTCCACACTGCCGTCGGCGGCGAGCAGGACCAGCGAACCCCGGTGGCGCCCCTCCGTGAAGCCGGAGCGCACGACCTCCGCCAGGACGGGCGGGGCCGGGTGCGGAGTGGTCGGTGCGGCGGTCGGGGCGTCGGTGGACGTCATGGGGGCCTTCCGGGGACGGGGGTGCCGGACCCGCGCCCGGAAGGGTCGCTTCAGGCGAGCAGGTCGTCTACTTGTGCTTCCCCGTCACGGTACCTGCGGGCGATCTCCGCACCGCAATCGTCGGCGGTGCGCTGGAGTTCGTGACGGCGGCGGGACACCTGCTGCTCGTAGCGGACGAGGCGGCCCATCGCCGTGCGCAGCTCCTCGTCCGTCCGGGCGTCCAGGTCGGACAGCTCGACCTCGGCCAGGGTCTCGGCGGCGAGCCGCCGGAACTCGTCGCCGCGCGGCGTCCTCAGGGTGACGTGCCGGGCGGAGGTGCGGTGCCGGGACGGGGCGTCGGTCAGGATCTCCGAGAGCCGCCTCACCACCGCCGCGTCCCCCACCGGGGCCTGCGGGCCCCGGCGGCGGGCCAGTTCGGCGCGCAGGATGTCGATCCGGCCCTGCACCAGGCGGCGTACGTAGCTGAGATCGGCCTCGTCGCGCTGGGCGTCCCGGCGCAGCGTCCGCAGCTCCGGCAGCCGCAGTCCGCCGAAGCCCGCGTCCCCGCCGGCCTGCTCGGGCACGGTGGCGGTTGCGGGCTTCGCGGGCGGCAGTACGGGAACCTGTCCCGGCACACCGCGCTGTACGGGCGACCGCAGGGTGCTGGCGCTGGTACGGGCCCCCGGTACGGCACCGGGAGATTGTCCGGCTCCATAGGTACTCATGCTGTTCCGTCCCCTCGACCGGTGCGTCGGCACACCGACATCGTGCATCGTGCCACCCATCACCGTGCCCCTACTGACGTCTTGTACCCGTTCAGCCCAAGATAGGTTGGTCTGTATGCGCGCAGTGGTACAGAGAGTGGACGGGGCGAGCGTCTCCGTGGGCGGCACGGCGGACGACCCGTCGGGGCCCGTCATCGTGGGGGAGATCGTCGGCGAGGGCCTGTGCGCACTGGTCGGGGTGGCCCATGACGACACCCCGGAGAAGGCGGCGCAGCTGGCCCGCAAGCTCTGGTCGCTGCGCATTCTGGAGGGCGAGAAGTCCTGTTCGGATGTGAACGCCCCCCTTCTGGTGATTTCTCAGTTCACTCTCTACGGGGACGCCCGCAAGGGCCGCCGTCCCACCTGGAACGCGGCGGCGCCGGGCGAGGTCGCCGAGCCGCTGGTGGACGAGGTGGTGGCGCGGCTGCGGGCGCTGGGGGCGCGGGTGGAGACGGGCCGGTTCGGAGCGGACATGCGGGTCTCGCTCACGAACCACGGCCCGTTCACGGTGATCGTCGAGGTGTAGGGCGCGGTCGGCCCGCCTACGGCTCGACGACCGTCTCCTGGGCGGCGGCGGTCTCCCCGGCGAGCAGTTCCGCGTCCACGGGGACGTTCCGCTTGACCAGGGCCAGGGCGATCGGGCCCAGCTCGTGGTGGCGGGCCGAGGTGGTGATGAAGCCGAGCTGGCGGCCCTCCTCACCGTCCGCGGCCAGCCGCACCGGGGTGCCGTGGCCGGGCAGGTGCACCTCGCTGCCGTCCAGGTGCAGGAAGACGAGCCGGCGCGGCGGCTTCCCCAGGTTGTGGACGCGGGCGACGGTCTCCTGGCCCCGGTAGCAGCCCTTCTGGAGGTGGACGGCGGTGCCGATCCAGCCCAGCTCGTGCGGGATGGTGCGGTGGTCGGTCTCGAAGCCGACGCGCGGCCGGTGCCCTTCGACGCGCAGCGCCTCGTACGCCAGGATTCCGGCGGCGGGCCCGTGGGCGGCGGCGAACTCCTCCAGGCCGGCGCGGGGCAGGAACAGGTCCCGGCCCTCCGGGGTCTCCCGGACGGTCGCCCCGTCCGGGGCCTCCGCGATGGACCCGGCCGGAAGGTGCACGAGGGCGATGTCAGCGGTGCGGTCGGCGACCTCGACCCGGTAGAAGAACTTCATCGACTCCAGGTAGGCGATCAGCGCCTCCTGGCTGTCCGGTTCGACGTGCATCCACACCGTCGTACCGTCGTCCACCAGGTACATCGCGTGCTCGATGTGCCCGTTGGCGGAGAGGATCAGGGACTCGGTGGCCCGGTGCGGGGGGAGGTCGCTGACGTGCTGGGTGAGCAGCAGGTGCAGCCAGCTCAGCCGGTCCTCGCCGGTGACGGTGACGACGCCCCGGTGGGAGAGGTCGACGAAGCCGTTGCCGTCGGCGAGGGCGCGTTGCTCGCGGAACAGGTCGCCGTAGTGCGCGGCGACACCTTCGTCGCGGCCTTCGGCGGGGACGGCGCCGGGCAGGGACAGCAAGGGGCTCTTCATGCGCCCAGCCTACGACTTGGCGGGGGCGTCCTCCGCGGCCGTGTGCGGGCCCGGCCCCGCGGCCGTGCCGGGAGCCGTCCGCGGAGCCGCCCGGGCCGCCGTGCACTGCGCGCACCGGCCGAAGATCGCGAAGTGCTTCATGTCGGTGTCGAAGCCGAAGTCGGCGCGCAGCTTCTCCGTGAAGTCGGCGACGACGGAGAGGTCCGCCTCGATGACCTCCTGGCAGTCCCGGCAGACCAGGTGGATGTGGTGGTGCCGGTCGGCCAGGTGGTAGGTGGGCGCGCCGTGGCCGAGGTGGGCGTGGCTGACCAGCCCGAGCTCCTCCAGCAGCTCCAGGGTCCGGTACACCGTGGAGATGTTCACGCCGGAGGCGGTCCTGCGCACCTCGCAGAGGATGTCGTCCGGGGTCGCGTGCTCCAGGGCGTCGACCGCCTCCAGGACGAGCTGCCGCTGGGGCGTCAGCCGGTAGCCGCGCCGGCGGAGGTCGGTCTTCCAGTCGGTGGTCACCACACGCCCAGTCTAGGGCGTGCGGTCGGACACCGGGCGGGCCCGCGGGCCGGGACTACTTGAAGAAGGCGATGCCGTCGTCGGGCATGTCCTCGAGGTTCCGCGCCATCTCGGCGACCTCCTCGGGGGTGACGACCTTCTTCAGGTGCGCGGACATGTACGGGCGCAGCTCGACCTCGGGGGTGGCCTTCTCGCCGACCCACATGAGGTCGCTGTTGACGTACCCGTAGAGCCGCTTGCCACCGCTGTACGGGCCGGAGGCCGCCGTGCGGGCCACCGCGTCGGTGACCAGGTCGATCTGCGGCTTCTGGTCGGCCAGCTCGCCGTACCAGATCTCGATGACGCCCTGGTCGCGGGCCATGACGACCTCGACCTTGCGGTCCTTGTCGACGCGCCAGTAACCGGTTTCGGTCTCCAGCGGTCGGACCTGGTTGCCCTCGTCGTCCAGGACCCAGGTGTGGGAGACGTACTCCAGGAAGTCCCGGCCGTCGTGGCTGAAGGTGACTTCCTGGCCGAAGTTGCACTTCTCGGCGCCGGGGAAGTCGGACACGCCCGCGCCCGCCCAGTTGCCGAGGAGGAAGGCCAGCGGGACGAGGTCCGGGTGGAGGTCTGACGGAATCTCGATCATGAGCGGCTCAGGCGATCTGTGAGGGTACGAGGGGGCGGGGAACCGGGGCGGCGAAGGTCAGCGCTGGCCCTGGTACAGCTTCTTCACGGTGATGACGGCGAAGGCGGTGACGCCCACGCAGACCAGGACCAGCAGGGCGGTGAAGAATGCCTCAAGCACAGGGGGCTCCTCGTGACGAGCGGGTGGCGGCGGTGACAGGGCCGGACCCCAGCCTAATGGGTGGGGGCCCCGCCTTCTCGTTCAGGTGGCGGCTCGGGCCGGGGCCGCGGGCCGCCCGGCGGCGGGGTTCCCCCGGGGGGGATCCGCCGGGCGGATTCCCCCCGTCCGCGCGGCCCGGCGCCCCGGGGCCGAGGAGAGGCCGCCCCCCGGCCGATTACAGTTCGGCGTATGGCGAAGAAGCTTGTGATCAAGGTGACTGCCGGGCCCGAGGCCGCCGAACGCTGCTCGCAGGCCTTCACCGTGGCGGCGGTGGGCGTCGCCAGCGGGGTCGAGGTCTCGCTCTGGCTGACCGGGGAGTCGTCGTGGTTCGCGCTGCCGGGCCGGGCCGCCGAGTTCGAGCTCCCGCACGCCGCACCCCTGCCCGACCTGCTGGACTCGCTCCTGGCGGGCGGCCGGGTCACCCTGTGCACCCAGTGCGCGGCGCGGCGCGACATCACGGAGAAGGACGTGCTGGAGGGCGTACGCATCGCGGGGGCGCAGGTCTTCGTGCAGGAGGCGATGGCGGACGACGCCCAGGCGCTCGTCTACTGATCCGCCCCCGGGCCGCCGGGCCGGCTCCGGGCCGGCTCCCGCGCCCGTGGCTCAGCGGCGCTTCTTGCCGTCCAGCTCGTCCCACCACGCGTCGGACGTCGGATCGCCGGAGGGGTCGTCCCACCAACGGTCCTCCGGGCCGCGCCGGTTGGCGAGCACCGCGGCGACCGGGGGGATGACCATGGCCACCACGCACATGCCGACGGCGACGGGCATGGACCACAGGCGCACGACGGCCCAGGCGGACACGAAGAGGACGACGCATCCGCCCATCGTCAGGAGGTAGTTCCGCCTGCGCCGGGCGTACATGTCTCCAGGGTAGGACTCAGGGCCGGGACGGGGCGAGCACCGGACGGGCTCCGGGCGGGCTCCGGGCGGCGCGCGGGGGCTCCGGGCGGCGCGAAGGGCCGCACCCCGCGTCAGGTGGCGTCCAACCCCCTGGGGTGCGGCCCTTCGGCCGGTCCGGGCGCCGTACGGGACGGCGCGTGCCGTGGTTCAGACGGCGATGGCGACCTCGGAGAGTCCGCCGGTCTGCGCGACGACCGTGCGGTCGGCGCTGCCGCCCGGCACCAGGGCGCGGAGCGTCCAGGTGCCCTCGGCGGCGTAGAACCGGAACTGACCGGTCGCGGAGGTCGGGACCTCGGCGGTGAACTCGCCGGTCGAGTCCAGGAGGCGCACGTAGCCGGTGACGGGCTCGCCGTCGCGGGTCACGCTGCCCTGGATGGTGGTCTCACCGGGCTTGATCGTCGAAGCGTCGGGGCCACCGGCCTGTGCTCCACACATGGTTCTGTCCTTCAGGTCGAAGCGGTGCTGGTCGGGCGGGTCGCCGGGCGGGCCGGGCCGCTCGGCGGGGCCGGGCTACTTGGCGGGGCCGAGCTCGATCGGCACGCCGACGAGGGAGCCGTACTCGGTCCAGGAGCCGTCGTAGTTCTTGACGTTCTCCTGGCCCAGCAGCTCGTGGAGCACGAACCAGGTGAGCGCGGACCGCTCACCGATGCGGCAGTAGGCGATGGTGTCCTTCGACAGGTCGACCTGCTCGGCCTCGTACAGGGCCTTCAGCTCGTCGTCGGACTTGAAGGTGCCGTCGTCGTTGGCGTTCTTCGACCACGGGATGTTGCGGGCGCTCGGCACGTGGCCGGGGCGCTGCGACTGCTCCTGCGGGAGGTGGGCCGGGGCGAGCAGCTTGCCGCTGAACTCGTCGGGCGAGCGCACGTCGACCAGGTTCTGGTTGCCGATGGCCTTGACGACGTCGTCGCGGTAGGCGCGGATCGACTCGTCCTGCGGCTTGGCCTGGTACTGGGTGGCCGGGCGCGTGGGGACGGCGTCGGTCAGGTCGCGGGAGTCCAGCTCCCACTTCTTGCGTCCGCCGTCGAGGAGCTTGACGTTCTCGTGGCCGTACAGCTTGAAGTACCAGTAGGCGTAGGAGGCGAACCAGTTGTTGTTGCCGCCGTAGAGGACGACCAGCGTGTCGTTGCCGATGCCCTTCTCGCTGAGCAGCTTCTCGAAGCCGGCCTGGTCGACGAAGTCCCGGCGGACCGGGTCCTGGAGGTCCTTCGTCCAGTCGATCCGGATCGCGTTCCTGATGTGGTTCTTCTCGTACGCCGAGGTGTCCTCGTCCACCTCGACGATGGCGACCTGCGGGTCGTCGAGGTGGGCCTCGACCCAATCGGCGTCTACCAGGACGTCGCTGCGGCTCATGCTGTTCTCCTCCGGGGCAGTCTGCGGCGGGGTGGTGCGCGATGCGGAGTTGCGGGGTGCGGGTGTACGCGCGGAGGCACGGAACGCGGCGCGTACGGGGCACGGGGCCGGCCCGGGTGACGGTCGGGGGCGACGGTCGGAGGGCCGGGAAGAACGGGACGGCTGCGGCGGTGCGAGCGTCCCGCTCAGAACGTGCGACAGAGCATGGCGGCGACGCGGCACAGGTCTACTGCCCGCCGCTTCGTGAGATCCGCCTGTCGCTTCATGCGTCCGATCGTAGGGAGGTACGGGCGGAGATGTCACCGCCGTGTCGCATGATGAGACACGATCATCCGCCATACGAGACAGGGAGGGGGCGCGGCACCCTCCCGGCCGGTGCCGGACTCCGGGAACCCTTCCCGCCATCTACGGAGCGGACACCCGCGTCTCACCATCCGGATCGATGGCGGCGCCCGTGCCCCTCCGGGGGCGGCGCCCGGGGAGGAGGCGGCGCGGGAGCGGCTCGGCGTCAGCCGGTCAGGGAGACGTCCGACCCGGCCACCGAGATCTCCAGCCCCTTCTCGGTCACCTGGACCTCCTGGAGCTCCAGCCCCTCGGGCAGCCCGTCGATGTCGCCCTCGAAGTCGGTCTTCGTACGGACCAGCTCCTCGACGCCGGGAATGCCCTCGCCCGGCACCTTGTCCGCGCGCACCTCGACCGTGTCGCCGTCGGCGCGGGTCACGGTGGACAGCACGCTGCGCGAGATCGGGCGGCCGAGGATCTCGACCGTGCCGGTCACCTTCGCCTTCCCCTTGCCGCCGTACTCCACGACGACGCCGTCGCTGGCCGCCGCCGTCAGGTCCTCGTAGGTGACGAGCGCGGTGCCGGTGGCGCGGGTGGCCGTGGCGCTGCGGTAGCCGGAGCCGAGCTTCACGTCGTGGAGCCGGGCCCGGACCTCGCCGACCCGTACCGTGCGGCCCCCGGCGCTGGTCTTCATCCCGGTGAGGGTGAGGTCGACCCGGTCGAGCCGCGATGCGGCGAGCTGGGTGAGGAAGGGGAAGCCCTTGATCGAGATCTCCGTCGACGCCGCGCCGTCCGCGCTCCTCGCGACCCGGTCCTCGGCCTCGGACTCGGCGAAGTGGACCGCCACGCGGTCCACGGCGAGAAAGAGGCCGCCGACCACCGCCACCAGGACCAGCAGTATTCGCAGTGCGCGCATGTGTGTCGTCTCCCCACCCTGAGCCGTCGGTCCCCCGGCGACCGTGAAGCCTACTGCGGCTGGAGTGGACGCCCCGGGTGATCGACGCGCGACGGCCCCCCGGTGGTTCCCGGGGGGCCGTCGGCGGCCGTTCCACTTCCCGCGGAGGTCAGAGGAGCGTGCGGCCGAGCAGGTGGAGCGCCGGGGCCGCCAGGGTCAGCGGCAGCGCCACCCCCGCCGTCATGTGCACGAACCGGGACGGGTAGTCGTAGCTCGCCACCCGCAGCCCGATGACCGCGCACCCGCCGGCCGCGAGGCCGAGCAGCGCGCCCTTGGCGCCGACGTCGGTCAGCGCGCCGACCGCCAGGCCGGCGCCCGCGCCCGCCAGGAGGGCCGCCGCGACGGAGGCCGCGCCGGGCAGCGGGAGCGCGCGGACGAGGGTGGCCGCCGCGACGGCCACCCCGCCGACCGCCACCGCCTCCGGGGCCGCGGCGAGATGGCCGCCGGCGAGCACCGCGAGGGCCGCGGAGACGACCGTGGCCGTCAGGCCGTACATCCGTTCGTCGGCCCCCGCACGGCTGCGGAGCTGGAGGACCACGGTGAGCAGCACCCAGACGCCCAGGACGCCCAGCAGCGCGGTGGGGCCGTGCTCCCGGCCCGCCGCGAGCAGGGCGACGTCGGCGGCCAGCCCTCCGGCGAAGGCGAGCGCGATGCCCTGGCGGGCGGGCCACATGCCGTTGAGCCGGAACCACCCGGCGGCCGTCACCGCCTGGAGCAGCACCACGGGGACGAGCAGGGCGTACGTCCCGAGCGCCGCGCCCCCCGCGAGCAGCAGGCCGAGGACGGCGGTGAGCGCGGCGGGCCGCATCCCCGGCGCGATGATCGGCGAGCGCCCTTCGGCACGGGCCCGCTGGGCGTCGGTGAGCCGGGCGCTGCCGAGCGTGGTGGGCGTGCTGTAGCCGGTGTCGCCCGGGCCGGGCTGCGCGGCGGCGCCCTCGGGAGCGGGGGTGGACGCGACCGGCGGGGCAGGGGCCACGGGCGCGGCGGGTGCGACCGGGACCTCGGGCGGCAACGGCAGGGAGCCCGTGCCCACCGGCGCCGGGTACGGCTGCTGGTGGTACTGAGGCCCCTGGTACGGCGGGGGCTGCTGCCCCTGGTGGTGGCGCTGCTGTTCCGGGGACTGGTACGCCTGCGACTCCTGGTGCGGAAGGTACTGCTGCCGCTCCTGCGGCTCCTCCTGGTAGGGCTGCTGGGGCCGGTACGCCTGCGGCTCCTGGTACTGGTGCTGGTGCTGGTGCTGCTCCGGGTACGGGAGGTGCGGCTCCGGCGTCGCATGCGGACCGGGCTGCGGCGGCGCGTACGGACCGGACTCCGGCATTCCGTACGGACCGGACTGCGCCGTCCCGTACCCCTCCGCCTGCTGCGGCCCCCCGTGCTCCGGTCCCCCGTGGGGGCCGTCGTCGCGGCGGATCGTCGGCTGGTACTGGGTGTCCCAGGTCGGGGCCTGCCACGTCTGCGTCGCGCCCTGGTCGAAGGCGTCCGGTTCGCCGTGGACCGCGGACCGCCCGGCCGTCCCGTCCGGCCAGTGCTGCGGCGGGGGCGGCCGCTCGGCCTCGTACGGCCGCTGCCCCGTCCCGTACGGCTGCTGCCCGGGATCGTACGGCCGCTGCCCGGGGTCGTACGGATAGGGGTACTGCTGATCGTTGCTGCTCATGGCCTGCGGTTCACCCTCCTGCGAACGGCGGGAGCACCTCGACCGTGCCGCCCTCGGCAAGGCGTACGGTCTCATGCCCGCGGGATCCCACGGGATTCCCGTCGATGAGGAACGAGCACCGCCGGAGCACCTGGCTCAGCTCGCCGGGGTGCCGTTCGCGCACCGCGTCGAGCGCCTCGGCGAGGGTCGCCGCCGCGTACGGTTCCTCCGCGGTGCCCGCGGCTGCCTTGGCCGCAGCCCAGTAGCGGATCGTCCCCGCTGCCATGGCGCCACTCCTTCGGTCGGTTCGTCGGACGCCTCGTGCGTCGGTTCCCCATGATGGGTCACGCGGGCGGCACGGCCGTCGCCCATGCGGCGATGCGGGCCAGGAGGGCGTCGTCCGCCGCGTTCTCCGCGTGCCCCATCCCCCGCTCCAGCCACAGCTCCGCGCCGCCCGGCCCGGCCGCCTCCGCCAGCATCCTCGGGTGGTCCAGCGGGAAGTACGGATCCCGGTCGCCGTGGACGAGGAGCAGCGGGGCCGGGGCGATGCGCGGGACCGCGGCGACCGGGGGGAGCGGGACGGGATCCCACTCCCCGGTGGCGATCCGGGTCCGGAATCCGTACCGCCCGACGAAGCGGCCCGAGGGGCGGGTGACCACCCAGTGCAGCCGGCGCATCGGGGCCGTCCCCCGGTAGTACCAGCGGGCCGGCGCGCTGACGGAGACCACCGCGTCCGCACGCGCCCCCGCGTGCGCACCGGCGTCCGGGTGGGCCGCCGCGCCGTACAGGGCGCCGTGCCGGAGCGCCACCGAGCCGCCCATCGAGAACCCGACCGTCACCACCCGCCGGTGTCCCAGCTCCCGCGCCCAGGCCACCGCCGCCGCCAGGTCCAGCACCTCGCGGTCGCCCACCGTGGAGCGTCCGCCGGACCGCCCGTGGCCCCGGAAGGAGAACGTGACCACCGCCGCACGCCGGGCGAACACCCGGGCGGCCCGGCGGACCGCGGGGCGGTCGACGGCCCCGGTGAAGCCGTGGGCGACGACGATCGCGGTGGTCTCCGCCGGAGCCGGCGCGGGGGTCCGGGCCGCGTCCTCGTCCGGCCTCCCGTGAAGCGCCGTACACGGCTCGTACACCGCCTCGACCGGTACGCCGTCATCCGTCAGCAACGTCGCGCGGCGCGTGGGCGGCGTGAGCAAGGGAACAGAAGAACGCGGGAATCGCCCCTCGGACACGGAACTCATGTGGGTTATTCTGCTGCGAAGAGGATCCGGGCAATGCAGCCCCCGGATCCTTTTGTGCTTTACCGGCGGTGTTACGGCGGCGTTTCCACAAGCTCAGCGGTTCCGGGACGCGGGACCTCACCGTGCTGCCGCAGGACGTTCGACGCAGGATGCCCGAAGCTTGACGCAGGACTCGTGACGCAGAACGCGATGACGCAGAACGCATGACGTACGAAGCAGTGCCGCATACTCCCCCGGGCCGGGCCCGGGAGTGCCCCTCTCGCAGGGAACGAGGAGGACCGACGTAATGGGCGAGCGAACCGTGCAACACGATCGACCGAACCGGGCAGGTGGGCGGCGATGAGTTCACTGCTGCTTCTGACGAACGCACTCCAGCCGTCGACGGAGGTGCTCCCCGCCCTCGGACTGCTGCTCCACAGCGTGCGGGTCGCCCCCGCCGAGGGCCCGGCCCTCGTGAACACGCCGGGCGCCGACGTGATCCTCGTGGACGGGCGCCGCGACCTGCCGCAGGTCCGCTCGCTCTGCCAGCTGCTGCGGTCCACGGGCCTCGGCTGTCCGCTGATCCTCGTCGTCACCGAGGGCGGCCTCGCGGCCGTCACCGCCGAGTGGGGCGTCGACGACGTCCTGCTGGACACGGCGGGGCCCGCGGAGGTCGAGGCGCGGCTGCGGCTGGCGACGGGCCGCCGCCAGATCACCTCCGACGACTCCCCGATGGAGATCCGCAACGGCGACCTCTCCGTCGACGAGGCGACGTACAGCGCGAAGCTCAAGGGCCGGGTCCTGGACCTGACCTTCAAGGAATTCGAACTGCTGAAGTACCTCGCCCAGCACCCGGGCCGGGTCTTCACCCGCGCCCAGCTCCTCCAGGAGGTCTGGGGGTACGACTATTTCGGCGGTACGCGGACGGTCGACGTCCATGTACGGCGACTGCGCGCCAAGCTCGGCCCCGAGCACGAGTCGCTGATCGGCACCGTGCGCAACGTCGGCTACCGCTTCGTCACCCCCGAGAAGCCGGAGAAGTCCGAGCGCCTGGCCGAGGAGGCGAAGGAGCGGGCCGCCGGGCGGCGGAAGCCGGCCGATCCCGTCACCCGTCCGGAGCAGTCCTCTCCGGCCACGCCTGCGGAAGAAGCCCCGGTGGAGGCTGCCAAGAGATAGGTCCATCCGCGTAGACTGCGGCGCGTGGCCAAGGTGACGCGGGACGATGTGGCGAGACTGGCGGGGACGTCGACCGCGGTCGTCAGCTACGTCATCAACAACGGACCCCGGCCGGTCGCCCCGGCCACGCGCGAGCGGGTGCTCGCCGCGATCAAGCAGCTGGGGTACCGGCCCGACCGGGTCGCCCAGGCCATGGCCTCGCGCCGTACGGACCTCATAGGCATGATCGTGCCGGACGCCCGGCAGCCGTTCTTCGCGGAGATGGCGCACGCGGTCGAACAGGCCGCCGCCGAGCGCGGGAAGATGGTCCTCGTCGGCAACTCCGACTACCGCGACGAGCGCGAGGTCCACTACCTGCGGGCCTTCCTCGGCATGCGGGTCTCCGGGCTGATCCTGGTCAGCCAGGGCCCCAGCGAGCGCGCCGCCGCCGAGATCGAGGCCTGGGACGCCCGGGTCGTCCTGCTGCACGAGCGCCCCGAGGCGATCGACGACGTCGCCGTCGTCACCGACGACGTGGGCGGCGCCCAGCTCGCCACCCGGCACCTGCTGGAGCACGGCCATCCGTACGTGGCCTGCCTCGGCGGTACGGAGGAGACCCCGGTGGTCGGCGACCCGGTGGCCGACCACGTCGAGGGGTGGCGGCGGGCGATGCACGAGTCGGGCCGCTCCACGGAGGGCCGGCTCTTCCAGGCCCCGTACAACCGCTACGACGCCTACCAGGTGGCGCTCGGCCTGCTGTCCGGCCCGGACCGGCCGCCGGCGATCTTCTGCGCCACCGACGACCAGGCGTTCGGCGTCCTGCGGGCCGCCCGTGAGCTGCGGATCGACGTGCCGGGCGAGCTGGCGGTGGCGGGCTTCGACGACGTGAAGGAGGCGGGCCTCACCGATCCGCCGCTGACCACCGTCCACTCCGACCGCCCGGCGATGGCGCGGGCGGCGGTGGACCTGGTGCTGGACGACGCGCTGCGGGTCGCCGGGTCGCGGCGGGAGCGGCTGAAGCAGTTCCCCTCCGCGCTGGTGGTCCGGCGCTCCTGCGGCTGCGGGGAGCCCCCGGCCCCGAGGCCCTGACCCGCCCGGCCCGGCTCGGTCCGCCCGGCGCGGTCCGTCCGGTGCGGCTCGGTCCGCCCGGTGCGGCTCGGTCCGCCCGGCGCGGCGCAGCCCTCACGCCGGGCATACGCGGTTCTTCCGGGCTTCTCAGGACGTACTCAGGCCCTTCTCATCTTCGCCGCCCAGCCTGGTGGACATGACGGAGAACCTTCGCCCCAGCGGCGCGCACTCGACGGACCAGGACCCGGCCCCGTACGCCTCCCCGTACCCGTACGCCGGCGCCGCGCACACCGGTACGACGCACTCCGGTACGACGCCCAGCGGCACCGCGTACGCCGGTACGGCCGGGGGGTACCCGCCTCCGCCCGCGTACGCCCCCGCCTCCCGGCGCAGGGCCAAGCGGCCGGTGGCGCTGCTGGCGGCGGTGGCGATCGCGGCGGGCGTGATCGGCGGCGGCACCGCGACCCTGGTGGGCCGGCCGACCGACGGGAGCCCCACCGCCACCGGCTCCGGCGGCGCGGTCGACGGCACCACCGTCTCGCAGAGCAGCAAGGGCACCGTCGCGGGCGTCGCGAAAGCGGTCTCGCCCGCGATCGTGGAGATCGGCGCGGCCTCGTCGGCCGGCCGGTCCACCGGGTCGGGCGTGGTGATCACCGAGGACGGCGAGATCGTCACCAACAACCACGTCATCGCGGGCGCACGGCAGCTCCAGGTCACCCTCTCGACCGGGAAGACCTACCCGGCCGACGTGGTGGGCGCCGCCCCCGACAAGGACCTCGCGCTCATCAAGCTGCGCGGTGCGAGCGGGCTGAAGACGGCCGCGCTCGGCGACTCCTCGCAGGTCGAGGTCGGCGATCAGGTCGTGGCGATCGGTTCGCCCGAGGGGCTGACCGGCACCGTCACCAGCGGTATCGTCTCCGCCCTCGACCGGGACGTCACGGTCGCCAAGGACGACTCCGGCAGCTCCGGCCAGGATCAGGGCGGGCAGGGCGGCGGTCAGTGGCCGTTCGAGTTCGGCGGGCAGCGGTTCAACGGCGACACCGGCGAGGAGACCACCACGTACAAGGCGATCCAGACCGACGCCTCCCTCAACCCCGGCAACTCCGGTGGCGCGCTGATCAACATGGACGGCGAGATCGTCGGCATCAACTCCGCCATGTACTCCCCCAGTTCGTCGGCGGCCGGCAGCGGCTCCGCAGCGGGCAGCGTGGGGCTCGGCTTCGCGATCCCGGTGAACACGCTCAAGGCCGACCTGGACGCCCTGCGCGCGGGCGACGGCGCCTGATCCCGCACGGACCCCCGGTCGTGCGAGGCTGGGAACGCCCCCGCAGACCGGGTCGAGACGAGAAGAGGACAGAGAGCGATGAGCCCCGCCGATGACGGTCCCCAGCGCATCCTGATCGTCGACGACGAGCCGGCCGTACGCGAGGCGCTGCGGCGCAGCCTCGCCTTCGAGGGGTACGGGACGCAGGTCGCGGTCGACGGGTACGACGCCCTGGCGGCGGCGGAGGCGTACGCCCCCGACCTCATCGTCCTGGACATCCAGATGCCCCGCATGGACGGCCTCACCGCCGCCCGCCGCATCCGGGCCACCGGTTCGACCACCCCCATCCTGATGCTCACCGCCCGCGACACCGTCGGGGACCGGGTCACCGGCCTCGACGCGGGGGCGGACGACTACCTGGTCAAGCCGTTCGAGCTGGACGAGCTGTTCGCCCGCATCCGGGCCCTGCTGCGGCGCAGCTCCTACGCGGCGTCGGCGGCGGACGCGGACGCCCCGGACGAGGACGTGCTCTCCTTCGCGGACCTGCGGATGGACCTGGCGACCCGCGAGGTCACCCGGGGCGAGCGGCGGGTGGAGCTGACCCGCACCGAGTTCACGCTGCTGGAGATGTTCCTGTCGCACCCCCGCCAGGTGCTGACCCGGGAGCAGATCCTCAAGGCCGTGTGGGGGTTCGACTTCGAACCGAGCTCCAACTCCCTGGACGTGTACGTGATGTACCTGCGCCGCAAGACGGAGGCGGGCGGCGAGCCGCGCCTCGTCCATACCGTGCGCGGGGTGGGCTACGCGCTGCGTGCGGACGGGAGCGGCGAGGCGTGAGCACGGCGCGGCCCCCCGCGGGCGGGCCCGGACCCGGCGTGAACCGTTTCGTCCGCCGCTTCCGGGCGCTGCCGCTGCGTTCCCGGCTGGCACTGCTGGTGGCCACCGCGGTCGCGATGGCGGTCGCGGCGGTGGCGGTGGCGTGCTGGTTCGTGACCCGGGAGCAGTTGGAGGACCAGCTCGACGACTCGCTGCGCAACGCGAAGATGGACGACGCGGCGATGCGCGACCTGCTGACCTCGTGCCTGAGCGGCGGCCAGCTGCCCGCGCAGGAGTTCCCCGGCCAGTACACCGTGCAGATCGTCGCGGCCAACGGCGACTACTGCACGGCCCCGAACACCACGCCCGTCCCGGCCCGGTCGAGCGACGTCGCGGTGGCGGCGGGGCGGCGGGCCGACACCCTGCACACGACGGAGAACGCCGCCGGGAAGGAGGTGCGGGTCTACACCCGCAAGCTGCCGCCGGTGGTCGACTCCGGCCGGGCCAACGACGAGCTCGCGGTCTCGGTGGCCCGCCCGCTCGGCGAGATCAACGCACCGCTGTCCACCCTCGCCTGGGTGCTGGTCCTGGTCGGCGGCATCGGCGTCATCGGCGCGGGCGCGGCCGGGCTGTGGGTGGCGCGGGCCGGGCTGCGGCCGGTGGACGACCTCACCGAGGCGGTCGAGCACGTGGCGCGCACCGAGGACCTGACCGTGCGCATCCCGGTGGACGGGGAGGACGAGATCGCCCGCCTCTCGAACTCCTTCAACTCGATGGCGGCCCGGCTCGCCTCCTCCCGCGACCGGCAGGCGCAGCTGATCGCGGACGCGGGCCACGAGTTGCGCACCCCCCTGACCTCGTTGCGGACCAACGTGGAGCTGCTGGCCCGCAGCGACGACACGGGGCGGCAGATCCCGGCGGAGGACCGCAAGGCGCTGATGGCCTCGGTGAAGGCCCAGATGACGGAGTTGGCCGCGCTGATCGGGGACCTCCAGGAGCTGGCCCGACCGGACGCGGCGGAGCCGGGCCCGCTCCAGGTGGTGGCCCTGCACGAGGTCGCCCGCACCGCCCTGCGCCGCGCCCGGCTGCGCGGACCGGAGCTGACGATCACGGAGGAGCTGGCCCCCTGGTACGTACGGGCGGAGCCGGCGGCCCTGGAGCGGGCGATCGTCAACGTCCTGGACAACGCGGTGAAGTTCAGCCCGCCGCGCGCCACGATCGACGTGGCTCTGCACCGGGGCGAGCTGACGGTACGGGACCGGGGCCCCGGCATCCCCGCCGAGGAGCTCCCCCACGTCTTCGAACGCTTCTGGCGCTCCCCCTCCGCCCGCCAGCTCCCCGGCTCGGGCCTGGGCCTGTCCATCGTGGCCCGTACGGTGCACCAGGCGGGCGGCACGATCACCCTGCGCCCGGCCCCGGACGGCGGCCCGGGCACGGTGGCCGCCCTCGCCCTGCCGGGGGCGCCCACGCCGCCGCCGGGGATGTGAGGCGGCGGCCCGGGAAAGGCCCCTCAGAGGTGGTTCGGGGACAGGACACGGGTGTCCAGGACGACGCGCTGCCCATCGCTCCAGTCAGCTCGGCGGAATCGGGGGGTCAGCCACCGTGGAGACCGGAGTCCTCGGTCAGCCTGGTCAACTCGTCGAGGCCCTGACGACGCTGCGAGCGCCGCCGCTCCTTGTACGCCAGAACGTCGGCCAGGAGCACTCTGCGATGTCTTCCCGGCCTGGTGAACGGCAGGCCGCCGTCGTCGAGGATCTTGACGAAGGTCGGTCTGCTGACACCCAGCAGATCCGCGGCCTCCTGCGTGGTCAACGTCGTGTTCACCGGCGCGACGGTCACGGCCTTGCCCTCCGCCAGGGCCCGGACCACGACCAGGAGCGCTTCGTAGACCTCCGGGGGAGGCTGTGGGTGTCGCCGTCGGGGCCCCGGAGCAGAGCGGGCTCGACAGCGGCCGGCGTCCGGTCGAGGAAGGAACGGAGCTCGGCGATCTCCGCACGGTGCTCGGGCAGGAGCGTGCGGTCTTCCGCAGTGCTGTGCATAGCTCTGTCTCCTGTGAGAGTGCACCCGGCATCGCAGAATTCGAAAGAAACGCAAGCCGTTGCGTCCGCCCCCGGACGCAGAACCCGGCACGGTGGCCGCGACGCTCACGCCGTACGTACGACGGGAGGGGTGACGGGCTGATGAGCCCGTCACCCCTCCCGTGCGTCAACTCCCGTGCGTCAGCCGACCGCCACGCTCTCGATCATCACGTGATGGTCCGAGTACACCGAGTCCGCGACGGTGCACCAGCGCCGGGTCTCGCTGCTGAAGATGTAGTCGATCTTCACGCCGGAACCGTGCGTCGGGCGGCCGGTGCGGGACGTCCCCGTCTGGTCGCACTCCTGGTAGCCGTCGGTGCCGGGGCCCTGGGAGTAGAGGCCCTGCGGCCACACCCAGGCGTGGGCGTTGTTCGGCGCGTCCGGCGGCTGTGCGTTGAAGTCCCCGCCGAAGACGGTACGGGGGAACTGGTCCACGACCGCCTTGATCTCCGCGAACTGGTCGTCCCGGTAGTCCCAGGTGGGGTGGTCCGGGTTGCTGCCGAGCCCGGAGGCGTGGACGGTGCAGAGCCGGATGTCGTCCCAGTAAGGCGCCGTCGCGCAGTGGAAGGGGGGCTGGAGCCCCGTCCACGGCTGCGTGGTCGGGTAGGTGCGGGCGTCCGCGATCCCGCCCTTGACGACGATGGCGGTGCCCACCCGCTCGGCCTTCCCCACCTCGCACGGGCTGTCCTGCTTCACACCGTTCTGCGACCACCGGTACGGGTGGAACGCCTTCCCCCACCCCGGGCCCAGCTCGGCCATCAGCGTGGCGAGCGTGTTCTCGCAGACCTCCTGGAGGAGGACGGCGTGCACCCAGGTGTTGTCGACGTGCATCTTGACCACGCCCGCCTTCTCGGCGCTCGTCCCCGTGCCCGTGCAGCCCCAGCGCGGGACATCGCACATGTTCCAGGACATGACCTGGAGGTTCTTCGGCTCCGTCGCGGCCGGGGCGTCCGCGGCAACGGCCCTGGCGGGCGGCACGGCGGTCACGGCGGCAAGCAGCAGCGCCAGGACGATCAGCGCCCCGGCGGGTCTTCTCAGCGTTCCGGCCGGACCCATGGCATCCCCACCCCTGACGAGTTGATCACGCAAAGGGGCGAGTCTACGTTCCGCCCGCACTCACCCCGTCGGGTTGTGCCGGATCAGCGACTCCACCAGGCCGCCCCGCTGGTTCGGGTAGTCCAGCGGGACGATGCCCAGCCCCGTCCACCCGGCGGTCTCGGCGCGCTCCAGGAAGGAGTGCACCTGCGGGTTGAGCCGGTCGGCGTTCCAGCGGGGCGGCATCAGGGCGGCGGTGGAGACGTAGTTCATGAAGAACTTCCCCGGCTGGGCGGCCGCCTTGCGGAACTGCGCTTCGATCTTCGGGTACTTGGCGAACGGCTCCGCCATGTAGTCGTCCTGGATGTCGAAGACCGCCGCGTCCCCGTAACGGACGCCGGGCAGGCCGCCGTTGTCGGCCAGCAGCACCACCTTGCCCCGGGCCCCGCCGAGGTCGGGGAGGACGGGGTCGAGGCGGAACAGGGACCGCCAGCCCCGCCTGTCCAGGTAGTCGTCGAAGACCGTCCGGAACGCGGCGTCGCTCTCGGCGGAGTACTCCTGCTTGACCCGCATCAGCACGGTCTCGGTCGGGTGCGTGGTGAGGAAGTCCCGGCAGGCGACGAGGACATCGCCGAACATCAGGTTCTGGAACGCGGCCCCGTGGTGGATCGCGAACGAGCCGTCGATGAGCCGGCACCGCACGTCGAGGAAGCGGATGCCGCTCGTCAGCTGCTGGGCGATCGTGGTGTTCTGGCACTCCGACCAGGGCCCGCCGAACCGGGCCCCCGAGTCGTGCGTCCCCGGGATCGTCAGCCGCCGGAGCGCGGTCCCGTCGGGCAGGCCGCCCATCCAGTCCTGTGTCCCCCGGACCGCCCGGCGCCCTTCCCGCGTGGCGGCGACGGCGGGCGCCGCACCGATGACCGCGGTGGCGGACACGGCGAGGGCCCCGGCCAGGAAGCCTCTGCGGGAGGGCCGGGTCAGGGGCCCGGGGGTGCGGGCCAGGGGCTCGCGGTTGGGCGACAGGGGCTCGGGGGTGCGCGCGGGGCCGGGCATGCGGGTGCCTCCAAGGACCGGGGGAAGCCTGGCCCCATCGGGCCGAGCACCCCGATTCTGTCGCGTTCACGTCACCCAAGAAAGGGGGCGGGCGGCACCCGGCACGCGCGCCGCTGATACCCGGTTCGCGAGCGTCCATGAACGTCGGTGACAGGCCCTCACACGATGGTCACCTTGGGCAACCAACGTTCACGGGAACTCCACCCGCCCCCACGCAACCGTGTTCATGATCATGCGGAATCTTCGATTCCGCACACAGGTCCCCCACAGATTCCCTCTAGGTTCCCCTGGTGATCTTGTCGAACGGCAGGATCGGAAGGGAGGACACCTCCGTGTCCGAGCACACCACCGGGCGCCCACGCGCCACACGCCGAAGAGGGCGCATCGCCCTCGCGTCGGTACTGGTTCTGGCGGTCGAAGCCGCCTTGATATCCGGTCAGACGGCCGCCGCCGCACCGGACGAACCGGCCGCCCCCACCGCGAAGGCATCCGCCGAACCCCCCTCCGAGAAGGAGGTCCGGGCGTCGGACCTGGCCTGGGCGGCGCAGCACGCCAAGGGCTCGATCGCCTGGGCGATCTCTCAGGCGAAGAAGACCGGGAAGAAGGTCGTCGCCACCGACGAGACGACCCCCACCACCCACACCGTCGCCAACCCGGACGGCACCCTCACCACCGAACTGACCGCCGGACCCGAGCGGGTCTGGAAGAACGGGGCGTGGCAGAAGGTCGACGCCACCCTCACCCGGCGCGCCGACGGCGCCGTCGTCCCGAAGGCGCACCCGAACGGGCTGCGTCTGGGCGGCAAGGGCGGCACGCCGGCGAAGTCGCTGCGCGCCGCGCAGGACGGCTCCGCCCGTGACCTCGTCACCCTCAGCACCGGCGACGACCAGGTGACGCTCCAGTGGAAGGGCGGCCTGCCCGACCCCGTGCTGGACGGCACCCGAGCCCGCTACCCGGACGCCGTCCCCGGCGCCGACGTCATCGTCGAAGCCACCCGCAGCGGCTTCGAGCAGTTCGTCGAGATCGGGGAGAAGCCGGCCGCCGGCTCCTACACCTACACCCTCCCGGTGAAGGCCAAGGGGTTGAAGGCCGAGGCGAACAAGGACGGGTCGGTCACCTTCACCGATGCCGGGACCGGCGTGGAGAAGGCCACCATGCCCGCCCCGGTCATGTGGGACGCGGCCGTCGACAAGGCGTCCGGTGAGCACACCAACCGCGCCCGCGTCTCCATGAAGGTCGTCGAGAAGGGCCCGGGCGAGATCGACCTGGTCGTCACCCCGGACGCCGGCTTCCTCGCCGACCCGGAGACGAAGTACCCGGTCACCGTCGATCCGTCCACCTCGGCGCTGTCGAACACCTTCGACACGTACGTGCAGCAGGGCGAGACCGTCGACTGGTCCGCCGACACCGAGCTCGACTTCGGCAACCCGGGCACGAAGAACGCCGACGGCACCCCGCGCACCGCGCGCTCCTTCATCACCTGGAACACCACCCCGATCCAGGACGCGCTGATCCTCGACACCAACCTGGCGCTGTGGAACTTCCACGCGGGCAACACCGACTGCAGCGCGCAGAAGTGGACGGTCTGGGACACCTCGGCCTCCTCCACCGCGTCGCGCTGGTCCTCCCAACCCACCTGGAAGCAGGAGTACCACTCCTCCACCCAGACGCGGGGCAACCCGGACTGCGCCGCCACCCAGCCCGACGGCTGGATCAACGCCGACGTCGACACCCTCGTCCAGTCCTGGGCGTCCGCGAAGGCCACCCGCGGCCACATGGGCCTGCGCGCCGCGACCGACGACGTGAAGGCATGGAAGCGGGTCAACTCCGCGAACAACGCGGCCAACCAGCCCAAGCTGTCCGTCACCTACAACTACCGGCCCTCGGACGGAACGAACCGGCAGGCCGGCGCCCCGTTCAAGTCGTACGCCGGGGTGTGGGCGGTCAACTCCACCACCCCGACCCTGCGGGACACCTTCACCGACGCGGACGGCGACAAGGTCAACGGCTCCTTCCAGGTCTACGACGCCGCCACCAACACCCCGATCACGACCCCGGCCGGTGAGGGCCTGATCGTCTCCGACTTCGTGGACTCCGGGAAGCCGGCCTCCGTCACCGTCCCGGCCGGGCAGTTGAAGGACGGCAGGACGTACAAGTTCCGCACCAACGCCTACGACGGCACCCACTACAACCTCAACTGGTCGCCGTGGACCCAGTTCGTCGTGGACACCACCGCGCCGGGCGAACCGCAGTCCATCGTGTCGTCCACCTACCCGGAGAACTGGGGCGGCCCCTCGGGCGTCGCGGGCGGCTTCGACGTCATCACGGGCGCCCCCGACGCCGCCGAGGTGCGGTTCCGTGTCGACCCGTACGAGGACGACGCCGCGGACTTCGGCTGGAAGACGGTCCGTACCACCACCGGCGCCTTCAGGGCGCTCGCTCCCGACGCCGCGTACACGGTGACGCCGACCGCCGACGGCAACCACGCCGTGCAGACGCAGACCGTCGACCGGGCCGGCAACGTCGGCCCGATCAAGGACTACGGGTTCACGTCCGGGACGCGCGACTACAACCGCGCGCAGAAGATCGACATCGCGATCCCGCCGCTCGACAAGGACGCGCCCGACCCGAACCAGCCCAACAGCCCGCAGGAGGCCGGGATTCCCGGCTTCAAGCCGCTGCCCGGCGCCCGCACCTTCAAGAGCGGCGGCGCCGATGTGACGCTGGCTCCGAAGAAGGAGCGGTCCCTGGAGGGCACCCGCAAGGCGGCGCGCGCCCGGATGACGCGCGCCGGCTCCTACCCGGACCCGGTCATCACGGACCCCTGGTGCCAGCCGACCCTGTCCGGAGCCGCGCAGAAGTCGCTGATGAGCCGCACCGAGGCGTGTCTCTTCTTCGACCTGTTCTACCGCGCGGAGGCCAAGTTCACCGACGGCACGCTGCCGGTGCAGTACAACGCGCACTTCGAGGTCGCCTACCAGGTCAAGGTCGACGCCCAGGGCAGCGGCATCAAGACGTGGATCGAACTGAACCCGATCTCGAACGACTTCCCGGCGGAGGACCGGGCGGTGCTCTTCGGCGACGGCAACCCCGTCGGCATGATCGACTCCCTGTGCGCCAGCGACGGCTGCGGTGACGCCGACGGCCGGCAGCAGAACTTCGACTTCTACAACGACCTGTCCTGGGACGGGGGCATGGACGGCAACCAGCCCCGCGACGGCCACATGGCCACCGGCACCGCCTCCCACACGTGGAACGGCACGGTCCAGAACTCCTCCGGCACGCGCGATGTCGACCTGTCGAAGTCGATGCCCGTGGGCTTCGTGTTCAATCCGGAGACCGAGGTCACGCCTCCCCTGGGGCTGAACGGCAAGCGCGGCGAGTGGGTGGACGGCGGCCCCGGGTTCTCCCCCACCGTCACCGTCCGCTGCGACAAGGTCTCGGCGAACGGGGCCAACAGCGGTTGCGTGATGCCGCAGTACTACCCCACGTACACGTTCAACACGGCGAAGTACCCCTCCGCCGCCGCGCACGTGTGGCTGATCCAGAACAAGTCCAAGACCAAGGGGACCGGCAGGTCGCTCGCCGACCCGCTGCAGTACCTGCCGGCCAAGCCGCGCAACGAGTCGGGCTACGAGCGGGAGAACAACCGCGAGAAGGTGATGTGCCCGAAGTACACCGGCCCCCGGTCGGACGGCTGGGTTCCGCAGAAGCGGTTCGCGAAGCACGCGTGGACGTTCCTGCACCCGGAGCTCGACGGCGCACCGGAGACCATCTCGTGCGACGAGTTCCCGTTCTCCGCCACCTACCAGTCGCCCGGCGTCCCCGTGGCGAACGGCGGGGTGAACACGGCGGGCAAGAACGGCGGCGCCGAGTGCATCCAGACCGTGGCGGCCAAGGTGGACGACGGCAGTGAGCACCTGCTCGACGACACCCGCTACGACGCCCCCACGTTCGACGAGAAGTGCGGGCGGTCCTCGATGTCCCTGAAGGTCAACTCCGGTTCGATGAAGGCGGAACTCTTCTACGAGGGCTTCCTGAAGAAGTTCCGGATCCTCGACCAGGACCGCTACACCGTGGACCCGGGCAACAGCTGGTTCAAGGCGTGCGACCCGACGAAGGCGACGCTCGTCTGCGCGATGACGAAGCCCTGACCGGCCTGTGACGCCCAGCCCCCCGTCCCGCGTCCGCGGGGCGGGGGGCCTGTTTGCTCAGTGGACCGGCGTCCAGTGCTCGAACGCCTCGTCCATGCCCGGGCTCTCCGGGTCGTCCCAGACCAGGCACCCCCATACGAGGCCGGGCACATCGGACCCCATCAGGCCGGCCGGGCCGTCGGTCAGGGTGCGGTGGACGGCTTCGAGATAGGCGGTGGCCGACGCGTAGGCGGGCTTCGACACCGGCTCGTCCACCAGGTTCCACCGTCCGACGCCGTCGTCGCCGACGTAGTGGCCCTGCAAGGGCCCCGCTTCGTCCCGGGTCAGCCACGGGACCACCCGGGCGCCGCCCCACCCGTCGTGCCCGCCCTCCGCGGGGAGGCGCAGGCCCAGCGCCTCGGAAGGGGAGAAGAGCACGCCGCCGGGCAGGAACGCCCCGGACCCGACCTCCCCCTCCTCGTCCGCCTCGATGACCTGGTGCCGCACACCGCCGCACAGCCGCCACAACGCGGCGAGCTCGACGGGCAGCCCGTAGCCGAGCCGGTGCTTCAGCCGGGCGTCGGCGGCGGCTATCTCCTCCTCCGCTACCGGCGGCAGGAGGGAGGCGTGGGAGACGGGGGCGTGCGCGGCGAGCCAGTCGGTCAGGGCACGCCAGACCGCGGTGACCGACTCGGCCGTACCGTTCTGATGATCAGCCATGCGGATACATTAACGAGCGCGTGCGTGTCCGGCGTTCGGGCTTCACGGCACGTGGCCGGCGCATCGGCCCCGCGCCCCGCGCCGGAGCAGCCGCCTCCCCTCCCGGCTCAGGCGGCGGCCCCCGCGAACACCGCGACCCCCGGCCCGTCGAGGTCGTCGAGCGCCGCCCGGCGGCCCGACACGGCCAGGAGCAGGGACAGGGCGGGGCCCGCCGCCTCCGGGCCCTCCCCGATCGACAGGTCGGCGTCCGTGGCCGTCAGCCGGACGGACGCCGCCTGCTCCTTCGCCCCGCCGAACGCCGCCGGAGTACGCACCTGGAGGCGCAACGCCCGGGCCACCGCCTCCTGCGGGTAGGCCCGGACCAGGCCCACGACCCGCCGGATGTCCTCGCCGTGGACGACCTCCTCGACCAGCCGGGTGTCGAGCGGGGCCGGCGGGGTCGACGTCCGCGGCACCACCCGGCGCAGCCGCTCCAGCGTCTCCTCGGGCGAGGCGCCGCGCCACCGCTCCACCCCCCGCGCGTTCTGCAGGTCGAAGTCGAACCGCGCGCGGACGAGTCCGGCCAGGAACCCCAGGCGGGTCGTCAGGGCGGTGTCCACCAGATGGGCGGCCACCTCGTGCACCGTCCACCCCGTGCAGAGCGACGGCGTGTCCCACCGCCCCGCCTCCAGCCGCGCGAGGTCGGCGACCAGCGCCGCGCGCTCGGCGTGCACCATCCGCCAGGTCCCGCGCTTCGCGTCCCTCTTCACGGCTGCCTCCACTCGTACCGGTGACCACGTCCGCCGTACGAGACTCCGGGCCCCGCCGGAACTCATCGCGCGGTCGCCCACTCGGAGCACTTCGTTCCAGCCCACGAGGACGGGTCATAAAAGGTGATCTTGCCCATCTGTGTCATGAATTCGTAACAGCGCGCAGACGGTACAACTCCTCCGCGTCACGATCTGTCCGACAAGGTGTGACTCACACCACTGCGGTGGGTGGGGAGCCGGGCGCCCGACCAGGCGTCGCGCCGTGACCGAAAAGAGAAACCGGGGAACGACATGATCAACATCCGACGTGCGTCAGCCATCGGAGCCACCGTCACCGCCGCCGCCTGCGCGGCGGTCGCCCTCGCACCGGCCGCCGTCGCGGCGGAGCCGGCCGCCCACCGGGCGGGTACGGCGAGCAGGGCCGCCGCCGCGCAGTACAACGGAGCCTGCGGCAGCGGCTACTCCGTGGTGAACTCCGCCCAGATCGGCACCAAGGGCACGGTGTTCCTGACCTACAGCTCCGCCACCGGCAAGAACTGCGTGGTGACCGTCCGCAACGCCCCCGGCAAGGCCGTGCACATGACGGCCTCGCTCGGCTTCGCCTCGCCCACCACGACCGTCACCGACGCGGGGTACTACACCACGTACGCGGGACCGGTCTACCTCGACGCGCGCGGCCTGTGCGTGACGTGGCGCGGGGAGATCGCCGGTGAGGTGGCCGGCAAGAACGGCACCAACTGCGGCTCCCTGGCCGCGAAGCGGTGACCTAGCCGTACGGAACGGAAGCGGCCCGCAGCGTGGTGTGCGCACACCACGCTGCGGGCCGCGGCACGTGGTGCGCGCCGGGTCACCGGGGCGCGGCCTCGCAGAAGCAGCACCCCGGAGGCAGCACGGGAAGCAGGTGCCGGGCCGGTACGGCGAACGCGAGGTAGGGGCGCATCGTCCACTCCGTCCACCGGTCCCCGTGCCCGAGCGAGAACCCGCAGATGCGCCCCCGGTGCAGAGCGGCGATCGATCGGGCCCGACCGCCCCCGTCGATCCGCTCCAGAGCCTCGCGGCGCGCGTCGGGGGCCATGGCCTCCGCGGCGGCACGCGCATCGGCCTGGAACCACCGGACGGCCTCGGTCGCGGTGGGCACGGAGCGCCGCTCAAAGGTGTCGGGGGGCCCGCTGCGCAACAAGGTGTACGTGGACCGCTCGCACCAGTACGCGTACAGGGCGGAACCTTCGGGGCGCGTCGGATCGGGATCGGGATCGCACCAGGCACGGCCTCCTGACGTGGCACCGGGAACGCCCCTGCCCGCCGCCGGCGTGAGGAGCTGCGGGCAGGGGCGGCCCTGGCTCGCGACTCCTCCAACGGGCGCAGTCGCCAGGGGAGTCGGCCGCGCGCAGGTGCGGCGGCATGCCAGGAAGCCAGCGCGTGGCGCGAGCGGGTATCAAGTGTTTGACGTCTAACGAGTGAATCTAGCTGGATAAACAAGTGATACAAACAGCGCGGCCCCCATCCGCGCCGATGGGGGCCGCTCGCTCCTGGGCCACGAAGACTCAGGCGAAGTCGTCGAACTCGCCCTCCTTCGCACCGCCCAGGAACGCCCGGAGCTTGGTGCGCGTCGTACGGATGACGACATCGGGGTTGTCGCTCTCACGCAGCAGGATCTCGCCACCGTGCTCGGCCAGCTCCAGGCAGTTGTTGCCTTCGGCCCCCGACGACTTCGAGGACTTGCGCCACTGAATTTCCACGTACCTCACGCCTTCACACTTGTTGCGCGACCTCACGAATGAAGTCTCTCGACTTCCGCGGGTCGAGAGACAGCTCCTCGACCCGATCCATCGCCGCCCGGTAGTTCCTCAGAGGCGTCTCGGCGTCCAGGAACGCGGGGCCGGTTGCCGTGTCCGTCTGCACGGTATCCAGCTGCGGAACAGGACCGTAGACATAATGCGTCGAGCTTCCCGTCTCCGGAAAACCGCCGGCGGCGAACGGGACCACCCGGACGGTGACGTTGTCGCGCTCCGACTCGCGCAACAGGTGCTCCAACTGCCCGCGCGCGACGCCCGAGTCGCCGTACGTCATCCGCAGCGCGGCCTCGTGGATGAGGAACGTACAGGTCGGTGGGTTCTCCCGGTCGAGGACGTCCCGGCGCTTGAGCCGATGGGACAGCAGCCGCCGCCTGCGGGCCGCCGGCAGCTTGGGTACCGCCTCGGCGAAGACGGTGCGGGCGTAGTCCTCGTTCTGCAGCAGCCCCGGCATATACATGATCAGCACCGCTCGGATGCCGACGGCGTGGTGCTCCAGCTCGGCCAGGTCGAGCGTCCCGCTGGTCAGGTCGTTGCGGTAGTCCTCCCACCAGCCGCGCCCCCGCTCCTCGGCCATCGCCGCGAGCGCCTCCACGTACGCCTCGTCGGGGCACGCGTATCCGGCCGCCCAGGCCCGCACCCGCTCGCCGCTCACCCCGAAGCGTCCGGATTCCGTGTTGCTGATGGCCGTGCGGTCCGTACTGAGCAGGGCGGCGGCCTCGGCGAGTGCGAGCCCCGCGCTCTGCCGCATCTTGCGCAGCTCGGCGCCCACCCGGCACTGCCGCGCCGTGGGCGCCTTCCTCGGTGGCATCGACGATCTCCTCCGGTCGGCTCACAGCCTGGCTGGCACGCCCACGGTAATCCATTCGGTCACTTAATTTTCCGAATGAGTCACATAAGTGAGACTCACAGTAAAGGTCGCTCTCACAGCACAGCGCTTCCCGGAGGAGCCCCGAAGTGCGGTCGTTTCGCCACGCGTTGATGCGGCGGTACAGCAGCCGTCGCCACGGGCCGGGCACGGCGCACCCGTTCACCGAACCGGACCACCGGGGGAGACCGACATGACCGCTGCAACGCCAACTCCCGTACCTCACCACTCGATCGACGGCGAGGTCTACCGCCTCATCCTGCCGAACACGGCCGCCGCCCCACGTCTCGCGCGGGACTTCGTGGCCTCGCTCCTGGTGGTCGGCCGACACACCGGGCTGGTCGACGGCGCCCGGATCTGCGTGACCGAGGTGGTCACCAACGCGCACCGCCACACGCGTACGCCACTGATCCGGGTCGACGCGACCGTCAACCGGAAGCGGGTCACTATCACCGTCACGGATGAAGGCGGTCCGCTCGCGGGCACGCTCACCGGCGCGCTCGGCTCACTGCGGGCGAGCCCGGAGGAGGAGCACGGCCGGGGGCTCGCCCTCATCGAGAATCTGGCGCTGGCCTGGGGGACGGACAGCGGCGGTCCGCACCACCCCAGGCGTACGCTCGTCTGGTTCACGCTGGGGCGGCCCGGACCGGCGCGACGCGATGACGACGACGGCCTGCGACGCGCCTCCGCCCTCCGGTCCGCACGCGCCTCCGCCCTCCGGTCCGCACGCGGGTCCGCCCTCCGGTCCGCGCGCCGGGTGACCCACGGCGGGTGGCATCCCCGCATGGTCTTCGTCACAGCGAAAACTCGGAAATCGAGGGCAACTGCGCCCTTTGGCGACGTCTGTCCGCTCCGCCCGACGCCGTCGCGCCCCCGGGCCCGGAATATTCACCCGGCCCCGTCACACGTTCCCCCTACCATCGGCACAGGCAGCCCGCGTGATCCGTTCCGCCGTGGCAGCCGCCCCTCCGTACGTGCGTCCCGACCCGGTGACCGCACCGTAAGGACCGATACACCGCCGACCACGACGCACCGCCCGGAAGTCGCACCGCCGGGACGACGTATCGCCCGGGAAGACGCACCGCCGCTCCGCCTCCTTCGGAGCCGACGCAAGGAACCATGTGAAGATTCGCCGCGCACTCGCCACCGCCGTCGCACTCGCCGTGACCACCCCCGCCGTGCTGCTCTCCGTCTCCCCCGCGTACGCCGACGCCAAGCCGGCGGCGCAGACGCAGGAGAAGAAGAGCAAGCCGACCATCAAGGAGCTGGAGGCGGCCGCCGCCGAGGCGAAGAAGGCGTACGAGAAGGCCGCCCAGGCGAAGGCCGACGGCATCGTCGAGCTGAGGAAGACGCTCGAAGAGCTCGACAGCACCCACCCCCTCGCCGTGGCCGCTGCCGCCGCCAAGCAGGCCGCCAAGGAGGCCGCCGCCGCGAAGACCGCCGCCGATCAGGCCGTGACCGACGCGAAGGCCGACCTCGACGCCCTGCCCGAGGACGCCACGGAGGAGGAGAAGGCCACCGCCGAGGCCGCCGTCGCCGAGGCCGAGGCGTCCGCGGCGACCGCCGCCACCGCCAAGACCGCCGCCGACACCAAGGCGACCGAGGCCGTGACGGCGGTCGACGACGCACGGGTCGCGGCGGCCCGCGCCTACAGCGTGGTCGACAAGGCGGCGGACGACGCGCTCGCGGCAAAGATCGCGGCCGACGCCGCGCTGGCCGCGGCCATCAAGGAGGCGGAGGAGGACGGCGAGGCGTGCGAGCTCGTGGACGAGCTCACCGCCGAGGTGACCGGGCTGCCGAACAAGCTCGTCGCCGGGACGACCACGAACTTCACCGTCCGCGTGACCAACGGTTCCGACCGGCACATGGACGAGGTCATCGCGTACGCCGGGGTCCACGCGACCGACAAGTCCGGTATCAAGGAGACCGGTAAGTTCTTCCGCCTCCAGTGGTCCACGAAGTCCTCCCCGAAGTGGCAGAACGCGGACGAGGACAACTACATCGACGGCGTCGGCGCGTTGAAGCCGGGCAAGCACGCCGATGTGAAGCTGCGCCTCACCCTCGACAAGGCCACTCCGGCGGGGAACGGCGTCGCGTTCATCGCCGCCGACTTCTACAACAAGGACGGCTCCTGCGGCGGGACGCCCGCCGTGGACATGTACGAGTTCGACGTCAAGGCGGCCGGCAGCAAGCCCGGCAAGACGGAGGACGCCAAGCCGTCGAAGACCACCAAGCCCGGCGCCGGCAACACCGGTACCACGCCGCAGGGTTCGACCTCGGGCACCCCGGCGAAGACCGGCACGAACGGCGCCCTCGCCGCCACGGGCTCGTCCTCCGCCACCACCTCCATCGCCCTCGCGGGCGGCGCGGCCGTGCTGCTCGGCGCGGCGGCGGTGTTCGTCGTCCGCCGCCGGAAGGCCGGTTCGGACGCCTGACGGTGATGCGGTGAACGGTGGGGGGCGGGGCCGGCTACGGCCCCGCCCCCTCAGCCGTTCCGGGGGCCTTCACCCGGACCGGGGACTCCAGCCGTTCCGGGGACCTTCACCCGGACCGGGGACTCCGGCCGACCGGGACCTCACCCGGCCCGGGCGTCGGCCCGAGGTGTACGGAACCGGTTGCGGTACTCCGTCGGCGTCGTGTTCAGCCGCCGCCGGAACGCCCGTACCAGCGTGTCCACCGTGCCGAACCCGCAGACCGTCGCGATGCGTTCGAGGGTGGCGTCGGAGGACTCCAGCTCGTGGCGCGCCTTCTCCACCCGTACGGACTCGACGTAGGCGTACGGGGTCATGCCCAGCTCGGTCTTGAAGAGGCGGGTGAGGTGACGGTCGCTGACGTGCGCGTACGCGGCGAGGTCGGCGACCGTGAGCCTGCTGCCGATGGTGCGCAGGATGTGGTGGCGCAGGTCCTCGATGCGCCGCGTCGCCGAGACCTGTTCCAGCGGGACGCTGAACTGGCTCTGGCCGCTCTGCCGCTTCACGTACATCACGAGCTGCCGGGCGACCCGGAGCGCGGTCTCCTCCCCGAGGTCGTCGGCGACCAGGGCGAGCGAGAGGTCGAGGCAGGCGCTGATCCCGGCCCCGGTCCAGACGTCTCCCTCGCGGATGAAGATCGGGTCGGCGTCGACCTCGACCTCCGGGTGTTCGGCGGCGAGCTGGTGCGCGGTGGACCAGTGGGTGGTGGCGCGCTTGCCGTCGAGGAGCCCGGCGGCGGCCAGCAGGTGCGCGCCCACGCAGACGGAGGTGACGCGCCGGGTCCGGGCGGCGAGCGCCTTCACCCGCTCCACCAGCTCGGGATCGACCAGGGCGTGCACCCTGCGCTCGCCGTCCAGCTCCACCGATCCGGGGACGACGAGCGTGTCGATGCTCCGCCCGGCGGCCTGGTCGAAGGTGACGTCCGGGAGGATGCGGACCCCGGCCGCTGTTCTGACCGGCTCCAGCGAGGCCGCCGCCAGCAGGACCTCGTACGCGGCGGCGTCTCCCGCCTCGCGCCGGGCGAGCGAGAACACCTCCGGCGGGCCGGTGACGTCGAGCAGGTCGACGCCCTCGAAGAGCACGATGACGACGAGTCGCCCGGTGTCGGGCACGATCCGGCCTCCTGACTCCGACGAGAACGCGATGCGCGTCTCCGCCGTGTGTGCGACGCGGTGCGCCGGGGCGGCGGCACGGCATGTCGGTATCTGCATGTTAGACGTCATTGCCGACATGCGCAGCTGCTCCTAGCGTGGTCCTCGGCACGCCGCCCGCCCCGGGCGGATGCCCCCCTGCACCCGACCCCCAAGGCGGTACACCCATGTCCAGCACCACGCTGCGCGAGGTCATCGGCCTCGACCAGACCCCCGCCACCCTGGCCGACGCGGTTCTGCTCCTCGTCGACTACCAGAACACCTACACCGAGGGCGTGATGGAGCTGGAAGGCTGGCGGCCCGCCGTGGACAACGCCGCGGCCCTGCTGGAGCGCGCCCGCGCGGCCGGAACCCCGGTCCTCCACATCGTCGACCGGGGCTACGACCTCACCTCGGAGGCGGGACAGATCATCCCCGCACTGAAGCCCGCCCCGGGCGAGACGGTCGTCGAGAAGAGCTTCCCGAACGGCTTCCAGGACACGACCCTCGCCGAGGAGGTGGAGAAGACCGGCCGGAAGAACGTGGTCATCGCCGGGTTCATGACCCACATGTGCACCCTGGCCACCGCGCAGGGCGCGTTCGTCAACGGCAACCGCGCGACCGTCGTCGCCGACGCCTCGGCCACCCGACCGCTCCCGCTGAACGGCCACCCGAGCGGCGTGTCGGCCCAGCAGCTCCACGCGTCGGCCCTCGCCACGATCCAGGACCTGTACGGAGTGGTCGTCCCGACCCAGAAGTCCCTGGGCTAGGGCCTGCCGTCCGGGCCGCCGGCGTTCCGGCTTCTGCCGGGGGGCCCGCCCCCCTGTCCGCCTCGTGTCTGTCGGCCGGCCACCAGACGCCGAGAAGGAGCCTCGCCGCCTCAGCGCTGCGGGGCTCCGATGACCTTCTGCCCGATCTGCTCGGCAAGCCACTCCGCGAAGCGGTCCTCGTAGCCGTCGCCGTTGCAGCGCCGAACGTGGACGAGCACCAGGTGCGTGTCGGCTCGGACGTCGAGTTCCCGGGAGTCGCAGTTCAGCAGGAGGGTGACCTCGGCGTGGTTGTTCTCGCCGTACAGGTCACGCTCGGGCGCCTCGGGCCACGCCAGGGAGGACCAGCGGATCTCAGCCGGGTGAGGACCGATCACCGCGGCGAAATGATCCTCGATGCTCCCAGGAGGCTGGTAGAGCATCGAACCGGTCAACGGAAGGTACGCCCGTGCGTCAGCCAGGTCGTCGGGAAGCCCACGGGCGGGAACCGCGCAGGTCAGGTCCGGGATGCCGGGCGGCGGAACGACCGGCGCGTCCATGCTCTGGCTCTCGAACCACGCGTCCGGCAGAGCGTCACGCAGCCGCCGCGCCTCGGCCACGGTAGGCGCCTCGGCCATCACCGACACCTCGGAGCAGGGCTGGGCGCCGAAGGCCACCATCCGGCGCGCCACCCGCAGGGCCAGATCGAGGTCGGGTGTCCGGAAGACGGGGTAGGCAACGCTGATGGACATGCGCGGACCCTGCCACAACCCCAGGCGAAGAGACCTCCCCTTTTCTGCCGCGAGCCCGGCAGGAGCCGGACGGCACCCCCTGACCCTCCGCACGACCGGACGGTCGCTCCAGCAGTCCCAACCCGGAACTCGACCGCGTCCCCGGCCGCGTCGTTCGTCCTCCTCATCACTTTCGTCGGCGGACCTGCCGGCTAATGCCGCCACCGCGAGGGGCGTTCACATCTTCGTGCGTGGATGAGCCAGGAGACCTGCTCGACCAGCTCATGCGGGACGCCCACCGTGGTACGAGACGGGACAGAACGAGTTCGCGGTCCCGCCCGATGACCTGTCGGAGCTCATGGCGTCGTTGTCCGTACGGCCGAGTTCGTCGCCCATCCGGCCCGTATCGCTCGCGTCCGAGCCACGCCGCACCGTGTCACCGCCGCCGCGTGCGCCTGCTCCGGCCAACGCCGGCTCGTTCCCGTTCTCGTCCTCATCCACCGAGTAGTTGGCATCGTGCAGCCGGGGGGCGAGCTCGATCGACCCTTACATGCCGTAGGAAATACAGGACGTGCTCAACGGTTCCGCTGTTGCGCGAAATCAATATCCTTGGGATATATCCGCGTCACATACCATGACCCATCGACGTTCAATTTCACCACCCCGCCGTAAGGCCATCGTGAACCTTCTGGGCAATCTCCCTCAACTCGAGATCATTTTCGGCAGGCATGACATATTTATTCTCTCTCATGCGTGCAAGAAATTCGCCAGGCAGTTGCACGTGATGTTTCCGCACATAGAAAAAGAGGTCACCTCGCCAGACCCACTCACCGTCACTGTAGATCGAGTCTCCGCCGAGCACGGTCTCGCCTGTCCCCAGCGCATCCTCGGAAGAACCCATCACGCTGAACATTTCATATCCCGACAGGAGGTATTCTGTGATTCCTTTGACGTCGCCATAGGGATTCGGCGCAACGAAATCCTTAACGCTTCCCGCCGAAACACCGAAGGAGGGGGGCCAAAACTCTTCGAAGAAGTCTGCTATCTTCATGATTCCACTCCTCGCTAATGCGCCATCGGCAGGAATATGCGCCAATACCCGCCGCCGAATATTACAGGAACCTGCCCGGGACCCAGCCTCGAGCTGACGCCGACCTTATTGGTGGGAGCGGATACGGGAACCCCTAGTTCATTGGCGATGGCCTGAGCGGCAGGAATGTCCAGAGCGCCCTTGGAAGCGTTGCCTGTATGGCAGGAAACGAGGCGAACTGGACCACCATGGTAGCTCGGGTTGGCACGAATAGCTTCGGCTATATGGGTCGGATGCGTATCACCGGCGGAAAATCCTTGGCCGGCCGCGTTCACTCGTCCGGGTTCGAAGAATCCCTGGGCATTTCCATGCACGACGACATCATGATAGCCGTCGAGGGGACGCACGAGGTCGAAGTTCACCATAGTGCTCGTATCGTACCCAATACCGGTTCTTCCTTCTCGAAAATACACGTGATCGCCTGTACTCAAAACGAGGTCGCCGGGCTCGCTGGGCGGGTGTGGAATCCTGGACTCAGGAGCGGTCCGTGCTTCGTAGTCCCGTCGGGTCCCCATATCGCTCGTATCGCGGGATGGGAAATTTTCCGATTGTGAGCCGGGGGGCGCATCAGCGTTCCCTCCGTGGCCATCCGGGCCGCCGCCCTCGCGGCTTCCCACCGGGGTGTTGGAGCCCTCCGGCCTGTAAGGCGACGGCGCCGGGTCCAATGAGCCGTAGCTGTGGGGGATGGTGTCCTTGCTGCCGTTCAGATCGTTGGGCAGAGTCTTGAGGCCAACTCCCCCGACGGGGGTCTCCCCCCGTCTGTGGCCTACAGGCGCCAACTGTTCGGCGGCGGCGGAACCACCGTCTGCCCGGGGGCCGCGGTGTGCGCTTGTGTGGTGTTGTTTGAGGGTGCCGTCCTCGCTGAGGATGTTGCCTTGGCGGTCGAGGTGGATGACGTTGCCGTGGTCGTCGATGCCTCTGGCGGTGCCTTCGGGGAGGGCTGTGGTGCCTTCGGGGAGTTTGAGGGCGCCTTCCTGGATCGGCAGGGAGCCCGCGGGTGGGGTCATGCCTTCGGGGAGGTGGACGATGCCGTCGCCCAGATCCACCGCTCCGGTGGGGATCTCCGCGCCGGCCGGGAGTTTGACCGAGCCCCTGGGGATCTCGAACGCGCTTTCCGGGACGGTTGCGCCCGGGGGCAGGTGAAGGGTGCCGTCACCGAACTTGAACCCGCCCTCCGGCAGGGTCACCACGCCCGGCGGCAGGGGCGGGATCTCGATGTGGCCCGTGTTCTTCAGGCCGGTCATGACGTCGCTGATCCTGGTGAGGCCCGCCCCTGCGCCCGTGAAGAGGTAGGTGGTGGGGTCCACGACGCGGCCCGCCTTGTTGGCGAAGGAGAGGGCCTTCGCCGCGGCGGCCGCTTTGCCGGCGCCGGAGACGCCGCCCCCGGCGCCGCCGGTGAAGACCGTCGTCAGGACGTTGAAGGTGACCGCGCCCCCCGCGCGGGCCGGGTTCTCACCCCACTGGTCGTAGGCGATCAGCGCCTTCCCGGTCTCCTTCATCGCGTTGCGCGCATCCCTGACGAAGCCCGGCAGGTGCTTCTCCGGTGTCAGCCACAGCACATGCGGTGCGGTGACGGTGAGGACGACACCCGTGGCGAGGTTGCCCAGGCCGCCCCACGCCTGCTTCATGCTCTCCCAGCCGTCGACACCCACCAGGGTGCCCAGCCCCTTGACCGTGCCCCAGACACCGTCGACGACGAAGCCCTTGC